>JAYOSU010000010.1:1765-14089 GCA_038139395.1 Cryomorphaceae bacterium
GGGAAATTCTGAATAATATTTGAAGTAAAAGCTCCTGCACCTATTGTACCTTCCCATTTTTTCACTTCATACCCTCTCCAGCGGTACCGAATACCAACATAAAATTTATCCTCTGCTCCACCAGGATGCAGGGCTGTTGTTTGATAAAAACCTTCCAAACCCACACCCATATCTAATTCTGAAGCTAACGTAAACTTATGACCTTGAAAGCCAAAAAAGTAACCAGCCTCATAATCTGTTGGTATTTTAATAGATTGTGCACGAATCAATGTGCTAAAAGACAACAATATAAATGCGAGGATTAACTTTCTCATTTGAGGTTTTGTCTAAATTCTATTTACGAATATATAAATGCAAGCCATATTCAAGAGGTTGGTACACCCAATTGTTACCTCTTTGTGAAAGGTATCTTATATCCGAGTCCCAATTGCAGACCAAATTCAGGAAATGCAGTAGTAGAATATAGGTTATAGACTAATTTGGAGTTGATTGTTGTTGAACTTGAAAAAGGTATATCTAAACCAACATTCAGAAAAACAAGACCTGCACCGTTCCATAGATTGATTCCTCCTCCGGCACCTGCACCAATTTGCCCTTCTGTATATACCCATCCTTGCTGTAATCGAAGACCAAACAACCCTTCCGCGTAGGCACCACGACCGTCAGTAAAGGCCCAATAGCTTTCTCCTCTTAAACTGACCAAACCTTTTTTGTACAACTGAAAGGCAACTCCTAAATTGGAAAAACCATCGTCTCCTAAATAGGTTCTAAATGAATTTTCAATAATTAAAGACACAGGCATATACTCTAACCTGTTGCTAAATTGTGAGTCAAAATGTAATTCTGTTCCCAGATGAATACCAATGAAGGAGAAGTAAAAAGGACCGTCAAAACTTTTTAAGACTCCTAAACTCGAGCCAATGAACAAATTATTAAAATGGTATTGTCCTTCAACACCTGAACCGTAAAGTAAACCGCCGCCTGCGGGAGCTCTACCTCCACCGCCAGTTCCTAAGTTGATTTCACCCAATAATCTAAACGCTCCAAATTGATTCCAAATTCCATAACCGCCGTACACATCCATATACCCGCCTAGGTTTGTCACAGCTGCAGTAAGATACGCACTTTGATAAGTGTGCTCATGAAATACCCGGCCACCTATTCCAATAAATCCTATATTCTTACTTTGCTCATTTACAAGACTATAAACCGTATTCGTAAATAGTTGAGCATCTGATGCAGTGGCTAACTCCTTAGTAAAGTCCATTTTTTTATTGAGAGAAAAATACAGACTGCTACCTTGAATAATTCCTGTACTTATATAGCTGTATTGACCACCAATACCTAGACTATAATTACCAAAAGTCCTTTCTAGCGATAGCGCAGGAGAAATAAACCAACCTGAACCGTCGTTACTCTCTGCTCCTCCCCCTGAAGTAAACATTAATCTGGGATGTATGAAAAGGTTATGGTTTAGTTTGAGTTCAGCGCCTGCATGATAACCGAAAGTGTAATAGCCCGCACGAACACCCCATGCTGCATTGTTCAATCTAATTCCCGCGTATATTGGAAGATTTGGGTGGTAAATAGATGCACCTGTTCCAAGAAATCCAATAGGTTCAAGTGAATCTCCAAGAATAGTTACATAATTTGTATTAGGTGGCTGTTCATTAACCGTCAAGTAATCAAAGTTGATTGATGTCATCTGAGCTTTCATGAACAATGGACCAAGAAATAGGCAAAGAATAAATAGCTTTGCACCAATGAATATTCTTTTTAAAATAGCCATAGTTTGTGTACTGTTCCCGCTGATGAGTCCGCAAGTTAAGGCACAATCAAAAACCGATTCGCTGGCAGTACAAGAAATTGTGGTTTTTACAACACGGGGAATTAATGCCTCTGGTGCTAGGTATCACGTGGATAAATGCAGGTATCTAAAGAATGGACAAATACATATTGATGAAAGAGTCGCTTTACAACGTGGACTTCTGCCGTGTAGTGTATGTCTTCCGGAAAGAACTTCGGACCTCTCCAAACTAAGAGAAAAAAAAGAGATTCCAAAAAAGAACGTATTCCGCAAATGCAGCTACAAAACGAATAGTGGAGCCAAATGCAAACGTGCAGCACTAGATGACAGCAGATACTGTGAATTGCATCTATCTAGAGGAAAGAAAAGGAAATAATCAAAAAAGCCTCCAGATTACTCTGAAGGCTTCTTTTTTGGCGATCCGGACGAGACTCGAACTCGCGACCCCAAGCGTGACAGGCTTGTATTCTAACCAACTGAACTACCGGACCGTAATTCCCAAGGGGGTTGCAAATGTAAAATCAAATTTCATTTTCACAACACCATAATGAAAAAAAAAACGAATTTCTTTTATTCCTTCAAGCGAGCTGCATTGGACTCACGGGTGTATTGCTTCCAGTTTAAAATTTTATCGCTTAATGCGCGATAAAACTTAATCACGCTTACCCTTCCTTCATCCCCTTGTATTAACAATCCTTGCGTGATGACATCTATATCATTGAGCATTTCGTTCTTCCACTCATTAAGTTCTTCTTCGAAATCTTGTTGTTGAGAATCTTTCATTTTTTCCTTTAATACGTGCATAAACCTTCTTAGGTTTGGACAAAGTACTAAAAATGAAGGTAGCTCTTATATTGGCTGGAGGAAAAGGGACTAGATTATCACAGATACGAAGTGATATACCAAAACCTATGATGCCTGTGCTTGGCAAGCCTATATTAGAATATCAAATCAATCTATTAAAGGAACATCAGTTCACGGATGTATGGCTCATCGTAAATCATCTGTATAACCATATCGAGGAATATTTTGGGAATGGAGAGAATTTCGGCATAAACATTCACTATTTCGTTGAACCTAAACCGCTTGGCACGGTCGGAGGAGTGAAGGCGCTTGAGAGTCATTTAAAAGAACCTTTCCTGGTTTTGTACGGAGATGTAATGATGAATATGGACTTGAATCGACTAATTCAATTCCATCAAAATAAAAGCGCATCTGCGACATTAGTGGTTCATCCAAACGACCATCCATACGATAGCGACTTATTAGACGTAGATGGGCAAGACAAAGTTTGTGCCTTCTATGCTAAGCCACACCCAAAGAATCTAGTCTACAGAAACTTGGTGAATGCCGCTGCATACGTATTTAATCCAGAGGTGCTGAATTATCTTGAGGCGGGTGTCAAAGCAGATTTTGGAAAAGACATCTTCCCTACGCTTCATGAAAAAATAGATGTCTACGCATACAATACCCCGGAGTACCTTAAAGACATGGGTACTCCTGATCGCCTGTATAAAGTAGAAGAAGCTATAACTTCTGGTAAAGTAGCTGCTCGGAATTTGAACAATAAGCAAAAATGCGTCTATTTAGATCGTGATGGTGTCATTAATATTGACACAGATCTCATTCATCGGCCCGAAGATTTTGAACTATATCCCTATGCCGCTGATTCTATTAAGCGGCTCAATAAAATGGGGTATTTAGTTGTGGTAGTCACCAATCAAAGTGTAATTGCTCGAGGGCTGTGTACCGTAGAGGAACTCTCGGCAATACATAAAAAGATGGAAACTGAACTTGGAGAGCAGGGTGCCTATGTTGAAGCTATTTATTTCTGTCCGCATCATCCGCATGGCGGATTTGAGGGAGAAGTACCCGAATATAAAATTCCCTGTAAATGTCGCAAGCCAAGTCCTGGAATGCTTCTGGATGCACAGGATCGTTTTAATATTGATTTGAATCAAAGCTTTTTAGTCGGTGATTCTCCTAGAGATATTGAAGCAGGCAAAAATGCAGGTGTGACTACCATACGGGTAAAAACGGGTCACGGATTAAAACCACATTCTGTTCAGCCAGATTACTATGTGGCCTCTCTAGTGGAAGCTGTGGACATAATTGCTCGTGAGAATTAGTCTTTAAGAACCTTTTCAAATTCTTTATGAAAAAGAATTCCCACACCTTGCGTATAAGGCCCAGAATTCTGCATTAAGGGGTCATTCCTATTACTTCTATTAAATGCTCTTATTTTAATCTTTCCATCTTTTGTGAGCGAATATACCAATTCGGTGTCCCCAAGCAACAACGTACTAGCACCTTGGTTGCCAATAGGAATATCTAATGAGCTATTTATGCTTAATCTACCGTCTAGAAAATCCTTTCCAATGCCTAAATTTAAACTGTTTTGAGGGTCAGTCAGGTTGGTATAAGGGTTTAGACCGCTGGTATAATCAAATTCTAAATCTACATATGAACCGATCCCGGCTGCTAACCAACTGCCAAATTCGCTAACTAAAAGTTCAGATGTGTTGCTCTGAACTGAATTTCCGAGATCAAACCCTTCTTGCACCGTTAAGTCCTGCTGATAAAAATCGCCCAACATTAAAAGCGAAAAGGCCTGATAATTCATAGCGTCTTCATTTAAAAAATGGCGCTGGAGTTCCTCTAAATAACTAGAAGGTGCATTGGGTAATTCTACCGAAAAGGAAATATCCGGATTCATCAACGCCCCGCTGAGATTAATGATAAGGTCTACATCTACATTTTCATTATTGTAATTTGGATTAGACACCAATCCATCAAGATCTGTGGAAAGCGAATACTTCGCATCCATGTTAATTTCAGCGTCATAAAGATCTCCACTCCATAAAATACTACCTCCTTCTACTACTTCAAATTGCTTATTTATAATATTTTGAAGCGTAAACAAATAGCTTCCGCTCTCTAAGGTGTATAGCCCATACAATTCTAAACTTTCATCCTCTAATAGCTTAAGTCTCAAATTACCCGTTCCTCTCGCTTTAATTACGTCGCCAAGGACTTCATCTAAAACCAATTCAACCTGTGCCTTTGGAGTGGCATTTATAGCAATATCAGTGGTAAAATACTCGAGTGATTTAGTCTCTATGGTATCCGGCCGGGGTAAACTTGCATCTGTGAATCGTATATAGCTAGGCATTTCAACAGCTGTAGGATTATCTAATGGGATTTTGAAATTGGTGCCTTCCTTTGTTGCTAGGACCAAGTCTAAATGAAGTTGTTCAAGTGGTCCTTCAAGAAGGAGATCTCCCAACACTACAGCGGTTCCATAAAAGTAACCATCAACGTTTCGCTGCCTATTCACGGCAAGAATACTATCGCTGTGCAATTTTAGGTCAAATACAAGACTATCAAACCTATCGTGGTACACATCTCCATAAACCTTGGCTAAGGTGCTATCGCTTGGGACAAAGAAGGTGCCTGTATCAAGACTGATTACATCTTCAGTCAACTTTATCTCTAAGGCCTCGTTTGAACTTAACTCTGAACCAACAATAGGTACAGTAAAGTGTCCATCAGTTAAACTAAATGCACCATTTAACTTATATGAATCTATGGGGCCATAAAGTTCTAAACCACCTTGCAAATTACCTCTCAATTCATCCAATACACCACCAAGCAGTGGGTTGAAAGGCTCAATAGCAAATTGATCCAGACTAGCACGTAAATCAATTTCATTTTGATGTAAATCAAAGCGCGAATTAAATGTAAACGAACTCGCCTTGCCTTGACGCATTTGACCTGAAACATAGACTTGATCTTCTTCGTTATAACTGGCTTTTGATGTAAAGTCTCCGTATGTAAAGTCATTCAGTCCAAAATCCTCGAATTTTAAATTGGACAGTAACTCCGGTTGTTCAAAGGATTGAGCTAAATTCAACTCGGCACTTAGCTTTCCTGAAAGCACAACATCATCATTTCGTATGATGTAATTAAGCACATCTGCGTCCAAATTATTCGTCGTAAAGGCTAATTCAGGATTGTTTTTAGAAAGGAGGTTTCCTGTTAACCAAAAGGCTCCAGATGGTCCAACTGCCCCTACCGAATCCGCACTGATTTTTGAGTCTTCCCACACAATAGATCCTGAGCGCGTTGAAGAAAAAGAAGAAGTCCCAATGTTAAAAGAAAGGGAATCCATGTTTATTTCACCTTTTGATAAATATCCATTGATGTTAACATGACTAGGTATGGAGTCAATAAAGCTAAAGTCCATTTCAACCTCCCGTTGATTCATCTCACCTGCAGTATTCAAGACAATATCCTTGAATTTAAAACGCTTATAATCCAAGAACTCTGCCTGAATCGAAGACGAATGGACCCTCTGATTCTGAGAGGCTTTTAGGGCTATACCTTTTCCTGAAAACTCTTTGGAATGGAAAGAAGGAATCTTGCATTCTGTGGACCAATACCTATTAGATCCGCTATAATAACCAAAAGCACGAGTCTGCTCACTAACAAATACATCCACATGCGCTAGATCCGCAATCCAGCCTATATCTCCCGCATGAAGATCAAAACTAAAGTCAGTAGGTATCCATGGTTTTGGGTCTTGTACAATTACGTCTTGCAGGATGTGTTCAGCAATCAAAGGCATATCCTGCAAATCCCATTTACCGGATATTGAAAAATCCAATACATCGCTCGAAAGATCTATGGTTCTAACTCCTGAAGAAACTTTATGTATGACATTAAGATTTCTTAAAAATATAACATCATTCGGTCTAGACAAAACGGTATTACTCAAGAGCAATGCACCTATGCCCTCTTCATTAAACGTACATTCAACATCTGTCATTAGTACCTGACCAGTATCTAACGGATCTAAAATGTCTAGAGAAACAGCATTTAATTTCCCGCTGATTTTAGTAATCCCTAATGCTTTACTAGCCGCAAGCTCAACATCAAAATTAGAATCAAGTGAACTCAGCCAAAGAGTGTCTTTAGTGCCCGTATGATAATAGGATGCGCCTATACCCCTTACTTTTTTTCCTTGAGCAACTATTGAAGGAAAAACACCTAATACTTGGAAATTCTCATTTTGAATTACCGCGCTCATATTTGGCAAAAGACTCAACTGTGCCGTTACGCGCTGTATAGGACCTAAACCTAACGACTCGCTTAGAATGGTGGCGCGCACAGGTTCATCTATTCCCTGGCTTCCAAGCACTATTTCAGAATGTTGGTCTATGAACTTTAGCGACCAATCAACATCTGAGAAATCCGTTTGGACCTTAATTTGTGCCCGATTAGGTCTTACATATTCAAAAATATCTTCATAGCCTTCAAAAAGGGACCAATTGTACAGGCTTTCCTTGGGAAAAATGTCGCCTTCAATATTGTAATCACCCGGGGTTCCCTGTTTATACTTTGTGCGTATTTCATAGGCTTCATTTCCGCCTATTAACCATCCCATATACCCCGCTGAATCTGCAGATAGTTGGTAATCAAATGAGGCATTCTGTAAAATATTCCAAAACTTTTCATCAAGACGGTCAACAAGATTGGGATCTTCAGGGACACTTATCTTTCCATTCAAAACAGTAACGGTGTCAGATCCCTCGAGAAGACCTTGGATAGAAATTAATTCTGGACTTTCGGCCAAAAAATCAAACTCAAAATTTCCATTCGCCCGATAACCCATTTGATTGGAGAACATATTTATTTCATAACCCTCATACTTAACTATGGAGAACAATGAATCTACCGCAACAGCGTCATCAACATTTAACTGGTTTAAACAGAATGCTACAAAGCCTTTGGTACTATCCTCAAAAGGAATGGTAATACCTTTAAATTTCATGGTAGCTATATCCAAAGCCAATATACCCGATTCACCATTTGAAGAGGTATCCAAAATTGAAAGTACCATATTTCTCATCACAGGACCATCAACTGGTTGTAAGACTTCTATGGTATCCAACTCAATAGCATCAATACCCAAGGTAGTGGACCATATGATGTCTCTAACCTCTATGCTTCCTGAACGTACCACTGCCGTATCGTGAAAATAAATCACTGTATTTGGAAGACTAAAACTTGCAGGAAATGCATAGTTAAAGCCATTAAAATCAATTTTAAGACCGCGCTCTTCTAGTGCAGGTGCTATAAAGCTGCTATAAAGCTTCTTTTGGAAGAAAGCTGAATGAAGAAAGGTGGTAAATACTAAACTGAAGACGAGCACTACAACAAGCAGGGAAACTGCTACGCGCCTTAAGGTTTTTACAAGACCATTTTGCTTTACTTTTGACTCGTTCATGGACAACCAACCTTATATATTAGCAATTGAGAGCAGCTGTGACGATACATCCGCGGCAGTTTTGCTGGGAAAAAAAGTGTTGTCCAATGAAATTGCTTCTCAAGCGGTTCATACTGCCTATGGTGGTGTTGTTCCTGAATTGGCCTCACGAGCGCACCAACAAAACATTGTTCCAGTGGTAGATCGTGCGTTAAAGGTAGCAAATATCGAACCTTCACAACTAGATGCAATTGCTTTTACCAATGGGCCTGGATTAATGGGTTCATTAATGGTGGGAACTTCATTTGCCAAGAGTTTAGCATTAACCCTTGACATTCCGTTAATTCCCGTCCATCACATGCATGCGCATATTTTAGCTCATGCGATAGAAGGTGCTCATACAACGCCTATAGCTTATCCTTTTCTTTGCCTTACAGTTAGTGGAGGACACACACAATTAGTTCGAGTTGATGCACCCAAGAACATGGAGGTTTTAGGCGAAACCATAGATGATGCTGTTGGTGAAGCTTTTGATAAGGCGGCTAAAATTCTAGGTCTACCCTATCCCGGTGGACCTCACATTGACCGATTGGCTAAAAATGGAGATGATACGTTTATACAATTTAATCGTTCCAACGTGGCGAACTACGACTATAGTTTTTCTGGTATGAAAACAAGTTTTCTTTATGCCCTTCAAAATTGCGTCAAGGAAACGCCAGACTTTATTGAAAAATACAAAGCAGATATCTGCGCAAGCTATCAACGTGCGCTTTTAGATGTACTCTTTGACAAGTTGGAAAAAGCTATAAAAAATACGGGGATCTCCAATGTGGCCTTAGCTGGAGGCGTGAGCGCTAATTCAGCACTGCGAAAACGATTGCACAATCTTGGAATGCAAAAACGATTAAACACCTACGTACCGCCATTAGAGTTTACTACTGATAATGCAGCTATGATTGGTATTGCAGGATACTATAATTATAGAAACGGTGAATATGCAGATTTAAGTATCAGCTCATCTGCCAAAGTAAAGTTTTAGAGCGTGGTCAATCTCAATGAAAAAAGAAGCAACTTTGCACCATGGAAACTTCTATTCTGATCGGCGCAACTGCTCAAGTCCAACTGCCGGAACTTAATGTGAAAAATCTCCATGCTCGGGTGGATACGGGGGCTGCAACTTGTGCGCTACACGCCTGTTCAATTCATATTGATGAAGAAAACAAGGAATTAAAGGTCATTCTCTTTGATGACGAGAGTGATTTCTACACGGGAGAAGAATTAGTTTTTTCAAAATATATTGTCAGGAATGTGAGAAATTCTTTTGGTCGAATTAAGGCAAGGCCTATGATTGAAACTGAAGTCGTTTTGGCTGGTAAAAAAGAAAAAGTATTAATAGGATTTTCTAATCGATCCAAATTAACCTATGATATGTTGATAGGTCGTAATTTGCTTCAATTAGGGTTCCTTGTTGACGTAACCAAATAAGCCATGAAAGTTGCAATTTTAAGTGCTAATCCAAATCTGTACAGCACAAGGAGACTTGTGGAAGCAGCGGAGAAGCGAGGTCATGAACCTCATGTGATCAATCACAATCATTGCTATGTGGGAATGGAAACAGGGAATAACAAAGTATTTCTTGGAGAGCAGGTCCTGACTGATTTTCATGCTATAATTCCAAGGATTGGAGCCTCTGTCACCTTTCACGGAGGTTCAATCATTCGTCAATTTGAAGTTAAAAATATTTACACCACCTTGAGCTCTCTTGCACTTGTGCGGTCAAGAGATAAATTAAGGGCTACTCAAGTGTTAGCCAAGCACGGAATCGGCATTCCAAAAACCGTATTTGCGAAACAACCAAGAGATGTAAACAACTTGATTAAAACCGTTGGAGGGCCTCCTCTTATTGTTAAACTATTGGAAGGAACTCAAGGCCTTGGTGTTGTCTTAGCAGAGACTAAGACTGCGGCTAAAAGTGTCATAGAGGCCTTTTACGGTCTTAACGCCAACATCCTTGTTCAGGAATTTATAAAGGAAGCAGGAGGATCTGATATACGAGCTTTTGTGGTCGGAGGAAAAGTAATTGCAGCCTATAAGAGACAGGGGCAAGAAGGCGAATTCAGGTCCAACCTTCATAGAGGCGGTTTAGGTGAAAAAGTAAAGTTGAGTTCAATAGAAAAAAAGACAGCCGTGGCGGCTACAAAATCTTTGGGACTGAATATTGCTGGGGTAGATATGCTTAGATCGGAAAGAGGGCCTTTGGTTTTAGAAGTGAATTCATCTCCAGGATTCGAAGGCGTTGAAAATGTAACAGGTGTTGATGTCGCGGGTAAGATTATAGAGTTTATTGAAAAACAAATTGAGCGGCCACTCAATAGAACTAAAGATAAAGTTGGCGTTTAATGCAGCTCTTTTTAGGACAAATAAAAGGATTAGAATTCTATTTAGATAAAGCTGAAGTCCAGCACTGTGTCAAAGTACTGAGAAAAACTGTAGGTGATTCTATACACTTCATTTGTGGTGACGGAAACCTGTATTTAGGAAACATATCATTTGCCTCTAAATCAAATGTTTATGGATCTTTCACTAAAGTGGAATCTAATTTTGGGAGCGTGCCTTATGAGCTCACCGTGGCCATAGCACCTACCAAAAACATGGATAGATTTGAAAGTTTCGTTGAGAAGGCTGTTGAAATGGGCATTAAGCGTATTGTTCCCCTTATCTGTGAGCGCAGTGAACGCAAGATTGTTAAGACACAGCGTTTAGAAAAAATCGCTTTAAGCGCTACCAAACAAAGTATGAAAGGTACGTTGACAGTTATTTCGGAGGCCATTCCTTTCAAAACATTCTGTTCCACGGACCATTCTAATATGCTTATTGCACATTGTGAGGAGGACGGTCAAAAAACTTCTATTACTGAACAATTAACAAAGGGGCTTGCAACCACCATACTCATTGGTCCAGAAGGTGATTTTTCCCCTAGCGAAATTGCTTTAGCAAAACAGATTGGTGCTAAGCCAATTCATCTGGGCTCGAGCCGTCTTCGTACAGAAACGGCCGGTCTTGTCGCGGTTGCAACGGTTTACCAGCAGTTGGGTTAATCTCCTCAAAAGTTAATTCGCGCTCGAATGGATGCTTCCAGTCATCCCACGGAACATCATCCTCTGCAATTGGCTCAATATTTTTTAAAGGTTCTATAGGTTCTTCCTTGCGAAAAAGAATGGCCAATAAAAACCCTACTATTGCACCGCTAAGATGCCCTTCATAGCTAATGGACGGGTCGTGCGGTAGCACCCCCCAAACGAAACTGCCATATAAAAACACCATAAGCATGCTTTGTGCCAAAAGGCGCACATGGAGACGTAACACACCACTAAAGAATACAAAACTTACCAAAGCATATAACCATGCGCTAGCTCCTATATGTATACTCGGCCTACCAATAAACCAAAGAATAATACCCGGTAGAAGCAAGCTAGTGAGCCATACTTTATCAAAAACTTTAGGAAAACTGTAACGAATCAACATGCCCACAAAGAACAAGCTGATTGTATTGCTGGTGATATGATTCAAATCGCCGTGCAGCCAGGGAAATGTTAGCGGCCCATACCATTTCATCCAACTCCCCGGTAATAAACCAAATTTACCCAACGAGTATCCGGTAGCTAGCTCAAATGCAAAAACTAACCAGGCCACTATGACCCAAAGAACTGGCCAAAGAAAAAGTCCCTTATGAATTCCATATTTTCTCCAATCGGACATAGCGAAAAGATAGTTACTTTCGAATGATGAAACCGCTTGCAGAACAGCTTCGACCACAATCTTTGGACCAATATTTAGGCCAAGAACATTTAATAGGTCAAAATGGCGCATTGCGTAAGAGTTTAAGTTTAGGCAGATTGCCTTCTATTGTACTATGGGGTCCTCCCGGTGTTGGCAAAACCACATTAGCTTTACTCTTGGCCAAAGAACTTGATGCACCGCTCTACCAGATCAGCGCGGTAAATGCAGGGGTTAAAGATGTGAGAGAAGTCTTGGCGACGGCCGAGAAAAAGAGCCTTTTTAACAGCAATCGCCCTATCCTTTTCATTGATGAGATTCATCGTTTTAACAAAGGCCAACAGGACAGTCTGCTTCATGCTGTAGAACGGGGTTGGATCACGCTCATTGGGGCAACCACAGAAAACCCCTCCTTTGAAATTAATGCTGCATTGCTTTCTAGAATGCAGGTCTATGTATTGAATTCACATTC
>JAYOSU010000010.1:14189-27810 GCA_038139395.1 Cryomorphaceae bacterium
AAATTAATGCTGCATTGCTTTCTAGAATGCAGGTCTATGTATTGAATTCACATTCGAAAGAGGATTTATCAAAGATGATTGACCTTGCGAATACGACGGAGTATGCTACGCAAAAGAACCTTAAGATCACCGCGCATGACTTCTTGATTCGTCAGAGTATGGGCGATGCAAGGAAATTATACAATCTTGTGGAGTTGTGTTTTCAGCAAGGGCAACGAGGTGTTCCTATTGATGAGGAGTTTGCACAAAATGTCCTGAGCAATGCACAAATCAGATACGACAAAGGCGGTGATGAACATTACAATGTTATTTCAGCGTTCATTAAATCCATTAGAGGTTCTGATCCCCAAGCTGCGGTGTACTACCTCGCGCGAATGATTGAAGGTGGTGAGGATGTTAAGTTTATTGCACGAAGATTGATCATATCGGCTGCCGAAGACATTGGTCTCGCCAATCCTAACGCACTGATGCTGGCCAATGAAACCTTTAGTGCCGTGGAACGTGTTGGCTGGCCAGAAAGTAGAATAATCCTAAGTCAATGCACCATTTACCTAGCGACTTCGCCTAAATCCAACAGCGCATATGCAGCCATAGGTAAAGCGCAAAAACTGGTTCAAAAGACTGGAAATCTCGAAGTGCCCGACCATCTCAAGAATGCCTCTAGCGCCATGGCAAAGGAATTTGGACACGGGAAAAACTATCTATATCCTCACGATTATTCCGAGGGCTTCGTTGCGCAAGAATACTTACCAGAGGCCATTAAAGGCACTGCAATATGGATAGCATCTTCCAACGCCAAGGAAAAGCAAATAAGTGCTCAACAAAAGGAAATTTGGAAAAATAAATACGGAGTCTAGCGAAGTTGAACCTCTGTTCTCCTATTTAATCCTCTACCCCATTCCGTATCATTTTCTGCTACGGGCTCGTCCATACCGCGGCCTTCAAAAGACAACCTAGAAGCATCTATACCGTTTTCTACAAGCCAATTCAATACGGATTGAGCCCTAGCTTCGCTCAAGGCTTGGTTATATTTTCTAGAGCCTTGATTGTCTGTATGCCCAATAATTGTTGCCATGAGACTTGGATTATCCGTTAGGGTGATCAATAAGGACCTTAACTCCTTCTCACTTTCAGGGAGCAATGAACTTTTATCTAGATCAAATAAAACGTTCCTTAAAGAGAAGCTTTTTCCAATTGCAACAGGTACCATTTTGATTATGGCCGGACTTTTTGTTTCATGTAAAGGTGTCGCAATCTGTTGCTGAGTAGATATCTTATTAGAGTAAGGCATATATCCCTTCTTGTAAGCGGTAATTCTAATAGATGATCCGTCCGTCATTAATCGAACTATCCCAGAGTTTTTATGACTCTCCCCGGAAAAGAATTGAACGCCACTATCATTATAGAGTTGCACTTTCGCATTGCCAATAGGCATTTCTGTTAGGCTATCAACGACTAAGAGGTCGTAATTAAACCTTTTTTCTGGTTGCAGATGCTTTGGTAAATCAAATCTATACAAGTCCAACGCATACATTGTTTGCTGCTCAGGTATCAGCTTGTCACCTCTTTCGGATGACAGGTAACCAAATGTACCGCTCTTATCAATAACCAAACTAAACTCTTCACCAAAACTGTTCAAAGGAAAACCTAAGTTGATTGGATCGGACCACGCTGTATCATTGATTCGAACGGATTTAAAGTAATCAGACCCTCCCAAAGAAGGACTGCGCTCTGATAGAAAATATAGTGTTACGCCATCAAAATGAATGAACGGACAACTTTCCCTAGAAGGGCTATTGATGCTGTTTGGTAATTTAGTTCCCCTTGACCAATTCCCCTGCTCATCTTTAATGGATAGGAAAATATCCTTATCATTCGACTTTGAATTTCTTCCACGAACAAAGTATAGGGTCCGTCCGTCCGGCCCTAAGCTGGGCTGACTTTCCCAACGACCTGTATTAATTTCTCCGGGTAGTGGTTCTGGTCGCTCCCATCCAAAATTCTCATTCCAATGGCTGAAATACAAATCACAACTTCCGGCGCCCTCTTGGCGATTACAAACGGTTAAAACCATAAACTGACCATCTGCACTTATACTTGAAGCACCTTCATTAAGAGGAGAATTGAGATAACCTCGTAATGGTTTTCCAGATTCACTAGAGCTGCCAAGTGCTCCTTCAAAAAGGTTTTCATCCGAAGATTGTGTTCCAAGAATTTCTCTATGTGTATAAATAAGGTGCTCATCGCCACCAGTAATGGTAGGAAAATACTCCAATTGGTCTGTGGAAAAACTCAATTTCCTGATGTTGTAGTTGAATGTGTCGGAATTAAATCGTTCGTAAGAATCTCTAGTAAAAAGTAGGTCAATTAGCATCTGCTCCGCTTCTATTCGCCGCTGTTTAGAAAATCTTGCATTCTTCAAATAGAGCTGGAGTGCATTAATAGCCAAGTCCCATTGATTCGAGTACTTGTATGCTATGCTTTTTTTAAGATAAATGGTTGACAATGGCGTTATACTAATGGCCTGATCATAATAATGGATTGACTGAGCGTATTGACCGTTTTGAAAGCTTAAATCACCCGCATATATATAGGGCTGATAATATACCTCTTTCCCTTTCTTCATGCTTTTCTCCAAATACATCCAGCCCTTTGATTCATCTCCTGAACGAAAGGCCTCTTGGGCTTTTTGAAACGCATTAATGGCAGATTTAGACTGTCCAAATGTGGATAAGCTCAGAAAAAGTAGTGCAAATACAAGTTGATAAAATCGAACCATTAGAAGTACATTTGATATTCTACGAAGATATCTCATACCCATTGAAAACGACGAGAATTGTATTAACGGGTGCACCCGCAACCGGAAAAACCACTGTAAGTCAATTATTAGAAGGCTTAGGACATACGGTATTTCACGAACAAGCACGTGAAATCATTAGTGACAGTCTGGAAAATGGAACCGATATTTTGCCCTGGAAAAACCTTATGGGGTTTACACAAGTAGTATGGGATTTACGCAATAAGCAGTTTGATAGTGCATTGTTAGAAACAAAAAATTTTTACGACCGCACGATTTTAGATTCCTATGCTTACCTTTTAAAAGGCAACGTACAACCCTTGGATAATTGGACCAAAGACATGGAGAATCGCCGATTTGACAAAGTGTTTCTTCTACCGGTGTGGCCGGAGATTCATGCTTTAGATAGCGAGCGTATGGAAACCTTAGAAGATTGTATTGAGGTGGAAAAATTCATTATTCAAGCATATGAACAAATGGGCTATGAACTGATAATTGTGCCTAAAATACCCGTAAAACAACGAGTTGCCTTCATTTTGGAAAGGCTATGATAACTGAGGCAAAAGCTGTTTTAAAGGATTTTTGGGGATACGATGATTTTCGTGGACTACAAGGACCAATTATTCAATCCATCTTATCTGGTAAGGACACTTTAGGTTTAATGCCTACCGGAGGTGGAAAGTCTTTATGCTATCAAGTTCCCGGGATGCTCTACCCTGGCACTACCTTAGTAATTAGTCCACTTATTGCGTTAATGGAGGATCAACACAATGGACTCGTTCAAAGAGGGATTAAAAGCTACCATTTTAAAGGAATCTATCCAGTTCGTAAGCTTGACGAGGCTTTTAGAAACTTACGATATGGCAAATACAAATTTGCTTTTATTGCTCCTGAGCGCCTAAGCAACCCCTTATTCAGAGAATATATATCCAATGCAGATATTTCACTGCTTGCTGTAGATGAAGCCCATTGTATCTCACAATGGGGATTTGATTTTAGACCAGCTTACCTAAATATTCAAAAGATTAAAGAGCTGCTTCCTGAAATCCCTACCATTGCACTAACAGCTTCAGCGACTAAACAGGTAAAAAAAGATCTTCTAAATGAGTTAAGGATTCCTGATGCAAAAATCTTCGAGGCTTCCATATTTAGAGAAAACCTTATTCTAAATAGAAAATTTACTCCAAATAAGGAGAAGCAGATTTTAAGACTGCTAAATCAACTCAAAGGCACCGGTATTGTATACGCAAAGACGCGAAGGACTTGTGAACAACTAAGCAATTTGCTAAATAAAGAAGGATTAACCAGTTGCTACTATCATGCAGGAGTTGACCATGCATTAAAGCAGAGGAATTATGATGCTTGGATGAGTAATGAAATCAAAATAATGGTTGCTACCACTGCTTTTGGAATGGGCATAGACAAAGGTGATGTTCGCTGGGTAGTACATTGGGATGTACCTGACACGCTGGAGGGGTATTACCAAGAAATCGGAAGAGCAGGAAGAAATGGAGAAGAAAGCAAGACATATCTATTGTATAACCAACAAGATTTTGAGCGACTGAACCAGAGTATTGAAGAATTACCAAATATTCAGGACGTAGAGAATTTTTATAGCTTGTTCTGCAGTAAACATCAAATAGCGGTTGGAGCAGGACTTGGATTGAAAGTAGATTTTTCAATTGTGGAATTAGCCGAAAAAATGAACCTTACCATTCCTACGTTGCTTACCTATATCAAACTGATTCAACATAGAAAGCTTTGGCAATTCATAGAAAGTGAACAAAGTGTACCTCGGATACAATTTCAGTCTAGACCTTCTCAATGGGAAAATTTGCATTACGATTGGAAAGAAATCCTCACTGCTCTTTATAGGATTTATCCAAATGCTGTTGATGCTCCTTGTAGAATAGACAGAAAACGATTTGCCGCAATGGCTCAGGTAACTCCTGAGGAATTTGATGGGATACTCAATTCATTAACAAGCAAAGGGCTTATTACCTATTTACCAGAGAAATCAAATAGTGCTATCGTGCTCACAGAGCCTCGTCCTATGAATAAGCACATGAAGTTTCCTAAAAGTTTTGTGGATGCTTATATCACTTCAAAGAGGGCACGTACAGCTGCAATGTTGGACTTCCTTCAAAATGACAATTGCCTAAATGGTCTTATTGCAGACTATTTTGGTCAGGATAACCAGGGTAAATGCAGTACTTGCAGTACCTGTACATTAAACTATTATCCGGACGAACATCTTATAAAGAAAATGTTGTCTAAAGGCCTTTCTTTTGATGATATTTGGTTTGATTTAAATTGTAACCCCGATGCGCTCAGAAAGTAAAAACCCACGTATAGTCTATATGGGTACTCCAGAATTCGCAGTCCCACCCTTGGAAGCTCTTATAAAAGAGGAGTACGAAATAGTAGGTGTGGTTACGGTTGCAGACAAACCTGCGGGTCGAGGAAGAAAACTAAAGGAAAGTGCGGTTAAAAAATGTGCTCTTAAGCATGATTTGAACGTGTTGCAACCACTCAATCTTAAAAATGAAGAATTTATTACAGCATTGAAAGCCCTGAATGCTGATTTATTTATAGTCGTTGCCTTTAGAATGTTACCGGAAGCAGTATGGTCAATACCTCCGTTTGGTACATTTAATCTTCACGGCTCATTATTACCTAGGTACAGAGGAGCAGCTCCTATTCACTGGGCAATAATTAATGGCGAGACTAAATCGGGCTTAACTACATTTCTATTGGATCAGAAAATTGATACGGGAGGGATTCTTTTACAAATTGAACATACTATCGCACGAGGTTCTACTACCGGTAGACTTTATAATGATTTGATGGGATTGGGACCTGAGTTAGTATTACGGACCGCGAAAGGATTACTTGAAGGTTCTTTAAAACCCATACCTCAAGATGAGAATGCCTCAAGTAATGCCCCAAAGTTGAATAGAGATAATACAAGATTAGACTTATCAAAAAAACCAAAACAATTGGTTCAACAAATCCTAGGTCTAAACCCAACTCCTAAGGCCCATTTTGGTGGTTTTAAATTTCTTCTTGCACGACAAACGGAAGAACAAAATTTCTCCAATATGCCGGTTTTAAGCGTTCGTGGAAGGCAATTATTTCTAGATTATTCTTTAGGAAGTATTGAAATCTGTGAAATTCAACCTAACGGAAGAAAGATAATGCAAGCCGAATCATTCATAAATGGCCTTAAAGTGGCCATATTACCCCTTTAACTGTAAGTATAAATACTCACAAATGAGATTTTTTTGAGTTATTAACAATATTTGTCAAACTTTTTTACTTGGAAGCCGCGTAAACACTTGGATAGATGGAATTTTCATCTATATTTGATAAGCATTCGTATTAATAACTAACAAAAACTAATTGTAATGAACAAAGCACAATTGATCGACGCAATGGCAGCAGACGCTGGCATCTCTAAAGCTCAAGCAAAAGCAGCTTTAGATTCTTTTACTGGTAATGTAGGTTCTACCCTTTCATCAGGTGGCCGTGTATCCCTAGTAGGATTCGGTTCATTTTCTGTTTCGCAGCGTGCAGCTCGTGACGGTCGTAACCCACAAACTGGTGCGGTAATCAAAATCGCCGCTAAAAAAGTAGCTAAGTTTAAGGCTGGAGCTGATCTTAACGGTAAGCTATAGTCCTTAATGGAACTATAATTAAGAAAGCCTTCTCATCCGAGAAGGCTTTTTTGTTTTGAATGTGTTTGATTATTTCTTACGGCTGTATTCTATGAATATTCCAACCATCTTGATTAGAAGTAAAAATTAACCTATCATGCAGGCGGCCCTCTCTTCCCTGCCAAAATTCAAATTTCATAGGTTTAATTAGATATCCTCCCCAATCTTGCGGCATAGGCACTGTAGATCCTTCAGGAAAAGTTCCTCTAAATTTTTCAAACTTATTTTCTAAAGCCTCTCGAGATTCTATGGGGTTGCTCTGGTTTGAGGCTGCGGCTCCAATTTGACTCAAATAGGGCCTTTTTTCAAAGTATGCAGCACTCTCTTGCTTACTAATTTTACTTACCACTCCATTTATTCTTACCTGCCGTTCTTGTTCTCTCCAAAAAAATAATACTGAAATTTTTGGATTTTCTCTCAAGGACTTCCCTTTGGCGCTGTTATAGTTAGAATAAAAGACTAGTCCGTTATCTGTAATCTCTTTTAAAAGAACTATTCTACTTTCTGGTTCATTTCCCCTAACTGTTGAAATAGCCATGGCATTGTAATCTTTAATTCCCAGAGCCTTGTATTGAGTGAACCAATGGTTAAATTGAATCATAGGATCACGATTCACTTTGGATTCTTCCAATGAATCAAAATTGTACGACTCTCTTATGTTATGTAAATCCATAATGCTAAATTAGTGTAATGCAGGACAACACAACCCCAAAAAAAGGATGCATTCTTGTATCTAAACCACTTATTGACGAAGGTTTTTTTGAGCAAAGTATTATTTACATAACTGCTCATGATAGCGAAGGTTCTTTAGGATTCGCTTTGAACAAACCATCTTCACTCATGGTCCAAGATGTTTTGGAGGATTATTTAGGTAATGACCAGATTTATTACGGCGGCCCAGTAGAACAGGATGCTTTGTTTTATTTGCACAGTTTTGAGGGTATCCCGGGTGCTATAGAAGTTGGAAGTAATTTGTTTTTAGGGGGTGACTTTGACATCTTCAAAAGTCATTATCTAAAACACACCTTTAATTCTGATAAAAGCAAAAGACCTAAGTTCTTTCTTGGTTACAGTGGTTGGTCAGAAGGTCAACTTGTTGAAGAATTACTAGGCGATACCTGGCTAATAGTAGATTCTTCCAAAGTCATTGATCCTCTCAATCTTTCGTCCAATGCGTGGAGAGAATACATGAAAAAAATGGGTGGTAAATATGCGCTTTGGGCCAATAGTCCAACGGACCCTTTACTCAATTAGAGCGAACCTAAGACATTTAATTTTCGTTGAAGTAATTCTACTAGTTCTTTCGCCTTTAAGCCAGAATAGGTTCGCTTTCTGTATTGTTCTACCCATTGAACACCAATGATAGTATTGGTAAGCCAAATTTCATCCGCTTTCTGTAACTCGAATGGATTTATACTTTCTTCTTTAATCTCTAGACCAATCTCTTTTGCCCAGCCAATCAAGTTTTTTCTAAAAACTCCTCGAAGCGCGCCGTCCTCGAGCGGTGCTGTTTTCAATATGTTGTCCTTAAGCACAAAAACGTTTGCCGAATGCGCCTCTACAAGCATCTTTTGGTCATTGACCATAAGCATAGCATCAAAACCATTTTCCTTACCAAAAATACCCGCAAGAATGTACGGCAAACTGTTGGAAGACTTGACTGTTGAAAGCAATCCTGCTTGAATATAATGGTCTTTGAATAGTTCAACTTTCAATCCCCGATTGCTCCATTCATACTCCTTGTTATCCAATGGCTCAAGCTCCATCCACCATACACATTGATCGTTTTGAATCGGTGTATAGCGACCGTCAGATTCCCTAACCACTTGAAGCCTCAATCGTCCATCTGTAACAGCAACTTCTTCCGCTAATTTATTGGCTTGATCGACGAAAAACTCCGGGGTGAATTCCATGGGTATAGACATGCGCAAAATCCGCATACTCGACATCAATCGGAAATAATGGTCTTCAATAAACAATAACTTATTATCACGCATTCTAATCGTCTCAAATAGCGCGTCACCATAAAAGGTAGCACGTTTTACATCTTCAACTGGAAGTTGGTTGTAAGCGATTAGCGTACCGTTATAATTGATCATATGTGTAGATATTGTGAGGCAAAATTAGGGCAAAAAAAATCCCCGCCTTGAAGGCGGGGATTATTAAAAACTATGGTGAAATTACTTCACAGTAATTCTGCGCACTGCAGCACCTTGTTCTGTTTTAATCTTAAGGATATAAACTCCAGAAGTCCAAGCAGATAAATCAAGTTCTGTCTTTGAGTCCAAGTCATGTTGGTATACCACTACTCTACCTGTGATATCATAAACCATCAACTCTTGAATTGCAATTCTATTTGCTGTTTCAATCATCATAGCACCATTTGAAGATGGATTAGGATATACCTTCATATCCAATTCAAATTCATCAATACCGGCTGGAACTCCTTCAGCTTGAAGCACTGTTGCCATGCGTGGTACTATAAATGACATCACCGTATCAATCCAAGCCTGAGACTTTGCCTCATCATTAGGATTTGCTGGATTCTGAGATGCAAATGGATCATTTGGATCGTACCAATTCCAAGGAGCTGTATTAACTACCCAAGGAGTAACTGCATTTGCTGGTGGTATCTCGACCGTGTAAATACACTCTTCACCTGAAGGGTTAGTGCTTTGCTCGTCAACCCAAACGGCATCGGTATAATTTGCATTTAAGAAAATATCGTTGTTGCCAAATGCATTTGCCGCCTTAATAGCAGCATATGAACCTGTTACGCTCACTACCGGATAGAATTGTTGTCCAATAGGTACGAATACCATACCTGTATCATAAGGTGCAAAGAAATCAAATTTGCTGTGAATACTTAACATGGGAACATCTCCTTGTTCCAACCAAGCACCATCTCCTAGCGCACCGCCCATATTGATAACCATTAATACGTCATCTGGCATACCTTGGTGGTTCACATAATTACGACCTGGCTGAGAGTAGTCCATGGTTGGAAGCCCAAGTACATTTTGACCGGTAAGGGCCACTTGACCTCCATAACCGTTGATATCACCAACAATGGATGTATCTACATAGGGATCGCCTACATTCACTGTTCCTCCGAACATGCCTATGGTATCCTGGTATTGGAACTTACCCGGAACTGTAACCTCTGAATGCTTATCAATAGTGGCGTACGCAAACGTGATATATCCGCCCGAACCTTGACCCACCATGATAGTATTGGAAGCATTAATCCCGTAAGGATTACCTGCGCCCAATTGAGTAAGGTTTAGGTAACGCACCAGTGACTTCGCATCTTGAATAGAATAATAGACAGCAAGCAAATTGGTACCGCGACGTAAATCTAGATTGGTGCTGTTCGCTAACCATCCTAAACGATACGACGCCGCAATAGCAACATATCCCATTTTGGCAAAACGCGTACACATCTCAACAACAGCGCTGTCTTCCTTGGTTCCTAAGGGAGAACCATTCAATCCTTTTGGAATAAAGGAACCCGTATGCCAAATAATTACCACAGGGCGGTCCGTGGCGGTATCCACTGCAGGAGAAGGCATGTAGAAATCAGCGTAAAGTGGCTGAATGTTTGTTCCGCCCAAAAGAGCAGAATCAATGTAAGGATTATAGTTCAATCCATAAGCGACATCGGTTTGTTTCACGATATCAGTTTCACTAAATATTTCCGAAGTATAACGCTGAGCGATAACTGAAGTGGAAAACAATAGTGCGCAAATAAAAAGTAAATTCTTTTTCATAAGCATGGTTTTGTAGGGCGGTTAATTAATTTGAATACTCAGGTAGGCCAACCTCCCAACTAAAGGCCCTCCGAATACTTGATATACTTGATTATTTAATGCGTTGCTAGATCCAATCTTGTAAGTAATGGTAGTTTCTGTATTATTGATTAAATAATCTTTTGTTAAAGAGCATTGAGCGTCAACAAGTCCGTAGGATGAAATGCTACCTGTGAATTGTGGCGATCCTTCAAATAAGAACCCCTCTATCCACTTATAGTTTACACCTGCACCCAAGAGCATTTCTTTCTTTTTCTTAAGAGGATAATTCCTCAAATTCCATCCAACATTAAACTTATGCTCCGGCGTATTAAATGCTGGCACTATGGGATCGTTAACATCCGAAGTTAATTTGTTCCAACTATAGTTACCAGACAAACTCTGATAATCTCCGAGGAATGTATTTAAACCGATTGAAAAACCTTGGGTAGTTACCTGTTCGGTGGCATTGGCTGCAACCCTATATACTTGCACCTCTTTTAGCCTATCAATTGCAGTGGTCCCCTCTACAATCTTTGCTCCAATCACATAACCAATAAAATCATTGTAGTTGCTGTAATAATAATTGGCGTCTACAAAAACACGGTCAAAAAGCGTTGCTCTCCAGCCTACTTCGGCGGTTCTAACACGCTCAGGTCGTATAGCATCAATATCAAAATAGCCAAAATCATGAGTAAGCCTGTCGGCTCCTGGCTTTCCTAAATACTCAACTATATTATCAAGGGTTACTAAAGAATCAAATCCATTTAAATTTCCTAATAAAACTGCACGACCTACATTATAGTATAAGTATTGGTCTGCCAGTGTAGGATTGCGAATGGCACTACTCACACTGAATCGTAAAGTATTGTTCTCATTGGCTTTGTAAACTACTGACGCAGCCGGACTCAAAAGTGGTTGAAAATTTTGATTCTTATCTAAGCGCGCTGTGACACTCGCTTTCAGTCGCTCATCCATGTAGAATTGTTCCCAACCTCCATAGATTCCTCCTTCGTAATTTCGAATAACAACACCACTAGTATCACTAAATATAGTCCCAGCACTATTGGGTGTATAGATACGCACATTACCTCCGACTCGGAATTGTCCTGCTTCGGTATCAAAACGCCGCTCACCTTGGGTATGATATAATGCGCTTTTATCGTAGAACCTACTTCCACCCTCCGTGAAAAGTGAAGAAGTTATGTGTCCTTTAAGCTGATCAAATTCTGCAGTGCCCGGCTTCAAATAATTTACGACCGAATACCCATAAACAGCTTCCATATAATTCATCACGATAGTGTTGGTAGTATCGTGCAGTTGATTAAAAAAGTCCCTATTATTGGCAATGACCTGTTGCATTTCTGCTTCAAAATCGGAATTACTCAAAGTGTTAGAAGGAAAATCCGGTAGCGCTCTAACCTGTGGCCTATTGAAGATGTACCACATTGTTCTGTATTGATTACTATAAAATTGATTAGGAACAATACTGTCTTGCATTCGCAGTGCTGTAAAATAGGCATCATAGCTGTTGCCTGCGTCTTCATGCGTTGAATATGCTCTTAGAAACCATTTAC
The DNA here is from genome assembly GCA_038139395.1 of Cryomorphaceae bacterium. GTDB lineage: Bacteria > Bacteroidota > Bacteroidia > Flavobacteriales > Schleiferiaceae > UBA10364. Next base: position 26,068 of record JAYOSU010000010.1, read on the forward strand.
CTGTTTCTTCTCTTAGCTCCAGTCTGTTTTGCAAGAATAAAATATCCTTAAGACTGTAACGATTGTCACCTTGGTAAACGGTAGTTCCTGCACCAAAATTCATGGCATAAATTCCGCGAACCTTGTCATTAAATTTATAGTGTAATGCGGTTGTCAGTTTGATATTTTCGGTGTCATAATCTACTAAATGACGCTCTTCAATACCTGGCCTGTAAAATCGTCCTAACCCTGGGTATCCCTTTACATCACCGCCCGCATCCCAATATTCCTCATCACCATAACGGTTTACGGCATCATATCCACCTGGATTTAATTCGTTGTCAGCACTTATGTCTGTAGCGGTCATATTTCCAGCTTCCCAATCGTCAGCTTTTAAGGCAAAAAGGTTGATTTTATAAGCAAATTTCTCATTAACCTTAGCTGCCCAACGAACGCTAAATTCTGTCAGGTTACGCTCACCAACTTTCAGGCTAGAACTAATACCTGTAAAGTCAAACGGATCTTTAGTAGTCATAGAAATCACACCATTAAAGGCGCTTGGTCCGTAAAATGCCGTACTCGCTCCCGCGATGACATCTACAGAAACAATGTCTAAATCAGGAGCACCAAGAAAATTACCTAATGAAAAATTTAAACCAGGACTTTGATTATCCACACCGTCAATGAGTTGAAGAGAACGAACTGGCGAAGTACTGTTAAAGCCGCGTGTATTAATAATTTTGAATCCAATACTAGCAGAAGTCAAATCCACTCCCTTTAACGTTCCTAAATGATCATAAAAACTAACACTTGGACTCTCTTTAATGGCAAGAGCGTCCATACTCTCCACGGTCAAGGCACTCTTTTCTTGTTGTTCGGATAATCGCTGCTGTACCACACTAACTTCCTTCAATACATTTCTATCCGGACGAAGGCGAATTATAACTGAACTTGAATTTTCAATGAGCTTTCTCTGTGAAGAATAACCCATTGAATTCACCTCTACTTGAACAGGAAAATTGTAAATTTCTAAAGACCACTTTCCATCAAAGTCAGTCACTGTACCAACGTTACTTAATTCTCCATTTATTAGGACTCTAACGGACGCACCAATGATAGGTTCGTTCTTATCATCAACCACGCTCCCGTTAATTTGTGCATTCAATTGAATACAAAGACTAAGAAAAAATGCAAGCAGAATTTTGTTCATAACGAACAATTTAGGAAAAGCAATTGAAAAAAAAGGGTTCTAAAACCCCTTAATCTTAAGGATTAATGAGCAGCTCTTTTCAAACGATCGTTAATGGCTCTACCTAGTCCTTTTTCGGGCAAATAATGCGACCAAATCTCTGAAAAACCTTTCGTTTTTAATTGATGGAGCCCAGTAAATAAGCGCGATGCCGCTTCTAAGTCGTTATCAGAAGGGCTCAGATTATAAATATTTGATTCGGAAGGACCGTCACCCATGATCAACAAACCAATTGAGGACTTATTAACACTGTTATATTGAGCAAGTAGCTCGTCTAAGGATTCAAACAGTCGCACATGAACTCCAGGGTTGTAATGTGAACTAAGCATTCCCGGGGCTTTAGGATTTGAAGAACTACTTTCTATCATCACCTTGCCTATGGAATCTTGTATACTTTCAAGGGACAAACCTCCTAGCCTAAGAATTCTGGGTGTATTCGTTAACTCCAATATCGTACTTTCTATACCTACTTCACAAGGACCGCCATCTAATACCGCATCTATTCGATCACCCAA
>JAYOSU010000010.1:27910-48247 GCA_038139395.1 Cryomorphaceae bacterium
CTGCAGCCTCATCACTAACCTCTGCGATTAGTCGCGCTTGATCAACACTGGCAACATGAACAATTAAAGGATCAAAAGATGGTCTGTTTTTAGCCTTGAAAACCTTCGCTACTGCCTGTTCATCAAGGGCATTAGCACCCAATCCATAGACAGTTTCTGTGGGCAGTGCAACCAGACCTCCACTCTTCAATATTCGTACTGCTTCATTACTATCTGTAATCAAAGCCATGTCTAAGGAATGTTTAAGTATTTATGTGTTTGAAGACTCACCCGCCAATGAGGATTCTTCATGACATAATCTACAATTAAAGGCATCATTTCTTTACGCCTACTCCATTCTGGTTGTAAGAATAGCTGACACTTCTCACCTACTAGAACCGCGTGTTGTTCTGCCCACTTGAAGTCATTGAGGTTGTAAATGATTACCTTCAGTTCATTGGCATGGTCATAATAGTTTGCTTTAGGCGGCGCAGTTTTCTTAGGACTTAGGCAAATCCAATCCCAACTTCCAGTCAGTGGATAGGCACCACTTGTCTCCACATGAACCTTCATTCCTTTACTTTGTAAGGCACTAACCAACGGGGTCATGTCCCAAGTTAGAGGCTCACCTCCAGTAACTACAACTGTATCACTATACTTGGATGCATTATTTACAATGTGTTCAATAGGTGTAGGCGGATGTGTATCCGGATTCCAACTTTCTTTGACATCACACCAATGGCATCCAACATCACAGCCCCCAATTCGAACAAAATAAGCAGATAAACCCGTATGAAATCCTTCTCCCTGAATGGTATAGAATTCTTCCATGAGAGGCACTACTAGACCTTTTCGGACTTCCTCGCTACTAAAACTCTTGGATACAGTAATGTCTTTCAAAGTATTACAATAATTCTATGACCTTCATAGTATTTAGCATCAACGCGGCCCGAGTCATTGGTCCAACTCCTCCAGGAACTGGGGTTATAAAACTACATTTTGGCGCAACGGCATCATAATCTACGTCGCCCAAGAGTCTAAAGCCATTCTTCTTAGATGCGTCCTCTACCCTTGTGATTCCCACATCAATAACACAGGCGCCATCCTTAACCATATCTGCGGTTACAAATCCCGGTTGTCCCAAGGCAGCAACTATAATATCTGCTTTTTTACAGACTTCCTTCAAGTTTTTAGTCCTAGAATGACATAAAGTAACGGTACAATTACCCGGATAATTGTGCTGACTTAAAAGTATAGACATTGGCGAACCAACAATTTGACTTCTACCAATAACCACACAATCCTTGCCCTCCGTAGGAACATTGTATCGACGTATTATTTCCACGATACCCTGAGGTGTAGCCGGTATATAGGTGGGTAAGTTCAACGTCATCTTCCCTACATTTTCTGGATGAAATCCATCAACGTCTTTTTTGGGATCTATCGCCAGTAGCACCTTGGTCTCGTCAATATGTTTGGGCAAAGGCAATTGAACAATATAACCGTCTACGTCTTCATCGTTATTGAGTTTATGAATTGCTTTTAAAAGTTCAGACTCGGAAGTTTCCTCTGGTAATTTTATCAGCGTTGAGCCATAGCCTACTTCTTCGCAATCTCTCACTTTTGCATTTACATACGTTCTTGAGGCACCGTCTTCACCAACCAAAATAGCCGCGAGATGAGGTACTTTTTTACCTTCTGCCTTCAATACCTTGACCTTTTCGGCTAATTCAGCTCGAATTTGAGCCGATGTCGCTTTTCCGTCTAAAACTACCATAAATCCATTCTTTAGCGCATACCGCGCATCATATTCATCATGCCCCGTCGACCACCGCCACTCTGCATCATCTTCATCATTTTACGCATATCACCAAACTGCTTGAGCAAGTTATTTACGTCTTGAACTGAACGTCCTGAGCCCATTGCAATTCGCTTTCTTCTTGAACCATTGATGATATCAGGCTGTTGGCGTTCGTTCAGGGTCATACTATTAATCATTGCCTCAATATGCTTGAAGGCATCATCGTCAATATCAATATCTTTAATGGCTTTGCCCATTCCTGGTATCATACCCATGAGGTCCTTCATGTTCCCCATTTTCTTGATTTGTTGAATTTGATTCATAAAATCATCGAAACCGAAAGAATCGGTTGCGATTTTCTTACTCATCTTTCGAGCTTCTTGTTCGTCAAATTGCTCTTGCGCGCGCTCAACCAACGAGACCACATCACCCATACCAAGAATACGGTCTGCCATACGGTCTGGATGGAATACATCTAATGCTTCCATCTTTTCACCGGTTCCAATAAATTTTATGGGTTTGTTTACAACACTCTTAATAGTCAATGCGGCACCACCCCTAGTATCTCCATCTAGTTTGGTTAGGATGACGCCATCAAAATTTAAAACATCGTTAAAGGCCTTTGCTGTATTCACTGCATCCTGTCCAGTCATAGAGTCGACTACAAACAGGGTTTCTGAAGGAGTCATAGCTTGATGGATATTACCAATCTCTGCCATCATTTCCTCATCCACTGCTAAACGACCTGCTGTATCTATAATGACTACATTATGTCCGTTACTCTTAGCGTGAGCTAAAGCATTATTAGCAATACTTACTGGGTTTTGATTTCCTTCTTCTGAAAAAACTTCTATACCCAATTGCTCACCCAAGACATGCAGCTGATTTATTGCTGCAGGACGGTAAACATCACACGCAACCAAGAGCGGCTTTTTAGTTTTTTTATTTTTAAGAAAACTAGCCAGTTTAGCGCTGTGAGTGGTCTTACCTGATCCCTGCAAACCAGCCATTAGAATGACTGCAGGTTTACCGGTTAAATTCAACCCTTCTGCCTGTCCGCCCATGAGTTCGGCCATTTCGTCACGGACAATTTTGACCATGGCCTGCCCAGGTTTTACGGCGGTTAATACTCCCGAACCAAGCGCCTTTTCCTTGACCTCGTTAGTAAATTGCTTGGCTATCTTAAAACTTACATCGGCCTCAACTAGTGCACGACGTATTTGCTTTACGCTATCTGCAATATTCAGTTCGGTAATCTTATGATTTCCCTGTAAAACTTTAAACGCCCCTTCAAGGCGTTCACTTAAATTATCAAACATGTTAATCTACGTTGGGTATATTTTCTAATGTCGCTAGGAAAAAACTCCAGCTTTTCTGTACGGAGGATATTTGACACTTCTCGTCTGGACTGTGCGCGCCACGTATGTTTGGACCAAATGAAATCAACTCCATTTCCGGGTAATTGGTTCCAAGAATTCCACATTCTAATCCTGCATGACAAGCGTTCACTCGCGGTTCTTCTTTATATAATTCTCTGTACAACCCGCTCATTGTGGTAAGAATAGCGCTCTGGGGATTCGGTGTCCACCCTGGATAACTTCCCGTGCATTCTACCGAACAACCAATAGACTCAAAGTTCCGTGCAATTGCCCGGGCCAAATCCATTTTTTCACTTTCCACAGAACTTCGGGTCAAGCAAAGGACAGTGAGTTGACCGTCCTTTAAGAGCACACGGGCTGTATTGTTAGAAGTCTGAACCAAGCCTTCAATATCGGGTGACATGCGGTAAATTCCATTTGGATTGGCATACAAAGCAGTAATTAAAGACTCTTGGAAAGCTCTTTGAACCACTCTTAAATCATCAGATACCGGTTCACATACTAATTCTAAGTTTGGATCTGTGGTACCGTGTTCTGCTGCTAGTTCAACTTGAAGGGTTGCTAGAGTACTCTTGAATTCCGCTTCCATTGCGTTTGGAACAACAACTAAGGCTACACTTTCCCTAGGAATCGCATTTCGCAATCCACCGCCGTCCAAATGAGCTAAACGAATCTCTGAGCCCAGTCGATCTAGAACGCGATTCATGAGCTTATTGGCATTTCCCAATCCTTTATGAATATCCATTCCACTGTGTCCTCCACTCAGACCACGAACAATAATTTTGAATCCTGAAGAATCTGCTGGCGCCGCTTCCATAGCTACTTCTCCAGTAGCGTTAATATCTATTCCACCAGCACAACCAATGGTAAGTTCATCATCATCTTCTGTGTCAATGTTTAAAAGAATTTTACCATTAAGCATGCCTCCTTTAAGCTCCAAGGCTCCGGTCATTCCGGTCTCCTCATCAATGGTGAAAAGCGCGTCAATAGCAGGATGTGGAATATCTGTAGAGCTTAACACAGCCATGATGTACGCTACACCCATGCCATTATCTGCACCCAACGTTGTTCCTCTTGCCTTTACCCAATCGCCATCGACATACATGTCAATACCTTGGGTAGCAAAGTCGAAATCTGTATCATTGTTTTTTTGGTGAACCATATCCAAGTGCGCTTGGAGAACCACTGGTGTTCTTTCCTCCATGCCTTTAGAAGCTTGTTTTCTTATAAATACATTTCCTACATGATCTACTTCAGTAGGTAAGCCCAAGCTATTTCCAAAGTCTACCATGAACTGAATAACGCGCTCTTCCTTTTTTGAAGGTCTTGGAACCGCATTCAAGTCGGCAAAATGATTCCAAACACTGGTGGGCTCTAAACTCCTAATTTGTTCACTCATAACTACATTCTATTGGGTACTTGGATGCCCAAGCAATTCATTGATTCTTTTATTACTTCGCCCACCGTTTTACTCAAAGCCAAACGGAAAGCTATGGTTTTTCCATCATCCGCATGCAGTATACTGTTATTATGGTAGAAGCTATTGTACTTTTTGACTAAATCGTAGGTATAATTCGCTAGACGTGCGGGACTCAAACTAGCAGCGGCCTTTTCAATGGTATCGGGAAATTCTAACAGCGCTTTAATCAGTGTGATTTCTTCTTCATTGGGAACAATATCGGTCCAATTTACTTTAGCATCATGGTCAGATTTTCGCTGTAAACTCTGTATCCTAGCGTAAGTATATTGTATAAACGGTCCTGTATTTCCATTAAAGTCAATACTGTCCGCAGGGTTAAAAAGCATCCGTTTTTTCGGGTCTACCTTTAATATGAAGTACTTTAATGCACCTAAACCAAGGGTTTTAAACAGGCGCATTTGCTCTTCTTCACTTAATCCATCAATTTTACCAAGTTCCATGGAAATAGAGGCCGCATCTGCAACCATGCTATCAATGAGGTCATCTGCATCTACCACAGTCCCTTCTCTTGATTTCATTTTCCCTGTTGGCAAATCCACCATGCCGTAGCTCAAATGATGAAGACCTTCAGCCCAAGAATAGCCTAATCGCTTTAATATTAGGAATAGCACTCTGAAATGGTAATCTTGCTCATTTCCTACTACATAGGTCATTCCTTGAGCATCAAAATCTTTAAAACGCTGGATTGCTGTACCAATATCTTGAGTCATATATACGGAGGTTCCGTCACTTCTCAAGACGAGTTTATGATCGAGACCCTCATCTTCCAAGTTTATCCAAACAGAGCTGTCTTCCTTTTGATAAAACACACCATTCTCAAGTCCTTTAACTACATCATCTTTACCTAAAACATAGGTGTTGCTTTCATAATAATTTTTATCAAAATCAACGCCCAGTTTCTCATACGTAGCATTAAATCCCTGGTAAACCCAACTGTTCATTGTTTTCCACAATTCAACGACTTCAGAATCTCCCTGCTCCCACTTCAGCAACATCTCTTGTGCTTTAATGATTGACGGCGCCTGCTTTTTGGCCAATTCTTCTGAAACGCCATTTGCCATCAATTCCTTTATCTCGGATTTATAGCGTTTATCAAACTTCACATAATACTTCCCGACTAGGTGATCTCCTTTTAAGCCGGTGCTCTCGGGTGTTTCGCCATTTCCCTCCTCTTGCCATGCTAACATAGACTTACAGATATGAATACCGCGATCATTGATGATTTGAACTTTCACAACATCAACACCACTAGCCTTTAGAATTTGGCTCACAGAATACCCCAGTAGGTTATTTCTAATATGTCCTAAATGAAGCGGTTTATTGGTATTTGGTGAACTGTATTCTACAATATATGTACCCTTACTTTTTGGGGCCGGAAGACCTAAATTTGAATTTATAAAATTTTGTAATTCAGCAATATAACCCGCCTTGTCTAAACCTAAATTAAGGAAGCCTTTCACCACATTGAATGATGTAATTACTTCTTTGGAAAGCAGGGATGAGCCAATTTCATGAGCAACAATTTCCGGCGCCTTTTTCGCTGCACGAACTACAGGAAAAACCACCAAGGTAAGATCGCCTTCAAATTCCTTTCTTGTCTCCTGTAATTCTACAGAGAAGGAAACCCCGTACAATTCCTCAATAACTGCCTCTATGTTTTGTTCCAAGCTCATGCGCTACACTAGTTTTGGCAAATATATCTCAGCGAGCATACATCTGGCACTTCCGCCGCCCAGAGTTTCAATGGTCTTAAGATCTGAATGAATAATAGAATGGTATTTTTCAATGAAATTGAGCTGGTCTTTGGTTAAAGAGTTAAATGCACTTGAACTCATAACTAAATGCAAAGATTTATGCTTGCCTTCAACTAGGAGCATATTGCCTCCAAACTGATGCTTTTGTGCCTCTGAAATTAGAAGCAACTCCTTGCCGCTTTTCTCTATTTTATTCAATACATACTGCCGCTCCGTTTCATTATCAATGGCATCCGCACAAAGCACGGCGTACTTGTCCGTCATGCACATGAGTACGTTGGTGTGATATATGGGGCGTCTTCCATCTGGCGTATCTTGAAACGCACTAAAGACAACGGGTTCATAACCAAATTTCTCGCACAATCTATCAAATAACTTAGCATCGGCTCTTTGGCTTCGCGCCATGTAAGCAATTTTCTGGTCATGATCAAAGATGATGCTCCCTGTACCTTCCAAATACCTTTGTTCATCTTCAGCTGAAGAAAGATCGTAGACTTCTTGAAATGCAAATCCTTCGTTGGTTAAAATTTGCTCAATGTCGCTACGACGCTCAAGACGCCTGTTTTCTGCCTTCATTGGATACAACACAACGGTGCCATCCTCATGCATACTAATCCAATTGTTTGGAAATATACTGTCTGGTGTATGCGGGTTATCACTGTCTTGTACTTCAACAACATTGACTCCTGCTAGCCTTAATTTGGCTGCGAAAGCATCAAATTCTAACTGTGCCTTCCTGTTATCTTCATTGGCTTCTCCCGCAGCGTCAACTTGCTGGTAAAAATTATCTACGGCAGTCTGAGCATTCATTCCGAATCGAACGGGACGAATCATTAATATGGAGTTTGTCGCGTTTTTGGTCATTTATTCTCTAATTAAAGGCATGGTGCTGCAACGCAACAACCCACCCATTTTAACTACTTGATCATATGCTAAGGCATGAACCGTATACTTCCTGTCCTTGAGCCAATTTTGTAAGCGGATTGCCGCAGCACTCACCAAAACCTCCTTTGGAGCAATACTAAATACATTAGTGTGTAATTGGTAGGCTTCCTCCTGTGTACAACGAAATATATTATCCCTACCAAAATAGTTTTCAATCCAGGTAATGTCCGCGGGATTCTTAAATAAGTGAGGTGCCAATAACAGCGCATCCCCAAGTGGCTGAAATGCACAGTCTAAATGCAGAGAACCCTTTAGTGGATCTATATCGTCTTTAAACAATTCAAAACTCTTGAACTCTAGAGCAGGAAATGCATCCTGTAGATATTCAAATCCATTTGTATTGGTACGTGCAGTCTGAAATTTTTCAAAGGTTTCATCATTACTGACTCCTACAAAGACATAGGGTTCATGAATGATAATATCACCTCCTTCCGCATAGCAATCGCTTGGAAGCATAATAATATTAGAAGAAGGAATAGCATTCAACAAGGATTCAATTGCTCCTAATTCTTCCTTCCTGTCTTCAATGATATTTGGCAAGATGAACTGATCTTCTATTACAAATCCAATATCTCTTGTGAAAATTTGATTTGTTTTCTTAAGCACAGCGGGCCTTAGAACCTCTATTCCTAATGATTCCAACTTTTCTACCAAAGTTGTCACCTGTAGAATACAATCTTCAACCGATGGAAACGTTCCCAATACAACGCTTTCTCTACTTCTTGCGTCGTAACAATCATGTAGTGATGGTTTTTGCCCCATATCACGGGCTATTCCTACCATAACAGTTTGGAGACGACCATACTCTGATTTGATTTTTGGGTGCATTTGCATGTGATGGGTTAATGGACCACAAAAATAGATTAAATGTGTTGATAACGCCATGAAAGTAGGCGCTTTTACTAACCCGCAACTAACTATTTTTGATAGTACTACCGATTCCACTATGGCAACAAAAAAAGAAGCTTCCAAGAAGAAACCAACCCACAAGTTTGTAGGCACTCTCAAGCAATTTGCTTCCCAAGCTAAGGAAATCAGCGATGATCCTACAACAAAGGTTTTCCTGGGTGTTATGCTCCTTTTTATCAGCGCTTTTATCTTTTTTGCGGAAATCAGCTTTCTCTGGAACTGGACAGAAGACTTTAGCTTAAATACAGCAGATGACACGGCGCTTCAAAGTTTAACAGCGTCCAATCTTCTTGGAACCTTGGGACACCGTATAGGATGGCTTTTAATGCTAAGAGGATTTGGTATTGGAGGTTTTTTGTTTGCTTTCTACCTTTTAGCAATGGGCTTAAGGATTGCCTTCGAATTCAAACGGTTCAAGCCAATTGGATTGTTCAATCACACCATTATCCTTGTATTTATCCTAAGTATTTTTATTTCTGCTCTTGTTCCATCTCATCCTACAGTTCTAGGTGGAATTACAGGTTATTATTTTTCCAACTACATGGGAATCAAGTTAGGTTCAATGGGGATTTACCTTGTCCTGTTAGGTGTAACAGCACTTTACTTGATTGTCACCTTTAAGATTAGTAAGCTTAATATTCCTGCGCGTAAACTCGCTAAAAAGGACATTAAACCCGGTGATGAATCCTCCCCAATTGAAGTAGAGGAAATAGAAGCAGATGATAGCAATGTGGTTACGTTTTCAGACCACTCAACTGACGATGAAGAAGCGGTAGAAGCTCCATCCGAGCTCACGGAAAAATCCCCGCCACTTAAAGAACAACCACAAAAAACGGAAATTTTAGTTTCGAACGATCCTACTCCAACTAAAGAGGATGATTTTCAAGTAAAAGTTGAAGTGCATCAAGATGAAGAAGCTTCCAAAAAAGAACTGAATCAAAAGGTAAAGGACTTTGGCGAATATGACCCAACGCTCGACTTGAGTAGATTCCGATTACCAGGAATTGACTTACTCCAACAATACGGTGACGGTCAAATCACTTTTGATAAAGAAGAAATTGAAAACAACAAGAACAATATTGTTGATACCCTTCGTAATTACAGTATTGAAATCAAGGAGATTAAGGCTACCATTGGCCCAACGGTCACACTTTATGAAATAGTTCCAGCGGCAGGTATACGCATCTCAAAAATTAAAAATTTGGAGGATGACATTGCCTTGAGTCTCGCAGCCCTTGGTATTCGAATTATTGCACCAATCCCTGGAAAAGGAACCATAGGAATTGAAGTACCTAATGCAAACCCACAGGTGGTGAGTATGAAACAAGTCATCTCCAGCAAGCGTTTTCAGCAAGCCAATATGGAATTACCTGTTGCGATGGGTAGAACGATTACCAATGAGAATTTTGTCTTTGATTTATCAAAAATGCCTCACCTCCTAATGGCTGGTGCCACAGGTCAGGGAAAATCGGTTGGTTTGAATGCAATCCTCACCTCACTGTTATACAAGAAACACCCTTCTCAGTTAAAATTTGTTCTTGTTGATCCAAAGAAGGTAGAATTGACTTTATATAACAAAATTGAACGGCACTACCTCGCCGTGTTACCGGATTCTGAGGAAGCCATTATTACCGATACGACTAAGGTGGTAAATACATTGAATAGCCTATGTATTGAAATGGACAACCGATACGAGCTTTTAAAAGCCGCATTGGTTAGAAACATAAAGGAATACAATGCAAAGTTCATTTCAAGACGTCTGAACCCGGAAGAAGGACACCGTTTCCTTCCCTACATTGTTTTAGTCATTGACGAATTTGCAGATTTGATAATGACTGCAGGTAAGGAAGTAGAAATGCCAATCGCACGTCTTGCTCAGTTGGCAAGGGCAATCGGGATTCATCTCATTGTGGCTACGCAACGTCCTTCTGTGAATGTGATTACAGGTATTATTAAAGCAAATTTCCCTGCGCGCGCAGCCTTTAGGGTGACTTCAAAAATAGATTCTAGGACCATATTGGATGCTGGCGGTGCAGATCAATTGATTGGCAAGGGCGATATGCTCTTCTCTCAAGGTTCAGACCTTATACGATTACAATGTGCATTTGTGGATACACCGGAAGTGGAAGAGATTTGTGATTTCATAGGAAACCAAAAAGCCTACCCTACAGCTTATCAGCTTCCAGAATATGTTGGAGAGGAAAGTAGCGGCGTTGGAGAAATTGATCCTAAAGACCGTGATGCACTTTTTGAAGATGCAGCCCGATTAGTAGTTGCCTCACAGCAAGGCTCTACATCAATGATTCAACGCAAACTTAAATTAGGATACAACAGAGCAGGGCGTATTGTTGATCAATTGGAAGCTGCGGGTATACTTGGGCCCTTTGAAGGATCTAAGGCAAGACAAGTTTTAGTGGTAGACGATTTAGCATTGGAACAAAAATTGAAAGGAGAATCGTAAATTGCGAGTCATGAAATTATTTGCCCTACTACTGATGCCCTTCATGGTGATGAGCCAGAGTCATGAAGAAGCCAAAAAGCTCCTAAATCAGGTCTATGAAAGTACCCTCGCTTTAGAATCGCAACACATATTGTTTACCAATACCATTGAGGTTCCCAGTAACGGAGGGATTAAAAAAAGAAGCTCAAAAGGTGAATTGTTTGCTATTGGTGAAAAAGTGAGAGTAAAAACCGATGCCTTTGAATTTCTTTCTGACGGAAGTAAGGCCTACCTCATATATCCAGATGACGAAGAAATTGAGGTGGCAGCAACGGATGAGGACGCAAGCCTTAGCCCAGCAGATATCTTGAAAAACTACCAGAACGGATACAGCTACAAAATGGCAGGACGTGCCACCGACCAAGGTAAAGTGATACAATACATACGTCTTAGGCCAATCAGTAGCGAAGAAGTCAAAGAAATACTTATCGGTGTCAATATGAAAACCATGTTATTAGACAATTACAAACAATTTGGCACCAATGGCTCAAACAACATATTTTCCGTGGATAACTATGAGGTAAATGCAACCTTAGACACGGAATTATTCAACATCAATGCGCAAGAGTTCTTAGGGTTCTATCGCCTCTAATACATGAACAAGCTAGACAAGTATGTGCTCAAAAGTTTCATCAAACCACTCATTCCTACGGTGGGTATTATGGTGTTCTTTTTTCTCATGCAAATGGTATGGAAGTACATTGATGATCTAGCCGGTAAGGGAATTGAGTGGTATACTATTCTTGAGTTGATGTTTTACTGGGCTGCCAGCGTAGTCCCCTTTGCATTGCCCGTAAGTATTTTATTTGCCTCATTACTCACCTTTGGAAATTTTGGGGAGCATTATGAAATGGCCGCGATGAAAAGTTCTGGTATTTCACTCTTTAGAGGAATTAGATCTCTAGTCATTTTAAATGTTTTCGTTGCTCTTGGGGCATTCTACTTCTACAACAACATTATACCCGTAGCAAATTTGAAGGGTCAGAGTTTATTGATCAACATCACTAAAAGTAAACCTGCATTCCACATAACCCCTGGTATTTTCTATAATGGCTTCGAGGGCTACAGTATCAAAATTGGTCAAAAACAGGGCGATCAGGAACAATTGTTGAAGGACATCTACATCTATGACCATAAGGAAACTAAAAAAGGAAATCATAAAGTGCTTACTGCTGCTTCTGGCAATATGCGAACTGTATCTGGAAGCAGATTTCTAGAGATAGAACTCCACAACGGTGCGACCTACGAGGATATAGTTAAGAAAGATCGTGAAGAACGACTCAAGATGCCTTGGGCGCGCAGCTCATTTGACACCGCTTTTATTCGCTTTCCCTTGGACGGGTTTTCAAATGAAGATTTATACAAAACGCGTCGTAGAGATTATATGATGCTCAATACAAAACAGTTATTGGCAACTACAGATACCATCAAAAAACAGATTGAGAAACGTCAAGCACATTTTGAAAATAGTCTTCAAGGGAAATACAAGTTCAACTACATAGATGCAGCTGCTGGCAACACTGCTATTCTCCATGAGAACCTAATGAAGAATCTTCATAACGGTATGAGAGTGCGAGCATCTCAGGGTGCCATTCGCAAGGCAAGGAGCAATTTAGAATACATTAGGCAACAGAAACGAGAAATGGAGTGGCGTAAAGAGCAATACATGCGTCACTGGATTGAATACTATAAAAAGTACGCGTTAGGTGTTGCTGTATTAATCATGTTTTTTATTGGAGCGCCGTTGGGTAGCATTATAAGAAAAGGGGGAATTGGTTTGCCCTTGGTCATCTCCACAGTGGCTTTTTTGATTTTTCATATCTTAAATACCACCTTTGAAAAAATGGGACGTGAAATGTTAATGGATGTGGTTTTAGCAAGTTGGTTACCTTCCTTAATTCTTGCTCCTGTGGCTCTGTTGTTAACCTACAGTGCATCAACGGATAAGTCTTTGCTGTCGGGAGAATGGTTCAACAAATTAGCCTCAAGAATGAATAAATCGCAGAAGAATGCCTAGAGTTCTAATTCTTGCCAATAAAGTACCTTATCCTTCCAAGGATGGCAGTTCTATTGCCATGGCTCGATTACTAGAAAACTTCATAGAATTAGGGAATCACCAAATTACCTATGGTGCATTGAACACACTAAAACATAGAAAGAACATAGATGACTTCCCGGATGCAATCAAAAAACACATTACCCTAAAAACGTTTGAGGAAAACACCTCTCCAACTCCGTCAAACGCACTAATCAACTTACTATTCACTAGACAACCCTTTCATACAATACGCTTTTACGTGCTTTCTATGCAAAAGTGGCTAGAAGAATTTGATAATAATCACTTTGATTTAGTTGTACTGGAAGGTGCATTCATGGGCCATTATTTGCCATTGGCCATGCTGAAAGGTAAAAAAGTTGCACTCAGAGCCCATAATTTAGAACATGTGATTTGGGAGCGTAGTAGCAAGAACCTCACCTCTCCGCTGAAAAAGTTTTATTTAAACATTCAGACCAATAGACTGAAAAAATTTGAACAGAAACTATCGATGCTAGTGCATTCCGTCTGGAGTATATCTTCTATTGACATGTATTGGTTTAAATCCTTTAATGTGAACACCTTCTTTGTGCCTGTAAGCATTAAAAAGCAGGAAATGAATGTTGATATTGTGCCTAGGCGTTGTTTTTTCTTGGGCGCATTGGATTGGATGCCAAATTTAGAGTCATTACAATGGTTTCTTGCAGAAGTTTGGCCACTTGTAAATAAGATGGATGCCAACATAGAATTCCACGTTGCCGGCAATAATACACCAGATAATATCATGACTATAAAAGCGCACAACGTGCATATTCATGGCAAAGTTCCTAGCGCAGAGGTCTTTTCAAAAAATCACGGCGTGAGTATTATTCCATTGTTAAGTGGTTCAGGTGTACGTATTAAGCTTCTTGAAAACGGCAGTTTTGGTATACCAACCATATCAACCACTATTGGTGCAGAGGGTGTCTATGAAATTCAAAACTCAAAAATTCCCCTCAGCGATATTCCAGAGGAATTAGCAAAAGAAATTGTGGCGCTAACCACAGATAGTAGCAAAGCAGCTCAGATAGCTCAGGAACTCTACACGGACATCAATAAAAGATTCAGCGCACAAAACGCCATGGCATCAATACAGCAAGCATGGCCCAAATAATTGGAATTTCAATCTCCTTGTTTTGCGCACTCCTCATTTGTGCCACATACATCGTTTATCCTAGTATTAGGTATATACGTTTGGATAAACAAAAGAACTTGAAGAAGAACAAAGCTTTCGTACCAAAAGTAGCGATTCTCTTTGCGGCGTATAATGAATGTGATGTTATTGAACACAAAATAAAGAGTATTCTAAAGTCATCGTACCCACAAGAAAAGATCCAAATATGGATTGGCAGTGACCAAAGCAACGACGGTACAGATGAAATCGTCAAGGAACTACAAAAAGAAAATCCTAATATTCATCTATATCGAGCGGAAGAGCGAACGGGAAAATCAGGCATCATGAATATTCTAGTTGAAATGGCAGATGCAGAGATCATTATTGCCACGGATGCAAATATTTTATTCACTCCAACTACTGTTGAGGAATTGGTGCACTCATTTTCTGAAGACAAGGTGGGAGCTGTTGCTGGTTCGCTTCACTATCATGGTGAATATGCCAATCATACTGCTATCGCAGAAAACGAATATCTCCAAATGGAAAATGTTATCCGATTAAGCGAGAGTCAACATTTTGGTTTTTGTTTAGGTATGGAGGGCGGCCTTTATGCTATTCGTAAAAACCTTTGGTCTGTAATACCTGCTGCAACTTTTATGGAAGACTTTTTCCAAACTATGAAGATAGTTCAGAAGCAATATCAAATAGTCTTTAATCCTGAAGCTATTGGAATAGAACAGGTTAGCACCTCTCTTGAAGAAGAATACAAGAGAAAAATAAGAATAGCATTGGGTAATTTTCAAAATTTAAAAAGATTTCAAAGTGTACTGATCAAAAATTTCTGGCCTGTGGGCTACGCTTTTCTTTTTCATAAAGTTTTACGCTGGTTTACCCCTCACATTTTAATTGTATTGATACTCTCCTTGATACTGAATCCGCTTACAACACTTTTGGGCATTGGGCTGTTAGTCTTTTGTTTACTTCAGTTTCTTTTAGTGAAATGGAAGATACACGGACGTGTAGCCTATTTTTGCGCAATGAATTTGGCAATGCTCATGGGTCATATTAGATACTTAAAAGGCGTAAATTCAAGCGTTTGGCAACCAACCAAAAGAAATCAATAATGAGTCTTAATACAATCGAAGAGGCACTAACGGATATTGCCAACGGTAAAGTAGTCATAGTAGTTGACGACGAAAATCGCGAAAATGAAGGTGATTTTGTAGCTGCTGCAGAATGCGTTACCCCGGAAATCATCAACTTCATGGCAACGGAAGGTAGAGGACTTATTTGCACTCCTATCTTACCCAAGCGATCTGAAGAATTGGATTTACCACCCATGGTTCATACCAATACAGACCCCAATAAAACTGCATTTACGGTAAGTATTGATCGAATTGGAGAAGGATGTACTACAGGGATTTCAGCATATGATCGGTATATGACCGTTAAGGCATTAGTTGATCCTAATATCAAACCAGAACAACTTGCAAGACCAGGACATATATTTCCATTGATTGCAAAGCCTGGAGGCGTGTTGCGTCGTGTGGGTCATACAGAGGCTGCTGTGGATTTAGCTCGATTGGCAGGGAAAGCACCTGCTGGAGTGATTGTGGAAATTATGAATGAAGACGGCTCAATGGCTCGACTTCCTCAACTCAAAAAAATAGCGGCTAAACATGATTTAAAAATCATCAGTATTGAAGATTTAGTGGCATTCAGAATGGAAAAGGAAAGTTTGGTTGAGCTCGCAGAGAAGGCTGAAATTGACACTCCATTTGGAAAATTTACTCTGCATGCTTTTGAGCAGAAAACCAATGAGCAAGTGCACATTGCGCTTACAAAAGGAAATTGGAATACGGATGAAATTATACCAGTGCGCATTCAAAGTGCAGGAATAGCAAATGATGTATTCCATGCATTAACAACAAATGAAGCGAGTAATTTCCGCAGAGCACTCTCAACCATTTCAAAGCGAGGTAACGGAGCAATTATTTACATGAATCAAGAACGAAGCTCGAACAAAATCCTGAACAGAATCCGCCAATTCAAAAAAGACGGTTCACTGAATAGTTTAGGGTCTATGAAAGATGCTAAAGACTTTGGAATCGGCGCACAAATCATTCATCAATTGGGAATAAAAAAGATTGATTTAATCACGAATAATCCCATAAAAAGAGTGGGTGTTGCGGGCTACGGTCTAGAAATAGTTAAGAATTCTGCACTAGAATGAGTAAAACCAATTCCATCAAATTAGCTTGTAGGTTTTATAGTAGCCAACAGACCGCATACGGTTTAAGGATGTTACTATTTATTACAGGCATTTCTGGAATTCTTGAAACATTGCCCATTCTTATTTCATTGCCACTAATCAAAAGCCTCTTTCTGGGAACCGATAGTGTAACCATTGGTTCCCAACAGTTATCCGTTCCGTATTTTTTAATCTTTTTATCTATAATCTTATTACTTAGATTCCTTGTAGGTCGTCAAGCTCAATTTTATAATGCCAAAACTAGAATTGATTTATTGAGTCATTTTCGTCAAAGTCAATCCAAGGAGTTCAGACAATTACATAAAATAAACTTTGGGAAGAGTGTACAGTCGATTAATTTCCTGCTAGTAGGCTGGGGTCAATTATTACCGGGCATTGTATTCACATTGGTTGGAATTTACTTATCACCGCGATTTGGAATAAGCACATTATTACTCATTGGTATTTGGGCACTTGTATTGTCGAGAATAAAAATCAAACAAGACTATTGGCATGCCAACTCAAGTGAATTAACCAATAGAATGGATGACTTGAGCAATGAAGAATTGAAGACGCTCTCTGCCTCTAGAATCCAAGCAGCGCGTTGGGATGCGACCAACAAAAACCTTAGAGAAATAGTTATAATTTCCTCGTTACTGCTTGCTTTATATCTTAATACCAGCCTAGGAATGGGTGCTGATTTTGACTCAATAATAATTATTGTTGTTCTACTAAGAGGGCTTCAGCAATTGTACACTGCTTATATAATGTCTCAACAGCTCTCTGGATGCAACAAGTACTTAATGGCTTCAACAGCATCTAGTGCTTCAGCGAATTAATGGCTCAGCCTCACCTAAGGCTCCAATAACTTACTAAAGCTAAACAGGGGTTCATCCTCAATGAATAATACATTGGACTTTATTCCGTAAGATGATGCGCTATTCTTTACGGTTTCCAACTGCTTTTCAATGTACTCGTTCAGCGATTTAGATTCTTGTGCAGACAAAACAGTTTTCATTCCATTTTCGGAATCTCGAACAAACTCACCTGCATAGTATGAAGGTTGCAATTCACGTTCTTTCGAAACCAGCATTAAGATTTTGACATAATGTCCAGCATCTACGAAAGCCCCTAGCCTTTCACAAAGCAATTCTAAGTTTTCATGGTACGGATCGGTCAAAAAAAGCACTTCGCTCCTAGGAGCTATTTCAGATAATAACATAGAAATCGCACCCTCTAAGTCTCCATTATTTTGCGCCGATTGTGAACGCTCCGCAATGTGGTAGAGTATTTGTTCTACAGCCTCATCTGTATTTTTAGCTTGGAAAAAAAAGAGGTCTTCCTCACGTACATCCAATAGTCCTAATGCATCTCTCTGTTTGGAAAGCAACGCAGCAGAAAGAGCAATCTGCCTGACCGCGTAATCCCATCGTTCGCCGTCCTCTCCATACATGGAAGAACTTGAATCTAAAAGAAAATAAGCCCGCAAATTACTTTCCGCCTCAAACTGTTTGGTCAGATATTTATCCTGTCTTGCTAAAACGGTCCAATCAATGAATTTTGGTGAATCACCCGCTACATATTCTCTGTGTTGAGCGAAATCAAGGCTAAATCCAAAATCGGGGCTTTTATGCAAACCGGTCATAAAACCTCGTACACGCTGCCGTGCCCACCAAGTCAAACCAATGATTTCCTCCTTATTCATTAATTCATTGAAATTTTTTGACGCGCCCAGCTAGATAATGTGATATAGTCCAAAGGAACATCCGTCTTAAATAATTCTAGGACTAAGATAAGCTTCATTTGAAGCAATTTCACACGCTCGGTAAGTTCAGATGGAAAACCACCTTTCAGCATTCGTGCTGAATTTGCAATCCTGATATGCTCTAGCAATTCATTGGCTGATTGGATAGCCTTTCCGTAGTAATTCTCAAAAGTGTGCTCGTACCTAGCTGCAACACCTTGATCGAGTTCATTACACAAATTGATAATATCATCTTTAATTTTGAATGCGAGATTGAATGTACCGTTGCTATGGTATCCTTTGGTTAGTCGCTGAATGGAGCGATTAATAGACATTGCTTCTTGATATAGTGGTTGGCTAATAGTTGTTTTCATTTCGTTATAGATTTAATGGATTTGTTTTAAATAGTTGAATTGGCTGCTTTTACGGGCACATTCCTTCATTAACTCAAAGTAAAACACATTGCTTTGTTTACTCATTTCTTCTTTAGGGGGAAAAACCACTATGTGCTCAGGCAAATGGGGAAGTAAGGCTGTGAATTTTGCAACGTTCCAAGAGAATTGCTCCAATATCTTGATTTGTTCCTTAAGCTGTTCATGTTCATGATAATCCATCATTACTGCCGTAATATCCTGCCAGCATGCATTCAATTCCTTGACAACTGAATTTTGAAAATCCCTACTTTGAAACATGATAGATGCTCCGTATTTCTGAATTTGAAAAGTGCTCTTACTTTGAATTAGTTCTAAAGAGTTATACATAATATGATTTATTGGTTTTGTTGATTAATCGTTCTTTTGGCCAACAGTCCTCCACCTAAAAGAAGTACAGCCAAACCACCATCAATAGGTACAGTTGGAGGCTGTGGCGCAGGTACATGAATTATTCGGCGCTGAGCACTTAGAATACATGAAGAATTGAATAGCATTACGATAATGAGATATCTTTTCATGGCGGAATAATATTTTGAGATTATATACCTAAAATTACGCGGTAGTTAGAGGAATATTTTTCAGCTTGGAAAACTTTAGGTTTTGAACAATCCACTACTTTAGCGCTATGATTATCACCAAAACCCCATTCAGGATTTCCTTTGTAGGAGGCGGAAGCGATTTAGAGAGTTTCTTTAGTATTAGAAAAGGAGCTGTACTGAGTACAACTATAGATAAATACATGTATATCAGTACGCACCAGTTTTTTGAAAGAGATAAGATTCGATGTAAATATTCTCAAACTGAAACCGTAAGCGACGTAAATCAACTCAAACATCCCATACTAAAAACCGTTCTCAAAGATTTTGATTTAAATGGTATAGAGGTGAGTTCTATTGCAGATATACCAGGTGGTACAGGAATGGGAAGTAGCTCAAGCTTTACAGTAGGCTTGCTTCATAATTTAAATACGTATACGAATAAAACCGTCACCAAGGAAAAATTGGGTGCTGGAGCTTGCAGAATTGAGATAGATCTTTTGAAAGAACCAATTGGGAAACAAGATCAATACGCTGCTGCCTTTGGAGGATTGAACGTCATTGAATTTAATTCAGATGGATCGGTGCACGTAGATCCGGTTTTAATAAGTACAGAAACTCGACAAACTTTAAACTGTAATCTTAAGTTGTATTACATTGGTAATCAGCGTAGTGCGAGTAAAATTCTTGTAGAACAAAATAAGAATACTACTCAAGCAGATAAATTTCAGGCCTTGGAGCACATGGTGGATTTAGTTTATAAACTAAAAGAAGTATTAACCTTAGGCGATTTGAATGCTTTTGGTGATATCCTCCATGAAAATTGGTTACTTAAACAGAGTCTGGCTAAGGGAATTACCACGCCACGCATTAACACACTTTATGATACCGCAATGAATTCTGGTGCCCGCGGAGGTAAGCTACTTGGAGCAGGCGGTGGTGGATTTATGCTTTTTTACGCGGATCAAGATAAACACGCGAGTTTAGATGCTGCTATGGCTGATTTGGATGCTTTTCCTTTCGAGTTTAAAATGGAAGAAGAAGGTTCAAAAATTATCCATGTTGAAAGTTGAACCAGTTTTTATTTCTGCTTTAATTATTTGATTACTTTTGCCGCTCAATTATTTATTAATTAACGGGGTTTCGGACCCTTTTAAAACAATTAATTATGGCAACAAAGATTCGTTTGCAAAGAGGTGGTCGTAAAGCACGTCCAATTTATTCTATCGTTGTCGCGGATGCTCGAGCAAAACGCGACGGTCGCTTCATTGAGAAATTAGGCACATACAATCCTAATACAAATCCTGCAACAATCGATTTAAATTTTGATTCTGCTCTTGCATGGGTTATGAAAGGTGCACAGCCAACAGACACTGCGCGCTCTATCCTATCCTACCGCGGTGTGATGATGAAAAAGCACCTACTTGAAGGTGTTCG
>JAYOSU010000011.1:0-3196 GCA_038139395.1 Cryomorphaceae bacterium
AAATCTTTAGAAGGTAAATGATTCATCACTTGGTACGTAAACCAAATACTAAATACCAATCCTAGGCTCATTACCACCGTAGAGAGAGCCTTTGGTACGCCATCAAAGATTTGATTTTTGCCCCACCATAGGATCAAAATAAGTACACTCAAGACCACGTCTTTATAGAAACTTTCCCATGGGGTTAATGGTATAGCGTCACCAAAACAACCGCAGTCGGTCACTTGATTAAAATACGCACTCCAAAACGTGAGGAAGGTAAAAAAACCAATCATTGCGCTTAATAGAATCAGCACAAATCGCTTCCAAATGCCCATCAGCAAGGCCAATCCTAACAATACCTCTACAGCAACCAATAGTATTGCTATAGGCAACGCCAAGGGTTCAAATATGGGAAGATTCAATACTTCTTCGCTGAAGTACTCCTCCAGCTTGAAGCTAAACCCTACTGGATCGTTCATCTTTACCAATCCGGAGAAAATAAAGAGTCCACCCACGAGTACTTGTGCGATTCGGGTCAGAAATGATTTAAACATATTTAGGCTGATTTTTCAATGAACTTAATTAACGCAAACACACTATAGTTGATCATATCCAAATAATTGGCATCTAGACCCTCACTCACCAAGGTTTTGCCTTGATTATCTTCAATCTGCTTGACGCGCAAAAGCTTTTGAATGATTAAATCGGTAAAGCTTGAAACTCTCATATCGCGCCAAGCTTCCCCATAGTCATGGTTTTTCTTCAACATCAACTCTTTGGCTTCATTGGCTTTTTCTAAATAGGCGGAAGAAGCTTGTTTCCAATCCATATCAGGCTGCTCAGCAACACCTCTTTCCAATTGGATAAGGGCCATGATGCTGTAATTCAAGATACCAATGAATTCACCCTCAAGCGGATCACTAATCAATTGTTCGCCCTTCTGCTCAATGCTTCTTAGCCGTTGTGCCTTTATAAATATTTGATCTGTTAAAGACGGTAAGCGCAATATTCGCCATGCAGTCCCGTAATCTTTACCCTTCTTTTCAAAAAGTCCGTGACATTTAGAAAGCACGGTATCGAATTGTTCAGCTGTATTCATTTGTTAGCTTTGCTTCTAGAACGAAGATACAAAGAACAATGCAGGAGTTTTTGCTAAAGATAGAAGGGACAATTCACACCTTATCCACACCATGGGTGATGGGAATCCTTAACATAACGCCAGACTCTTTTTACAAGGAAAGCCGTATTACTGAACCCTTAGCGGCATTAGAACGTACAGAACAGATGTTAAATCAAGGCGCAAAAATCATTGATATTGGCGGTTATTCTTCCCGCCCCGGTGCCTCCCCCGTTAGTCTGGAAGAAGAATGGAATAGACTCCAAAATGTAATTCCAGCTATACGTGCCCTTACAGATAAAGTTCCAGGCACATTTATTTCGGTAGATACTTTTAGAGCTTCTGTTGCAGAAAAAGCTATTGATGCCGGTGCGCATATGGTGAATGATATCAGCGCTGGAAACTTGGACAATAAGATGCACGAAGTAGTTGCCAAACTAAAATGTCCTTATATACTCATGCATATGCAAGGCGACCCTAGTACCATGCAGCACAATCCAAGCTATAGACACATAACCCAGGACATTGTGAAGTTTTTTAGTGAACGATTACCTAAACTTCACGACATGGGCATCCATGATACCATTGTAGATGTGGGTTTTGGGTTTGGTAAAACCTTAGAACACAATTACCAGCTTTTACGTGAATTGCATGCGTTTCAGCTTTTAGGCAGACCCATTCTCACAGGTATAAGCCGTAAAAGCATGGTTTACAAAGCCTTGGGCAATACAGCCGAAGAAAGTCTAAATGGGTCAACCGCGCTTCATATGGCCGCACTTTTACAAGGAAGTAATATCCTAAGAGTACACGATGTGAAAGAAGCACAGGAAACCATTACCTTGTTTACGCAATTAATGCCCAATGGCATTAATCATTTGTTACAACCATGGGAGCGTTAAATTTTTCAGTGCTTGACGCACTAGATATCATCATAGCAGCTTTTCTCCTGTTTCAAATTTACAGGCTATTAAAAGGTACTGCAGCAATAAGAATACTGCTTGGAATGGTAGCTATTTACCTATTATACCGACTAGTCCAACTATTAGAAATGCGGCTACTTTCTGAATTTCTAGGTTCCTTCATGGGTGCTGGTTTGATTATATTAATTATTGTGTTCCAGCAAGAAATCAGAAAATTCTTGTTAGTAGTCGGCTCAGCCACTTTTACGCGTCGCCAAGGCCTTCGTAACTTATTAAAAATTGGAGCGGAAGATGAAAATGCTAAAGCGGACGTTGACGCTATAGTAAGCGCAATGGTAGAATTGGCACAGACTAAAACGGGCGCCCTACTCGTACTAAAAAGAAAAGATCCCCTAGGTTCTTTTGCTGCCTCTGGGAGTAGCATAAATGCCGATCTAAGTAAAATCTTATTGGAGAGTATTTTCTTTAAAAATGCCCCCTTGCACGATGGGGCAACCATTGTTGAAGGTCACACCATAATTGCTTCTGGCGCTGTACTTCCTTTATCTGAACGGAGCGAGCTACCCGCAAGGTTTGGCTTAAGACACCGAGCAGCAGCTGGTATATCCGAAAGAACGGATGCTCTAGCAATCACAGTAAGTGAAGAAACAGGTAATATTCATATTTTTCATAACGGCGATTATGAATTCATCCTTGCTGAAGATTTAACCGTGCGATTGGCACAACTGCTCCAAGAAAAGTAATAGCTGTTCAGCCCCGTTGATTAGTAAATCCCACGTGCTTGCATACCACGCTTTAATCCCATCAGGAAGCACCCTACCAAAAACCAATAAGGGTACACTCGCCCATATCATTGCCGTTATGAAAGGCACCACCAAGAGATTACCAAAGAGGAAATAAGGACTGGCTCCTCCAAAGGATGCTTGAACGATAGGAAGGGTTGCGGACCAAGCAGCCAGAGATATCTGAACGGGAACAAAAAACCAATTCCCTTTGCGGGTATGACCCCTAAAACTGTATTGCAAAAGAAGTTGTTCTACGTTGTTTTTTTGCAGTGTCAGTAATATGGCAAATACAGCCGTATAACTCAACTGAAATGAAATGCTTTGAGGGGCACTGGGATTGACCAAATAATGTCCAATAGCAACCAGCATAGCAATGTGCAGAGAAGAGGTAC
>JAYOSU010000011.1:3296-7729 GCA_038139395.1 Cryomorphaceae bacterium
CGCCAACTTTTTGGAAAAAGGATGGCTCCAGCCAACATACTCAAATCAATATGCCAGAGTTGGTGCAATGCAGAAAACATACACACCATAAATATGGGCTTTAGGGTCATGCCCATCAAATTGGACCATCAATGGATATCCCAAAAAATTATTGGAAAACTAGAATTTTTGAACAGTCTCGAATTCGAGTTTTTGAAAATAAAAGTCCAAAATCTCCTTCCAAGAAAACCCGCCAAGTGCCATGCGCATGGCTCCCTGCTGGGACATGCCCACGCCGTGACCAAATCCAAATCCTTCAAGATGAACTACTTCCTCACGTAATGACGGGATAAAATACGTGCTGCGAAGCTTAAAGTGTCTGCGAAGAGTCTCCAGTTTGTGCGTATTTGTACCAACGGTGTAGGCCGTTTGCCTTCCTGAAGGCAACACATTAAAATAGGTTTGCCAATCTAGTGTCATCCCATCCTTGAAGAAGTATGCATTCCAATCGTGCAAGGGAATATCTAAATGCCACCTGTGATTGCTTTCCTTTTTACTGAACGGGTCTAACACCGCGCGGCAGTAAGGTAATTCTTGACTCCACACATCCTGCGGAAGAACCGTCTGTCCACCACTGTTACTGTGGTAAAATCCGATGATAGGCTTGCCGTCGTACGTTGCTATCGTATCCTTAGTCTTGGCCACAGCCTTGGAAATCATAGAAGCATGTTTTCCATGCGGAACACCTTTGAACGCCTGAGAACTCTGATCGTCTTTGATGTGGAAACCTTCTTTTTTGTGCTTTCCCATATTGGTAATGAGCCAGGTTCGTGCGAGCACAGCTTGCGCTTTATGGTACTCAGACTCCGCAGACATACCGCCTTCTGCCTCTACCACGCCAGCAATATATTCTTCCACAGGAACTTGAACAATTGCCTCCAAATAAATCAAGTTGGGACGTAGGGTAACCTTTCCTAGGTAGGGCCTTGTACTGGTCCAATTTTTTCCGCGCCAAACGCGCATTTCAATGGTGTCATTGGTGGTAAAAACGATAGAATCGCATCCTGCCCTATTTAGCCTTAAATCCCCACGAAAAGTGTATAGCGGGTGTACATCGTCCTCACCATACTCCATAATAAATGTGCTATCTGGCGTATAGGCCGTCAATTTAAATGAACCGCTTTTCACCTTAATTTGCATCCTACTGTATTCTTGCTCGGCAAAAGTCAACACTCTAGGTCCAGCGGCGTATGCCTTCAGCAACTGCCCATAGCTAGTACATGAGCAGCAAACCAACAAAGACAAAAAAAGGTTTCTCATTTTAATCGTTGAATAAGGCTAAAATACGCGGGACTGCATCTTTTATCAAACTTCGATTGCCCATGTAGGAATGAAGCCTTTCAATATCAATTAATTGTTCACTTGGTGACGATTCAATCAAAGTCCTGAGATTTTTCACTGTTACCTCACCTTGTAAAAATTCAGGAACAATAGCTTCATCCATAATAAGGTTGGGCAGGGACATGAAGCGAACGTTTACAAGTCGTTTTGCAATAGCGAGCGAAACCGCATTCGCCTTGTACACTACTGCCTGTGGGATACCTAAGAGTGCAATTTCTAGAGAAGCTGTCCCACTACAAGTAAGTGCAAATTCAGCATCTTTAGCAACTTCAACAATCTCACTATCTTCAATTGTAATATTTGGCTCTAACACTTTTTTTGGCCAGCGTGATCGCACAGAAGGCGCTCGGACAACATGAAAGTTATATTCCGTTAATTCTTTGGCTAAAGCATTAAAGACAGGTAATAAACGCGAGATTTCTTGAACACGAGATCCCGGCAAAAGCACTATTTTCTTGCTAGCTGCTTGGTAGTGATTCAAGTCCATGTATTTTTCCATTAAGGGATTACCCACGTAAAGAACTTGCTCACCCTTAGATGCATACCAGGACTCTTCAAAAGGAAGTATACTCAATACCTCATCTGAATTCTGCATCAATGATTTTAATCTGCTTTCCTTCCATGCCCAGATTTTGGGCGGTATAAAATAAACAACCCGTATACCTTTGGCTTTTGCCCATTTGGCTATCCGCAGATTAAAACCTGCATAATCCACTAAAATCAATACCTGTGGGCCAAATTCATCAATGTCATTTTTAACTTGACTAGCCAGTTTAACTATAGTTCTGACTTTTAAAGCAACTTCCACAAATCCCATAAAAGGCTGTCCTGGAAGATCGAACTTCTGCTGCATCCCTGCGGCGGTCATCTGTGAACCGCCCCATCCTGCCTGAATAACTTTTGGATTCGCTTGATGAAGAGCTCTAACTAAAGAGGCCGCTTGTAAGTCGCCTGATGGCTCACCAGCTATCCAAAAAACTTTCATTTATCGCAAGATGAATTGAAACAGAACTATAGCGGCCACTGAAGGTAAACAGCTCAGCAGAATTCCACGTGCCACACGGTCCTTTTCAAAATTAATTGCGGTAAAAAACAATACGGCATTGATGATCACACCAAAGGTAATAGCACGCATGACCACGAGTCGCCACGCAGGGTTGCCAATATCGCCAATATCTGCAAGCATAGGATAATTTTCCAGAGCAATGGCAATGCTAAATATGGGCGCGCCAATGCCAACAATAAATCCGGCGAAATAATCTAATATTCTTCTATTCTTCAAAATTCCATTGGTTTAAAGCGGAAACGGCATGGTGTGCGGTGAGGTCAACAGTTATAGGTACCACCGTAATGAAGCCTTCATCTAACGCAGCAATATCCGTGTCCTCCCCGTTATCGTAGTTCACAAACTTACCGGTGAGCCAATAATATGGGCGGCCAAACGGATCAATGCGCTCATCCAATTCCTCTTCCCAATTTCCTATGGCCATGCGACAAACTCTAATTCCTTTGTAAGGTGCTTTGGTATTCTCCGGAATATTTACGTTTAAGCATGTACCCGTTGTCAATCCCTTTTCAACAACCTTTGAAATAATTTTATGAATCGCCGGTTTTGCTGCCTCAAAGCTTGCTTCCCATGAAAACTCGCACAAACTAAATCCTATGGACGGTATGCGCTCCAATGCTCCTTCAACTGCAGCACTCATCGTTCCGCTGTAGATAACATTTACAGAAGCATTAGAACCATGATTTATACCACTAAGGATCAAATCCGGTCTACGTGGTAACACTTTGTTTACTGCCAATTTCACACAGTCTGCTGGTGTTCCGCTCACCTTAAATTCTTTTTGCGGTCCTTTACTTTTTACCTCATTCACACGGAGACTAACGTCTAATGAAATGGCGTGTCCCTTTCCACTCATAGGACTATCTGGCGCCACAACCCAAACCTCACCAAAGTCATTGGCAATATCCGTAAGTACTTTTATTCCTGGTGCAGAAATACTGTCATCATTCGTGACCAGAATTAGAGGTTTTTTTGTCATCTTTAGATTTGATTTATGCCAAAGTTACATGGAAACATTCTGCGGCATAAGATTTGAACCTTGTTTATAACGAAATTTTTATAACATCCTTATGTTCGCATTAATCATTCTATTTGTTGTTGCTGGCCTTGTAGTGCAGCAAAGACTAAAAGCTAAATTCAAAAAATATTCAAAAGAGGCGCTGAGCAATGGCATGTCAGGCGCAGAAATCGCACAAAGAATGTTGGACGACCACGGCATTCATGACGTTCGTATTGAAAGCGTAGCAGGTAAATTAACGGACCACTACAATCCTGCAAATAAAACAGTGAACCTAAGTCCTGAAGTCTATTCAGGAAGAAGTGTTTCTGCTGCGGCTGTTGCGGCTCATGAAGTTGGACACGCCGTTCAACACGCACAAAGTTACAGATGGTTAGAGATGCGTTCACAGCTTGTACCAATGGTGCAGTTTAGCGGCCGAATCATGAACATTGTCATTTGGTCCATGATTCTAGGTGTTGGGTTTTTAGGAATATTTGGGGTAAACACGGCTATTTGGGTGCTGATAGCGGCTCAATTGGCAATCACAACATTTTCTCTAGTCACACTCCCGGTTGAATATGACGCTTCTAATCGTGCACTTGCATGGTTGACCACCAGCGGTTTAATCACTTCTAGCGAACATGAAAAGGCAAATGATGCCTTAAGCTGGGCAGCGCGCACCTACCTTGTTGCTGCTCTGGCCTCAATGGCACAATTAGCGTATTATTTTACTCTTCTGCGCGATTAACAAATCCGCAATTTGAATACAAAAACCCCCGTGTGGCTGCGCCACACGGGGGTTTTTGATTAATCCTATCTGGGCCCAGAGCTACTGCAAATCATTTAAGTTACCTACACCAACGTGTCTAACCGTAATCAACGGTTCTGCATAATTTGCCCCAATTATTCTTCCCCAATCCTGAGCTCTTGCAATAACCGATTGGTAGAATCCTTCGCTGGAAATTACCGTTTGTGGCTCCTCACTTG
>JAYOSU010000011.1:7829-28504 GCA_038139395.1 Cryomorphaceae bacterium
GCATTCATCAAGACTACATTAGGGCGATACTTGCGAATCATTGTGGCCACAGTCAACTGACTTTCATGAGAATAATCCACTTGTCCATCGGGCATTTCTAAATTTTCTCGGACGATACATCCTAAAATTTCGGCAGCATCTTTGGCTTCCTTTAATCGGATTTCAGGTGTGCCTCTAGTCCCCATTTCACCCATAGTCAAATCCACAATACCCGTGGTTAGACCTTTTGCCGAATGAGTGGCAAGAATTCCACCTGCACCTAATTCAACATCATCAGGATGAGCTCCAAAGGCAAGAATATCTAGTTTCATAGCTGTTACTTTCCAGCTGCAAAGTTGGTGATTTCTGTACTAAGAGGATTCATTCGACTTTCGTAATGTGCAAACCATTGACCATTTTCATCAATTAAGAACTTATTAAAGTTCCAACTCACCTTGGCATCTTCTGAACCGTTTTGACTTTTATTACAAAGCCATTGATAAACCTCGTGTCCTCTAGACTTGTTGGTTTTTACCTTAGCCATCATTTGGAATGTGACGCCATAGTTCTTACTGCAAAAAGATTTTATATCCGTAGCCGATCCAGGTTCTTGAAATCCAAAATCGTTGGCAGGGAATCCAAGGATAACAAAATCGTCTCCACCGTATTGTTCATGCAACTTCTGGAGTTGTTCGTATTGAGGCGTATAACCGCATTTAGAAGCAACGTTGACAATCAGGACGCGTTTTCCTCTGAGCTGCTCAAATGAAAATTCATCTCCGTCAATGGTTTCGGCACTTAAAGAGTAAAAATCGGTAGGTTCCATAGTGTTATTTGAATTTGATGATTGAGTCACTTGAATAGGTTCGTTACCACAAGCTAGCAAAGCAATTGAAAATAAAAGGTACTTCATTTTGTTAGGATTTGATTAATATCCAAAGAACAAGAATGAACCGCTAAAGTTTGTAGTAAATTTGAAGATTCTTTAATACCTCATGTCAAACATTGGTTTACTCATTCAACGGTACGCAAAGCAGGAGCTCAGAAATTCCAATGCAATTTTCTCTCTTGGACTGTATCTTATTGGTATTACCTATCTCATTTACCTGCTTGGGGGCAGTAACGCCTCTGACAATTCATGGAACACTTTACTTTGGGTGGTTGTGTTTTTTGCGTCCATAATGCAGGCAAGTCGAAGTTTTGAATTTGAAAGCGGTGATTATTTCTACTACTATCAAAGCATAGCTGGCCCTAAAGAAACAATTGTAGCTAAACTCATTTACAACAGCTTATACATGTTGTTCCTTTCAGCAATAGCATGGGGTTTGTTTAGTTTATTTTATGGCAATGAAGTTTACCATCCTTCTATTTTTGTCATAGGGCTAGGGCTTGGTTGCATGGGATTTAGTATCATTCTTACACTGGCCAATGGGATTGCTGAACGCTCAGGGAGAAACGCCACATTGAGCACCATTTTAGCCTTGCCGTTGACGCTTCCTATTTTAAAATTAGTAAGTACCATAAATATGTATGCAATGGTGGGCGCGCCTTTTGATGAAACAGCTACAATCATTGGTTCACTTGTGACATTAGATATTGCAATTGGCCTTCTTGCCTACCTCCTCTTTCCTTATCTTTGGCAGGATTAAAATTCCCTATGCAGCAAACAGTTTACAAAGTTATTGGAGTAGTATTGGTTCTGTACAGTCTCGTCTTTGGCCTGTTAACCTCTATACCCGACTTACCTATTATTGAAGAGAGCATTAGAAACCTATTTTACCATGTAAGTATGTGGTTTGCAATGGTTGCTATGATGGCGGGAAGTTTTGCTTATTCCATAGCGTTCTTGAGAAAGGAAAACCTGTATACTGACCGCAGAACAGCAGCGCTTTCAGAAACGGGAATGCTCTTCGCATTTCTTGGCCTATTTACGGGGATGATTTGGGCACGATTTACCTGGGGAGCTTGGTGGACCAATGACCCCAAGCTTAATGGCAGTGCCATAACCATTCTCATTTATTTGGCTTATTTCATTTTGCGAAATGGGATAGAAGATGAACGAAAAAAAGCAAGAATCAGTGCAGTCTACAACATTTTCGCATTTGTGATGATGATTGTTTTCATTGGTATTTTACCACGAATGACGGACAGCTTACATCCTGGTAATGGAGGTAATCCCGGCTTTAACTCATATGATTTAGATAATCGACTTCGATTAATCTTTTACCCAGCGGTGATTGGATGGATCTTAATAGGAACTTGGATCGCCTCTTTGCGTTATAGAATAAAGAATTTAAGCATTACATGAAAAATCTCTTTTTGACCCTTACGGCCATAGTGCCAATATCGCTTTTAGCTCAATCCAAAAACTTCATGTATAGCGAAGGGAAAATCTACGTGGTTATCGCTGTAATAGCTGTTATTTTCTTGGGATTAGCAGGATATTTATATCGAATGGATCGTAAAATTTCAGCCTTGGAAAATGAAAAATAGTCAAATTGCCATCATTGTTGCTATTGCCATTCTAATTGGATACTCCTTGGTTCGTTTGGGCAACAGTTCCACCTACAGCAGTTTTGAAGATGCTATAGCGCTGAATGGTGAAAAAACTACGGTAATTGGCTTTTTAGATTTGGAAGGTACCATGGATTTCAACCCAAAAACCGTTCAATTCTCCTTTACGGCCAAAGACAAAAAAGGCAACATTAGCAAGGTTATTTACAACCAACCCAAACCTCAGGATTTTGAACGTTCTGAAGAAATAACTATGACTGGGTATGCAACAGATAGCGCATTTATCGCTACTGAAATTTTAATGAAGTGCCCGTCAAAGTACAACGAACAGAACGAGGTAGACTCGGACAAGATTTACAAATAAACTATGGAATACGTTGGCGAACACCTTTGGGCCGCTAACCTTGGAAGGGGACTAACTGCATTATCTTTTACCATGGCTTTGCTTTCAACCTTTGCCTACTATGCAAAAGGTCAAGACTGGAAAAATTTAGGAAGGTTTGCCTTCCGTGTTCATGCAGTATCTCTTTTTGGTCTAATTGGAACATTATTTTTCATAATGGCCAACCATTACTTTGAATTTGACTATGTGTGGAAACACACCTCTTTGGACTTGCCGGCGCGCTATTTATTTTCTGCATTTTGGGAAGGACAGGAAGGCTCTTTTCTGCTCTGGATGTTTTGGAATGCAGTACTAGGATTCATTCTAACCTTTAGTGCAAAGTCTTTTGAAGGACCCGTGGTTGGGGTCTTTGCGGCCGTACAAGCTTTCCTTGTGAGTATGGTATTGGGCGTGTACATAGGTGATATGCACATTGGTTACAGTCCATTCATCCTAGTTCGTGAACTTCAAGACAACGTGGGTTTGCCATGGACGCAATTCACCGATTACCTAACTCGATTCCCAAATTTCGCAGACGGATCAGGATTAAATCCGTTACTTCAGAATTATTGGATGACTATACATCCTCCAACGCTTTTCCTTGGCTTTGCCTCTACCCTGGTCCCATTTAGTTATGCGATAGCTGGATTGCTCCGCAGGGACTATAAAAGCTGGATTAATAGCGCCCTAATTTGGAGTTTTTTCTCTGTTGGCATTCTTGGAGTAGGCATTCTCATGGGCGGAGCTTGGGCATACGAAGCATTGAGCTTTGGTGGCTTTTGGGCATGGGATCCTGTTGAGAACACCTCTCTGGTTCCTTGGCTTACTATGGCAGCTGGAGCACACTTACTGCTGGTACAAAAAAATAAAGGAGGTGTCATTCCTTCTGCATTATTTATGCTCATTCTCACCTTTTTATTGGTACTATACTCTACATTTTTAACAAGATCCGGGGTTCTTGGCGACAGTTCTGTTCACGCCTTTGTAGACTTAGGGTTAAGCGGGCAATTACTTATTTATCTACTCTTCTTTAGTATAGGATCTTTAGTTCTATTACTTGCACGTTATAAAGGGCTTCCCAAAAAAGACAAGGAAGACCGCATGGACAGTCGCGAGTTTTGGATGTTCATTGGCGCCTTAACACTGCTGATAAGTGGCCTACAAATCACACTTAGCACCTCATACCCAGTTTTTAATAAGCTTTTTGGTCCTGAAGGACTAATAACCCTTTACGACAAAGACAAGGTTCTCAGCGATCCGATCGACCACTACAATGCCATTCAAGTACCTTTTGCCATTGTCATTGTATTACTGATTGGAGCAGGCCAATTCCTATCCTATAGAAAAACTTCCACTGCCCTCTTCTTCAAACGCCAAATTCTTACGCTAGCCGCTACTACTTTGGGCGCGCTATTAAGCGCATGGAGCTTAAAAATGTGGAATCCTATGTATTTTTTGCTCCTATGGGCATCCTATTATGCGATTATAGGAAATCTTGAATTCCTCATCCGCTGGGCAAAAGGAAATTGGAATGTAGCAGGATCAACCGTTGCTCATGTTGGCTTTGGTTTAATCATTGCCGGATCCTTAGTCTCAAATGCAAATAAAGATGTGATTTCAAAGAATAAGACCTTTATTCATGAGGAATTTCCTGCCAACGAAAACTTACTTATCCACGAAGGAGATACCGTTCAAATGGGGAATTATTGGGTG
Organism: Cryomorphaceae bacterium; assembly: GCA_038139395.1. Lineage (GTDB taxonomy): Bacteria > Bacteroidota > Bacteroidia > Flavobacteriales > Schleiferiaceae > UBA10364. Next base: position 12,418 of record JAYOSU010000011.1, read on the forward strand.
AGTTGGACAGGACAAGAAGAGGAAGGATACTACCTCAACTACAATCTTGAATTTTTCAAGGAGAAGGAAGGAAAGTTGGAAGCGTCATTTAATCTTAAGCCTCGTATTCAACTCAATGAAAAAATGGGTAATGTAGCAGAACCCTCTACAAAACATTTTTTGAGCAAAGACATCTACACCCATGTGACCTATGCTGATTTGCGTACAGAATTGGAGAAGGGTGATGAAGAATGGAAAAATCAATTCGATTTGGAACTCTTACAAGGTGAAAGTCATTTTCTCTATGGAAAATATAAGGTACAGTTGGACACCTTGGTGGTTGAAGCGCCTTCTTCTGACGGTGAACTAGATTATGTTGTTTTGGGTGCAGGAATCAGTGTAAGAACCATGCAGGACAGTGTGTATAAGGTTATGCCTGTTTACGCAGTACAAGGCGATAAAGCCAATCATGTAGATGCAGAAATTGAAGAATTGGGCTTAAAATTCAGATTTGAGCGTATTAATTACGAAACGAACAAGCCCGTAATTTCCGCTGCAGAGCGCACAGAAGAAGAGGAAGCTTTCATATTAATTAAAGCAGAAGTTTTCCCTTGGATCAATTTGCTTTGGCTCGGTTCACTAATGATTGCTATAGGAACATTTATAGCAATAGTTACTAGAATTAGAAGGTCATGAAAATTGCCATCATAGGAAAGGGAAACCTTGGTACGCACCTGCACGACGCATTGAAATCTGTGGCGAGCGTTCAATGGTATGCTAGGGATTACCCGACTTCTATGAACGCAGACCTTGTCATTGTTAGCGTATCAGATAAGGAAACTTTGGAAGTATGTGAGCGCATAGATGCCGCTCTTGTGGTACACACTGCTGGCATAGTTCCTCAAGTAGATAGGCCTAATGCCGGAGTCCTATATCCTCTATATAGCTTCACAAAAGGGGCCGCGGTGGATTGGGCAAACATTCCGTTTCTCATTGAAACTGCACAAGAAAATAACCTGAGTATTCTCAAAGAAACAGTAAATCTTCTTGGCGCAAAATTTTATTCAATGAGTAGCGCACAACGGACCAAAATCCATGCTGCTGCGGTGATCGTTAACAATTTCACGAACCATCTGTACACTTTGGCTGAAGACTATTGCCGGGACCACAACCTTCCTTTTGAAGTGCTGCACGGAATCATGGAACAAGGGCCAAGCAAGGCAATTGAATTAGGTGCCAAACAAGCACAGACAGGACCAGCTATTCGTGGAGATCATGATACAATTGAAAATCATTTGGAATCTATCCGCCAAAAGGAAATCAAAGAATTGTATGAACATATAAGCACTAGTATTCGCAATAGACATGAATTATAAGGAGCTTTTTATTGATATTACTACCGTAGTACTGGATGTAGATGGGGTATTGACAAATGGAGAAATTTTACTCGTTCCGGGTGCTCAACCAGTGCGTAAAATGCATTCTAAAGATGGATATGCCTTGCAACTTGCTATTCGCAACGGCATTAGAGTAGCTATCATTACAGGTGGTTCGTCACCTGAAGTTAAAACCAGATTAGAAAGCGCTGGAATAAAGGATATTTACTTAGGCGCGTCTAACAAAATAGACGCCTATGATGATCTTAAAATGTGCTACGACCTGAAAGATGAAGAAATACTTTATATGGGGGACGACCTTCCCGACTATGATGTCATGAATCTTGTAAGACTGGCTGCTGCTCCGCAAGATGCTGCTCCGGAAATAAAAGCTATTGCAGATTATGTGAGCCCGATAAATGGTGGTGAAGGTTGTGTAAGGGATGTGCTTGAGCAATTGTTAAAAATACAAGGCAAGTGGGGACGCCCCCAAGATAGAACATGGTAACTTTGAGCGTAAATGATTATACGCTCGTTTGTTAAAAGCTAAGGAAGAAATACAGTTAGAAGTAAGGCTTAAAGAGGTCAACACATCTATTAAAGCACTCGAAAGCGCTCATCCAAACCATCCTGCTCTATACCACTTAAGGAGCGAAAAGAAATGGATGGAACAGCGCTTAAAGAAAAGTCTTTGGTATAACCTCGTTTGGAGGTTAACAAAGTACAGAGGTATTTTCCTCATGAGCACACTCGGCATACGTATTTGGTTCGTTACTAGAATTAAAAACAATCCGTTTTACCGAATTCTCATTATCATTTTTGGATCCTTTGTGTTGCTTGTGATGATTATCTACCAACTTAGAAAGTTGTTTGGGCTTGACTTTTTTCCAAATTCAGACAGTCCCATTGACGAATGGATTCTTGGAATCTTTGGATTATGAGAGCGGTGAAGGTAAAATATGTGCACTATGAAACTAAATAAACAATTGGTCCTTGGTTCCAAAAGTCCTAGAAGAGCTTCTCTATTGAAAGAAATGGGGTTTGATTTTAAAATTTTAGTTACCCATGCAGACGAAAATGCCCCTATGCATCTTAACGGTGAAGAAACGGCTGTATGGATCTCTGAACAGAAAGCCATAGCGCTGCAACCTAAACTTGGAAAGCACGAATTAGGAATCACATCGGACACTGAGGTTTGGCTCGGTGATAAAAGATATGGTAAGGCCTCCAATAAAGAGTCGGCAGTTCAAATGATTGAATCTCTGAGCGGTAAGACGCATCAAGTTATTACCGGTCTTACATTAAGTACAAAAGAGGAAATAACCTCCTACTGTTCTATAGTGCAGGTCACTTTAGCGAAAATGACGATGAAAGAAATTCATTATTACGTTGACCAATTCAAGCCCTTTGATAAGGCTGGGGCTTACGGTATCCAGGAATGGATAGGTCATACTATGGTGACCTCGATTCAAGGAGAATACAATGCGGTTGTGGGCCTTCCCACCACAACACTTTATAAAGCCCTTAAGAAGTTTGAGATTTAAGCAGTTTCAGTAACCGACAAATCAATCATCCAACCGTATTTGTCCTCACTTCTACCCATTCGAATATCGTTCAGTATTCGCTTGATTTCCATGGCCTTGCCATCTGCAGGTACAGGAATAGAAAAATTCTCTCCTTGGTATCCAATAGTATCAATCTGACTGACCACTGCGGCTGTACCCATTCCGAAAGCCTCTTTGAGGTTACCTTCACGAGCAGCTTTGACAATTTCATCCACGGTAATGGGACGCTCTTGAATGGACCAACCTTGGTCTTTCACAAGTTGGATGATGGAACGACGGGTTACACCTGCTAAAATTCTATCCGTCAAAGGTGGCGTTAAGAAAGTATCACCGACCAATAACATTAAATTCATTGTTCCGCTCTCCTCTATGTACTTATGCTCTTTATGGTCAGTCCAAATAACTTGGTTGTACCCTTCCTCAATGGCTTTTGAGGTAGGATAAAATGACCCTCCATAATTTCCAGCGGCCTTTGTAAATCCAATTCCACCACCAGTGGCTCTGGTGAATTCTTGCTCAATTTTCACTTTCACAGTACCGCTATAGTAGGGACCTACAGGGGAAGTAATGATACAAAAGGTATAATCATCACTTTGACGGGCAGCTATAAATTCAGAGGATGCAAATAAAAACGGACGAATGTATAAACTATGGTCCTCTGCATCAGGAACCCAGTCTGAATCTATCTCTAATAACTTCTTTAAGCCTCCCATGAATAATTCCTCTGGAATTTGAGGCATCATTAAGCGCTCTGCACTTCTATTGAGTCTAGCAAAATTATCTAATGGACGAAACATACTAACGGAGCCGTCTTCTTTCCGGTAAGCCTTCATTCCTTCGAATGCGCTTTGGCCATAATGTAAAGCATGTAAACCGTAAGAAAACTCTAATTGCCCGTAAGGACGAATCTCTGCTTCCTGCCATTGCCCATTTTTAAAGTGACAAACGAGCATGTGATCCGACATATTTTTTCCAAAAGGAAGGTTTGAAAAATCGATGTTTGATCTGCGGCTCTCTTTGGTCAACTCTATTTTCATCTTCTGCTTTCTTTGAGACGACAAATGTACTAATTTTGAAGGTGTAATTTACCTCGACCGAGTACCACAGACGAAAGTACTTTGTCGGCATAATAAATATTTCAAATGAAGCATTTTCTTATTGCGAGCCTTTCAACTATCCTACTGATTTCTTGTCAATCTCCTAATTCTAACGACCAAGTTTCTACAGAACCGTTGGTTCAAAAATTTATGAACTTTGGCGACAGCACCTTTTCCATAGATGGAGCTATCAGCGCTGCGTCCATGGTAGAATCCTTTGAAACTAAGGGAGACACAATGTACGGAACAGTAGCTGGAGAAATCACAAAAGTATGTACCGTCAAAGGATGCTGGATGGCAACTGCAATAGATTCCAACAACAACTTATTTGTTGATTACGACTATGAATTTCTTCTTCCAACCAACAGTCAAGGTCAAAATATGATCATGACAGGATACGCATATTGGGACAGCACTTCTGTGGCTGAACTCCGCCATTATGCGGAAGACAGAGGCGCAACCGAAGAAGAAATTGCAGCGATTACCGAACCTACAGGTGAAGTGAAATTTAAAGCAACAGGAGTGAAAATTGCTGTTCCGTCCGGTAATGAATAAACTAGTAGTTTTAACCCTTATAGGCCTATTTGTTGGGGCGTGTTCCTCTGTTGAATCCAAAAAGGAAACTAATTCAACTTGGGAACCAATTATGGACCAACCTAGTGAGCTAGCATCTATAATGCGTTCCCTAAATCAAGAAGCTCTGCTTCGTAAGCAAAACCTTGAAAATGGAGTACTATCTGAGGCAAATTCCAAGCTCATTTTCAAGATGATTACCGCTGAACCTACGGAACCCCATATGGTAGGTCCCGCTTTTGCTCCACATACAGAAGCCTTTATTGCAAGCTACGGTCAATTGAGTACTGCGAAAGATGTAGATGCGCAGATTGACGCTCACAATAATCTGGTCAAAAGTTGTGTTGCATGCCACATGAATTTTTGCCAAGGCCCCATTCCTCGAATTGAGAAACTGTATGTAAACCTATGATTCAACCCAGTTCAAGGAACTTTACAACATCAGCAGATGGTAGCCTTACTATCTGGGTTCCTAAACTGGATGAACATTACCACAGTATTCATGGAGCCTTGACAGAAAGTCAACATGTTTTTATTGATGCTGGTCTTAACGCCATCCAAAAGAACGAGATTCATCTACTTGAGGTGGGTCTGGGCACTGCGCTAAATGCGCGACTAACATGTGAGCAGCGAAAGGATAAACAAATTCATTATTTGGCACTCGAAAAATTCCCTTTAATTAAAGAAGAGATTGAAAAAGTAAGAAAAATAGGAAGCCATAAAGAGGCCGAAATACTTTCCATTGAACCCGGTCATACCGTTGAAATAGAACCTGGTTTCTCGTTTGAATTAAGTACTATTGACGTGAAAGACTTCAATACATCTCAGCCCACTTTTGACTTGGTTTACTTTGATGCTTTTGCGCCCAGCGCCCAGCCAGAGCTTTGGACACAAGATGTTTTTCAAAGTCTTTATGATGCAATGAATTTGGGAGGTGCCTTGGTTACTTATTGCGCCAAAGGAAGTGTTAAACGAACGCTTAAGAAAGTGGGGTTCCAAGTAGAAGCCTTACCCGGCCCACCGCGCAAAAGAGAAATGACTCGAGCATGGAAAAGATGATTAAATTCAATGCCAGGTGTTACGCCATCATAAAATCAACGAATAATCGGGTTCTTGTCATGAAGGAAAAGTGGCACGGTGTGCATCTCCAAAAGTTTCCCGGTGGTGGACTCGAATTGGGCGAAGGACTTCTTGACTGTATCAACAGGGAAGTTGAAGAAGAATTCCGCAAGAGCCAAAGGTTAAATTACATTCACTGCTTCACGCCAACAGATTGTTTTTCCTCCAAATTCAGACCTGAAGAACAATTGCTTTTAAATTATTTCACGAACATTGAAGAGGCTGAGGAAGACGCATGGGAACTCATTAATAATGATGAGAATCTCTTGGGAATGCAATGGCTTGAATTGAATAGAGGAAATGCCCAATGGTTCACTTTGGAAAGTGACAAAAATGCGTTCTTGAGCCTTTTAGATTCCTAATCGGCGACTCACGACAGAAAGAAGTTTTGCATAGAGCAAATCAGGTTTCTTAGTTCTCCATTCCAAATGGTCTAAATCACCTCCTAAAATAAAATATTGGTCTATCCCATAGGCAGATAATTCCTGAACAACATGTTCCCGTAAATTTAAAAATGCCATCCAACCGTTTGGTACCTCTTCCAACCACTCTTCGTAATAATCAGTAATGTCTGCGTGAAAATTGAGAATGTTTTCTCCTATCAAAATATACTTATCTATACCTAGTGGTATCATTTCATCTACCAAATCTCTTTTGAGACGCATAATATCATTATGCACCGCGTCATTCCATTCGCCCAAAAATTCAATAACGCAATACCCCATTACATAATCCACGTAAAGCACTTTAAGGAAAAGTGTTTCACATCCTATGGAATCCCATTGTGGATGTATGACGTGATCATATATCCGATCGGTGTAATAGACTTCACTATTGAAATATCCATGAAATGGACTTTGAGGATCATCACTCGCAATATATAGATGCCTCCAATTAAAGTAAGGCTCAATGTTGTGCATGCAAAAAAAGAGTTATTGTTGAATAACAAAAATCTCTCTGTATTGTTATAGACACATAGCTTAATTCGTCATGGCAGTTTTTACAATTACAGGTGCAACTGGTTCTATTGGTAAAGAGGTCGTAAAAAGACTTTTACGTTCCGGGCATGAAGTTCGTGTGCTCAGCACCAGAAAAGAATTACAATGGAAAGGAGTCTCCATCTTTTATTGGAACCCAGCAGAGGGGGAAATTGATGATTTAGCGCTCAAAGGTTGTGATCATCTCATCCATCTAGCAGGAGCCTCTGTAAGCAATCGATGGACTGCCCAGTATAAAAGGGAAATCAATGATTCAAGGGTTTACACCACAAAAGTTCTACTAGATGCCATGAACCGTTTGGAAAAAGGACCCAAATCTTGTGTAAGCGCAAGTGCCATTGGCTACTATGGCAGTTCACCTTCCAAATTATTCTTGGAACACTCACCAGCTGCCAATGATTTTCTAGCATCCGTTACTGAAAATTGGGAACGCTACACGAAAATGTTTGAATCACCTTCTAGGCGCAGTGTTCAGTTGCGAATAGGAATTGTATTAGATAAAGACGCTGGAGTTTTAGGTAAACTGGTTCCTTTAGCCAAAGCTGGAGTGGCCTCTCCATTGGGTAGTGGAAAGCAATGGACAAGTTGGATTCACGTTGAAGACCTTGCAAGGATGTTTATTTATTGTGCAATTTCGGATATGGTCAGCGGTCCTTATAATGCCGTTGCATCTACTCCGCTATCCAACAAATCTTTGACTAAAAAAATCTGTAAGGTGTTAAGAAGACCCATGATATTACCTTCAGTTCCCGCATTTGCATTAAAACTAGTATTAGGTGAAATGGCAACTCTTGCCCTGATGAGTCAGAAAGTAAGTAACGCGAAAATCTTAAAGGCTGGGTTCGTCTTTACCCATGAAGAAATTGAACCTGCTTTACAACACATATTAAACTAAAAAGCCCCGCGAATGCGGGGCTTTTTTATAGTCTATTGCAAAACGTGAGCCTATTACATGTTGTACGTCGCGTTCAAATCAAAGTTCAATTCAATGGTGTGATCTATTAATTTCTCCTTTAAAGATTCAGCGATTGACGCATCATCTTTATCATGGAATTTCACATCCCATTTCGTACGGTCTATTCCGAATGTTGGAGCACTGAAACTAACCGCCGATTCATCTACATTAATATTTGCGGGGAATTCAATACTGTGAGTAATACCGCGAATAGTTAGGTTTCCTACCACAATGCTATTTGTAGCGTCGCCCTCTGTTTCCTTGACATTTACAATCTCAAATTGAGCTGTGGGAAAACTATCTACAAAGAAAAAATCTTGTGATTTCAGATGACCTACTAAATAGCCTCTCTTTCCTTCATCTTCAATATCTGTGTTTTCAATGGAATTCATGTCAATAATCACAGAGCCACCTACAACCTTGCCGTCACTAACTTCAAAGGAACCGTCTGAAATACCAATATTACCTACATGTTCATCATTAACAAATGATTTAAAGCCTCTCCATGCGATTGTTGACGTACCCACTTCATAAGTAGTTGATTCTGTAACTTCATTTACTTCTTGAGCATCGCCAGTAGTTACCTCTGTTGCTTTATCTCCAGCGCAACTCACTATTAGTAGAGAAGCAGCTATAAACATTGAAAATTTCTTCATTTTTAATTGTTTTAGTGGTTAAAATTTGGGCACAAAAATACCCCAATGATTGTTATAACAACTAAATATTAGAAAAAGTTCACGTGCTGTATATTCTTTTTCGTAATCTTATTGCTAATACGCTAACAACAAGCGTAATAGATCCTGCAAGAACATAAGGATAAGTGAAGTGAAGGCCATAAACAGCACCACCAATAGCTGGCCCCAACACTCTAGCAAGGGAACCAACGCTTTGATTTGTACCAAGGACTTTGCCTTGAGCATCTTCAGGAGCATAGGCTGTTAAAAGACTGCTTACTGTAGGTGTTAGCAATGCATTACCAAAAGACAATAGCGTCATAGAAACCAATTCCAAATAAAACCTATCCGTAGGCACAAACGGCATGGAAAAAAGACCAATGGCGACCAATAGGGTACCAAAAAATAGCAGATTACGTTCGCCAAACCAGGTATTAAAATAACCTATTAATCCGCCTTGAATTACCACAGCTAAAAAACCTATGTACGCAAATGTGTACCCTATGTGCAATTCACTTAACCCAAAATGCTCTGACCACAACAAGGTAGATGTGATTTGCATCATACTAAAGCCAAGTACATAAACAAAGTTTATAGTAAACAATGAACTGATTTCAGAGGAAGATCTAAAACGAATAATATCTTTAAATGGATTTGGAAACAGGGCAATCGACTTTGCGCGTTCTTGAAGTGTTTCGCCTAAAAAGAAGTAGGCCAAAACTAAATTGATTAAACTCAATCCAGCTGCGAAATAACCTACACCACTTACCCCGTGATATTCATTGATTAAGCCACCAATAGATGGCCCAAAGATGAAACCCAGACCAAAAGCAGCTCCTATAATTCCAAACGCCTTGGTGCGTTTTTCTTTCGGGACCACATCACTTATGTAGGCTTGCGCCACACTGAGGTTTGCCGCTCCAAAACCTTTGAGCATTCTTGTTGCAAAGAGCAACCATAGTACAGTGGCATTCGCAAAAAGCACATAGGCCAAGGTCATAATCGTAATGCTTATTAGGATGATAGGCCTTCTGCCGTATCTATCACTTAGACCACCCCAAAAACTCGCAAAAATGAATTGCATGATACTAAAGCTGGTGCCTAAGAGTCCCACCATTGCATCTGTTGCTCCCAATTCCTTTGCATAGATTGGAAGTATTGGAATGATCAATCCAAAACCCATCAAGTCCATGAATATGGTAAAGAAAAGTACGACCAGGGCCTTATTCCTCATCCTTGGTTGATCTTAGATTCTTCATTATTATGCCATTGTTAGAGACCTTGTAATTGTGCAATTCTCTAGCACGTAATGTATTTTTAAATACGGTCTTAGCCTCCGTTTCAAATTGATCTAGATTTCTATAACGAGCGCTAAAATGACCTATCATTAAATGCGAAGCTTGAGCTTCTTTGGCAACTGTGGCAGCTTCCACTGCCGTAGCATGCATGGTTTGTTTTGCACGTTCCAACTTATCCTCACAAAAAGTACTTTCATGATAGAGTAAGGTAACCTCTTTAACGTATTTGGCCGTTTCAGGAACATACATGGTATCCGATGCAAACGCATAACTCAACGGCTTTGGCGCATCAAATGTTATTTCATCATTCGGAATTATCGTGCCATCATCAGCTGTCCAATCCTTTCCCTCCTTAATCCAATGGTAATCACATATTGGAATATTCAATTCATCTGCACGTTCCTTGTTTAAACCACGTTTTTGTGGTTTCTCTTCAAACTTAAAACCTGTAGTTGCAATTCGGTGCTTCAACGGAAAGCTTGATACCGTGTAATTTTCTGTCTCTAAAATAACTTGAGGTACTTTGTGCTGGGTTACAACAAAAGAAATAGGATAGCCAGTAAAGGTTCCCGCTGCGCGGAATTGTGCAAGGATAATCTCTTTTAATTTTGGAGGACCATAAATAGTCAATGGGGTGGTTCTGCCGAGTAAATGAAAACTGCTCAATAATCCGACTAGACCAAAAAAATGATCGCCGTGCAGGTGCGAAATAAAGATGGTATTAATCCTTGAAAATTTAGTCTTTGACCTACGTAATTGCTTTTGTGCTCCTTCGCCGCAATCAATCAAAAAATAATGCTCTCTCATCTTTAATAGTTGAGAGGTCGTATAACTATTGGAGGTAGGTGTCGCACTCGCCGCACCTAGAACAACCAACTCGAAACTCATTAAGAGTTACCTAGTTTGCGCTTTTCAGCTAATAGATACAGCACGGCCATACGCACTGCTACGCCGTTTTCTACTTGTTCAAGAATAATTGAATGTTCGCTATCCGCAACTTCGGATGTGATTTCTACCCCACGATTAATAGGGCCAGGATGCATCACAATAATAGGTTTATCCAGTGCATCTAAATGCTCCATAGTTAAGCCGTATTGTGCTCTGTATTCTGCGATAGACGGGAAATACTTCAAATCCTGTCTTTCGTGCTGAACTCGAAGCATATTGGCAACATCACACCAATGTATCGCGGTCTGCAGATTATGTTCAACGCGTACGCCAAGGGTATGCATATATTTTGGTATTAAGGTAGTTGGACCACATACCATGACTTCTGCACCCATTTTCTTTAAGAGCAGCACGTTAGACAGGGCTACTCGACTATGGACAATATCTCCTACAATAGCTATTTTGACGCCTCGCAGAGTTCCTAGTTTTTCGCGAATAGAAAAAGCATCTAATAAGGCCTGAGTTGGATGCTCGTGCGCACCATCACCGGCATTTATAATGGATGCATCCACATGCTGGCTTAAAAACTCTCCAGCTCCTGGATTTGGGTGACGCATAACGACCATATCCACTTTCATGGATAGGATATTGTTTACCGTATCAACAAGAGTTTCTCCTTTTTTGACTGAAGATGAACCCGCAGAAAAATTAACTACGTCTGCGCTCAAACGTTTTTCTGCTAATTCAAAAGACAGACGTGTACGCGTACTGTTTTCAAAAAATAAATTCGCGATTGTAATATCACGTAGCGTAGGAACTTTCTTTATAGGTCGATTCAAGACTTCCTTAAATTCCTTGGCAGTGTCTAGAATAAGTTGAATATCCTCAGCATCGAGGTGTTTGATACCCAACAAATGGTTCACTGATAGCTCGCTCATGAATTTGGTTCCGTTAGTAATACAGCATCTCGACCATTAATTTCTTCCCAGAGCACCTCAACACGTTGTGACTCTATCGAATCTACTTGTCTTCCCTTGTAATCGGGCTGAATAGGTAAATCACGGGAAAACCTGCGGTCAATTAAAGTAAGTAACTCCATTTTAGAGGGGCGACCAAAGCTTAGAATAGCATCCATCGCAGCACGAACGCTTCTTCCTGTATACAACACGTCATCAATAAAAACTACTTTTTGATCCTCCACTAGAAAATCAATTTTGGTTTTATTCGGTTGTAAATGTCCTTCTCTTCTTCTGAAATCATCTCTGTAGAATGTGATATCCAATAATCCTGTACGGACACCTTCTACTTTGTATTCATTCTCTAAGAGTTGAACGATTCTTTGAAGTACCTGTGCACCTCTTGGCTGAAGCCCAATGAGGATTGAATTTGAAAAATCACCATGATTCTCAATTAGCTTACAACACAACCTATTTAAGGCAATGTTAAGCTCCCTTGAGTCTATGATTTCTCTTTTGCTCATGCAGCAAATTTACTGATTAATATGAAGCAAAGAGTTCATCAAAATTTAACCCCGAAAAATTACCGCTACTCATCATTACAACAGCATTATTTTCACCTGTGTTCCGCAAGGCTTCTCCTAACTCTTTTTGGTCATTAAACACCCTAACTCCTTTACCAAAGGCTGAACGAACATCTTCACTACTGAGCGCGGGTAATTTTTTGTGTGCAACTGCTTGAGGCGAATAATACACCCACTTTTCTTCCGCAGGTGCCAAAACGCCGTCATAAAGGGGTAAAAAATCAGGATTCAAGCTACTAAACGTATGCAATTCTAATACCGCCCTAACCCTACCGAATTGTTCCGCCAATGCAGCAACGGCTGCTTTTACTTTTGAAGGTGCATGTGCAAAATCTCTAAATACAGGAACATGATGTCCTCCAATGCGCTCCATTCTATTTTGGGCACCTTTAAAACTGGAGATAGCATCATAAAACTCATCTTCTTGAAGTCCCATTTCTAGGCAAATCCAGCGAGCTGCCTCTAAATTGCTCAGGTTGTGCTTTCCAAATATTTGAAGCGGCATATTACCCTCCAATGTTTCAATAAATGTGGTCCCCTCCTCAATAAAGTGGGTGGGTATGGAATAGGGGAAACGCTTTACAGGAGCATCACTACTTTCAACCAGTTCTTTGAGAACTTCATCGTCTTGATTATATATAAGGGCTCCACCAGGCTCAATAGTATCTACGTACATTTTAAATTGTTCCACGTAAGAATCAAATGTTGGAAACACATTGATATGATCCCATGCAATTCCTGTGATTACCGTAATATTTGGCCGGTAAAGATGAAATTTTGGTCTTAAATCTATTGGTGAACTCAGGTACTCATCGCCCTCCATTACCATAAATTCTGAACCACTTTCCAGCTCCACCATGCAGTCAAAGCCCTCAAGCTGTGCACCTACCATGTAATTGGTAGATCGACCCGCATATTGCATGGCATGAAGCACCATTGCAGTTGTAGTTGTCTTTCCGTGGGAACCAGCAATGACTACTCGTGTCATATCCTTACTTACCTCATACAAGAATTCAGGATAGCTGAAGATGTTTATACCTAGCTCCTGTCCGCGAACAAGCTCGGGATTATCCTTCCTAGCATGCATTCCTAGAATAATCGCATCCAATTCTTTGACTATATGACTTGCTTGCCATCCTTCCTTTTCCGGTAACAACCCCTTGTCTTTAAGCCTGGAATAAGAAGGCTCAAAAATCTGATCGTCCGAACCTGTAACTGTATGGCCAGAATTATGAAGCGCAATGGCCAGATTATGCATTGCAGAACCACCAATAGCAATAAAATGTATTCTCATTTATTATTCAAAATAAAGATTCCCAAAGCGTATGCGAGAACCACGTAAAGACAACAAAACAGCACCGTCATAACCGTCATTTGCCGAACGTGAATACTTGGGAGTTACTCGGAATTTTTCCCGCTTATTCCTGTTCAATACCGTATACGTCATTTGCGCATCATGAGATAAGCTTACCATCACTAGCGTACCGTTCTTTGCATTGGTTACCGGCCGTAACGTTTTTTTACCCCAACGTTTAGCATTTTTCTTGTGGTCATTATACACAAAATGTAATCCATCATCATTTACCGTGAAGGTATACCCCAAGTATAAACCACCATCATTTACAGAGGTTTGCCGCTTGGGTATATGTGCATACCAATCTACCTCTCCTTCTTTATCAATACTCAGGACAATAATGTCATTGTAATGGTAATAATAGGTTGTTGTGGTTACTCCCCTACCAGTTTGTTGCGTAACCACACGAACCTCATAATCTTCTGCAATTACATATACTCCCCCATCCGGTCTAGGTAAAAATTGTCTAAATACAAAGTCACGTCGTATTCCGCGTCCTCTTCTTGCACGAAACCGATTAAACTGAGAAACAAAACCCTCAGAAAACGGATCCATGTTTGAGCTAACTAATTCACCTGTTTTTTGATCTATTGAAATATAAAAAGCTCCATTCATATCCAACATATTCCTATTCCCATAAAAACCAGAAACGGCCATTTCATCTCCCTTCAAATCACAATCTATACCTACAGACTGTACAGCAACATTTTCAAGACCGAGATTAAATTCTGTAATTTGATTTTCCTCTCCAGAACCAATTCTCAATAGTTTGTACTCAATATTTTTTCCCGTCGTTCGTGCAATCCCGAACCTATCATCAAAAGCACTTAGGACAAAAACATCTCCTGAATTGGTTAAATCAAAAACAAGAATATTAAAATTTCTATCCGCATAGGTCAACTCTATATCTGCATTCCATAGTTCTTCAATATTTTGGGAATAAACCCGTATATAAAAGTTTTCACTGCCACCACGCTTATCTGGAGGAGCCGTAAATACAGCAAACTTGGAACCGTCGTGCGACGCACGAATTATAAAATCACCGTCATAACGTCGTCTAGAATCAAAGGTTTCAATCAATTTGGGCTCACTTAAATTTGCTAATGTATCCAACGTTCTCACCAAGAGGTATTTTTCGTCCGTCTGTGAATTATAGCTTTCATAAAACAAGAACTGTGTATCACCAAGCATAAGCCCTTGCTTGAACACAACTTTTCTTTCGTTCCACTCCCATCTCGGATTTTTTAGCAACCATTCTTCGCTTAAATCAAAGCGGTTGTAATAAGCGAAGTATTCATCTCTTGCAGCAGAAAGCACTGAATTAGATCCTTTTCTATAGGTAAAGAAACCCGATTCACCCGCCTGCAGAATTCTATCAAATTTTGCGTTTCTAATATTGTATTCAGGACTCCATTCAACTATGGGATATGAACCTTGGCTAAAGGCATTTGTTGAACATAAACCTAACATCACAGCTATTGGTAAAGAGTACTTTTTAATCATCATAAATTTCCTTAAGTTTTTGTACATTGATGAAGATACACCTACCTAACGAATTAACTAAATGAATATGAATAGATTTCTGTTTGCATTAACTTTTCTCGGACTAATTAGTATTGAGGCCAACGCCCAAGCAGTTATTGTCAGAAAAAGACAACTCAATTCAGGCTCGAGTACAAACCCATCTGTTCGCTACAGCCCCTCGTCGTCTTCAAATATGGGAAACATGTACTACAGCAGGTACCATCATGCAATCAAGATTAGTCCAGCAGCTTTAGTTGCTGGTGACATACCCATATCCTACGAACATAAAGTAAGTGATTTCATCACGGTAGAAGCTGGATTAGGTATAACCACTTACAACGTGACGGAAGATTTAATTCGTGGCTACAGTATTCGTGGTGACGGTGAAACGGTCAGC
Source organism: Cryomorphaceae bacterium (assembly GCA_038139395.1). Lineage (GTDB taxonomy): Bacteria > Bacteroidota > Bacteroidia > Flavobacteriales > Schleiferiaceae > UBA10364. The sequence continues at coordinate 27,755 of JAYOSU010000011.1, forward strand.
AAAGTCGGTTACTCTGCTCTGTTCAATACCAAATTCTTTCCTGAAGGAAATTCATTTCAAGACGGCTATTATATTGCCTTTAATTTAAACCTCCGAAATTATGCGCAAGACTTTACTACGTTGGATAATTTTGGGACAGACACTACGGTAAATGAATTTTTTAGATGGGCTGATATAGGGTTCACCACGGGCTTGCAAAGTAGACCCTCGGAGAAGATGATTATTGATTGGTACATTGGTGCGGGAATTAGACAAAAAAACAGATCGACTACAGATTACGAACAAGTTTTTGACCCTATCAATGGAATCTATCAAGGGGAGTACATACTCCAGGAAAAAACATCAGTGGCCCCGGCGCTATTGGGAGGTGTAAAAATAAGCCTCCTGTTCAGGTAATCATCTTACATTAAGAGAAAGGGCTGAAATTACTTGGTCAGTGACCAATTCGGCTGTAGCGTATGTACTTATTGTGGTGTGGGTAAATCCATTATTCTCTAACGAAACGGCACCAAAAAGTTGGTCTAAATCCAATGCAATAACCACATGATCACCGGGATTAATTTGCTCATTAAAGCTAACCATACGGTATAAGTCATCTGTACCCGTATGCCAGATAATGGAATTATTGGAACCCGCATTGCTCAAATCACCTGAATCATTGAATCGTCCTTCCACTTTCAAAAACCTGTATTTGGAGGCCCAGGTCCAGTACATGGCAAAGGCACTGCTGAGCGGATGGCTCGTTTCAAA
>JAYOSU010000011.1:28604-48142 GCA_038139395.1 Cryomorphaceae bacterium
TAGGGGATACCGTCCTGAATAAGCTGGAATTCAACCGTTATTTCTTTTTCTTGAGGACGGCAGCTTAATAAAAGAAATAGAGTAGCAAATGAAGTAAGTAAGGGGCTATTCCTCATACTAAAGTTTAAAAATGAATTCACTCTTCAAATTATCACTCAAGATTTGTGCTTTTGAATAATCGCCCATATCACCAGGGTCAGAATATATCTCAGGCGTGGTCGAAGGCTGAAGTCCCAGGAAGAGCTTATCTATATCTAGGTTCAAGATAAAGAACACACCCATATTTGCGCCAACACTAAAATTGCGTTTTTCACTTCTATCAATGACCATACCCTCGGTAGCAATTCTCCAAGTAAACGTGCTTTTAGGTGTGGTAAAAGTTGAATCCGCTGGGTCAAAAACGCGACCTTCCAATTGAAAAAAGCTATGCCCTAGATTTGGCCCATTCCACATGTGCCCTTTGGATAAAGGGTTCGTTGCATCTAATGTTTCAGGTGCACTATAAGCCCTCGCACTATCCAAACCTATATGGTAATTTAATCTGCCGTTGTAAGAGCCTTGTGCTAATTGAGCAAGTTTGACTTCAGAGGTAGTGAGCAAGTCTATGACGGTAAGGTCATTTTCAGTTCTTGTAGTATCCTGTTCGTCATAACTCACAAATTCAGCACCGCTCAGTGTAATGTACGCATGAGAAAGTTTGATGAAATCACCGTTGATTTGATAAAGCGTATTGGTATCTGCGATATTGCCGTCAAAATACTTGTAAGCACGAATATAAATATTGCGGTCATCAAGCGCTGCGGGGTCAATGATATCTATTTCTCTTTCACAAGAGGCTAAGGCTCCAATGGCTGCAATTGTTAATAGGATTTTTTTCATTCTTCTTTAATTTTCAAAAACTCTGGAGCTTGCTCAATAGCTACCATAATTTGATCTAATAAATCGTCATTTTCTTTGGTAAAATCTAACTCCAAAGGCTCTTTAAAGGTAATGGTTAAAAGATTACCTGTACTCTTCACTAACATACCCGTTTTGTCGAACGCTCGACGAAAACCATTTATAACTACCGGCACTACCACTGGATTCAATTCTCTAATCAAGTGTACTGTACCTCTTCTACCCTTTACAAATGGCCTTGTGGTACCTTGGGGAAAGGTGATGGTCCACCCTGTTTCCATGGCCTTTTTTATGTTGGCAATATCTTTAGGATCGACGCCACGATTAATTTGCTTACCAGCTTCACGCCACGTTCTTTTAATGCTAACACTGCCTGCATATTGCATGAGTTTTGGCAATATTCCTTTTTTCATGGTTTCCGCCGCAGCCACAAAAAACACATTGAGCTTTGGCCTAAATAAAGTGTAGAATGGAACCCGATTGTACACATTACTTTCCGTGGCATTGAATACTTGATACAAAGCACTCACATCTGCAAAATAGGTCTGGTGGTTACTTACAAACAACACACCTCGCTTTGGAAGCCCTTTAAGCTTGTCACCTCCAATGATTTGAACTGAATTTATCCTGAAAAATCGGTACCAAGTAATAATACCAAAAACAAAGATAACCACCCTCTTGATGAGGAGATTGTATCCAAAGCTGTCTTGTTTAAATGGATTTAGCACACGGATTTCTTTCTGTTGCTTGGCAAATATAAACCTTAAGAAAGTAGTGCTGCTAATCTTGCAGTAATGATTGCTGTTGCTCCCCAAATCACCTCATCTTCCCATAGATAGGCAGGTACTTTCATTCGTCCGATTTTAGTAGGCACTTTTACCGTATCCATTAATTCGCCCGAAAGAATTTTAGTTAACGGCACAAAGAAAGTATAGGCAACTTCCTTTTCTTCCAATATCAATTCATGCTTTTGTTTAGCGAAGCTTACAAACGGATATACCAAAAAGTTAGATGGGGGTATGTACAGCGGTTCCATATTTTTCACGATTTCGAACATGCTGCTGTTAAGACCGACCTCTTCTTGCGCCTCTCTTATGGCTGTATGCTCAAAATCAATATCTGTTTCTTCCCTTTTACCACCAGGGAAACTGACCTGACCGCCATGCGTACCGTCATATGCAGGTCTTTTCATAAACAAGACTTCTAGTCCTTCTGGACCTTGGCAAACATGCACCAATACCGCAGCCTTATTTGCATTTTTCAAAGTCTGAGCGGAGGGCTTGACTAACTTTCTATACCACGGCATCATGGAATCAGCCATGGCCAAATCATCTTTTGTCGATTGAATGCGGGTTATGAATTCAGACGCGGTCATGGCGTCTAAATTAGGATAGAAGAAGATTCTCATTGAACTTTTCCGGTTATCTTTGTTATCTATCAAGAAACTCAATCTCATAAGTCTTGACTATTACACAATTCCGATACATCATTGCCGTTGACAATCATCGGCATTTTGCTCGTGCAGCCGAAGCTTGTTTTGTTACGCAGCCCACTCTGAGCATGCAAATTCAAAAATTAGAAGAGGAGTTAGACCTTCTGATTTTTGACCGTTCAAAGCAACCCATAGTGCCCACACCGCTTGGAGAAAAAATTTTAGAACAGGCAAGAAAAGTGCTGCATGAAACTGCCATTTTAGAACACATGTCAAAGCAAATAAAAGGCACATTTGAAGGTGAGCTTCGTCTCGCAGTCATTCCCACAGTTGCACCCAGCTTGTTACCAAGGTTCTTAGTTGAGTTCAATAAGGCATATCCAAAAATTAAGCTGTTCGTTGAAGAAATGAAGACGTCCGATATGATTGCAGCCCTTCGAAAAGATCGCATTGATGTGGGTATTGCAGCAACTCCTCTGGAAGAAAAAGGAATTGTAGAGAACCCGTTATATCATGAACCCTTTGTGGCTTTTGTTCCCAGTTACCACCGTATGGCAAAGGATAAATTTTTGTTAGCCTCTGAAATCAACCCAGAGGAGCTATTATTGCTAAATGAAGGGCATTGTTTCCGCAATAGCGTGCTATCACTATGCAATTCCATCAACCTCAATTCGGAAGGCATCCACATGGAAAGTGGTCATTTTGATACCTTGGTAAAATTGGCAGATAAAGGAATGGGTATGACCTTATTACCCTATTTGACGGGCATTGATCTCAACGACAGATATAAGGGATCGGTTAAACCAATTGCAGAGCCTACGCCTACTAGACAGGTTAGTCTTATTTATTCGCGTGCACAACTCAAATTAGAGTGGATAGAAGCTTTGGGCGAGACTATAAAAAATCACTTGCCGCAAAAAGTATTGCAGCAGCCCGAACAAGTAGTTAGCCCATTGTAATGAGTACGTAACCAAGAATGGTTAACAATAGTAATGCGGCGATATTTAATAATAGTCCTCTGACCATCATATAGCGCACGGTTAATTTACCCGTGGAAAATACAATTGCATTTGGCGGTGTGGCCATCGGTAACATAAATGCACAGCTAGCTCCTAAGACTAAAGGAACACTCAAAATTTCCATTGACCATCCAAAAGTGATGGACAAGCTAAAGACTAAAGGCATCAAAGCGCTCACTAAAGCCATATTGCTGAGAAGCTCCGTAGCAAAGACTCCCAAAAGCGCCATGATAAGTACCCAAATTAATAGAGGGATTTCACCTAAGGATTGCATACTTGATTCTAATAAACCAAACCATTGACTTTGCTGAAGCGTTCCTGCCAAAGCCAACCCGCCGCCAAAAAGAATAAGAATACCCCAAGGCAACTTTGAGGTAGCCTCCCAATCTAAAATGGCCGATCCTTTCTCCCCAATGACAGTAAACAACAATAAGGCGGCAATCAATGAAATACCGGTATCTGACCAATGCATATGCGCACTAAGAACACCTAAGTAAGGACGTACTATCCATAATAATGCCGTGGTAACAAAAATCAACGCCACCCGCTTTTGAATACGACTCAAGCTACCAAGTTTTTCCCATTCGCTATTTAAAAAACCCGCTGTATCCTCTCCTGTTGCTCCAGAAAATTCAACACCGCGAAAACTGCGCGCCAAAATCAAAAATGCGACAATGCCCATACTAATTGACGCAGACAGTCCAATCGGTAACCATTCCACAAAACCAATTTCCCGGTCCAGATTTTCACTTAAGAATCCTGCAAAAATCATATTTGGAGGCGTGCCTATTAAGGTAGCCATACCGCCAATATTCGCCGCCCAAGCAACGGATAAAAGCAAGGGCCTTTCCACCTTCACGGATATATTTTTGGGCAGAACAGCCAATACACTAGTTACTATGGGAAGCATCATAATTGAGGTAGCCGTATTGCTTATCCACATGGACATAAAGCCTGTACTGAGCATGAAACCAGCCAACAAACCCCTACCCTCTGTACCAGTTTTACGCAAAATCCATAAAGCTATCCGATAGTGTAAATTGGTTTGTTCTAATGCCCTCGCTATGACAAATCCACCAAAAAATAAGTAGACAAGAGGATGCGCATAATAGGTGGACATACTTTTTGCCTCCATTATTCCAAACAAGGGGAAAAGCAATAATGGCAACAACCCGGTCACCGCTAAATGAACTGTCTCTGAAATCCACCAAATAAGCATCCAAAAGGTTATCCCAAGAAGGATAAAGTGAGATTCAAACCCGCCGATTGTGGCTGTAAAGAGTGCTACAATTGGTCCAATAAAGCGAATTAAGACTGTACTTTTGTTACTCATCAATTAAGAGTTTATGAGATTGGTTTTTGCCACCCACAACGCGGGTAAGTTACGAGAGGTTAAGGAATTAATTGGACACAAATACGAAGTTATTGGTCTAAGTGAACTTGGAGATCATGAAGATATACCAGAAAACGAGCCTACCTTAGAAGGAAATGCCCTATTCAAAGCACGTACAATCTGGAATAAATACGGTATTGCTTGCTTTTCTGATGATACTGGATTGGAGGTAGATGCACTTGGGGGAGCCCCTGGCGTGATTAGTGCTCGATATGCGGGTGAAGCTAAAGACCCACAGGCAAACATGGACAAGGTTCTTTTTGCACTAAACTCTGCAAAAAAAAGATCAGCGCAATTTCGCACTGCGGTTGCACTCATTCTTGACGGCAAAGAATTTGTTTTTGAAGGTATTGTAAGAGGACACATTGCAACCGAACGACAGGGTAACAAAGGATTTGGCTATGATCCTATCTTCATACCGGATGGATATGACCGCAGTTTTGCACAAATGGACAATGCTGAAAAAAACAGCATGAGCCACCGGGGACGAGCAGTCGCAAAACTTGTGGACTTTCTTGTTTAACCCTCTTTCTCTTCTGAGCGAGAAAAAAAGCTAAAATTCACATGACCATAACGTCGGTGTTCCAAGAATCCGGGAAGATGACTTAAATCAGTTTGGTCGCTATGCTCAATAATTGCCTCACCCACCTCTGTCAATAATCCATGATCCATGATACCACGAGCTAAATCTTCATAATACTCATAGTCATAAGGTGGGTCTGCAAAAACAATATCATACTGAGTGGCATTTCTACGAACCCATTGCAATGCATCAGCTTGAACTGCCTGAATATTGGCTCCAAGAACATCCGAAGTTTTAGAAATAAACCGGATACACTCTCTGTGCATATCAACAGCAACTATTTCTATTGCACCCCTTGAGGCAAACTCGTAACTAATATTACCTGTACCTGAAAATAAATCCAGTACACGTAGGTCTTCAAAATAGAATCGATTATTTAGAATATTAAATAAGCTTTCCTTACCAAAATCTGTTGTAGGGCGTGAAGGGAGATTTTTAGGTGCTTTAATGCGCTTGCTGCGCCACTTTCCGCTAATGATTCTCATATCCTTAATAATGCACCAAAAGAAGCGATATCCACATCATTCATTGCGGAGCTTACGTTTACATATTTGGCAACCTTGATCCCCTCTACCGTGAAAAAGTAAGGTTTAACGAATGATCGGTACGCACTATGTCCTACACCGCTTACTTCTACGTGAAGCGTTTCTCTATTCCACTTCAATTGTTCTGAAATATTTCCAAGATGGTAGAGCAAGTCTTCCTTTGACGCTACAGGTAGACAATTGATCATATGAACCCTCTTGCCATCCAAAGCATAAAAATTTGCTGTCCTTCCACCTAAATCAACCCAAATCTTTTGTTCATTGGAAAGGCTCATTTTCTCCAGCTGTAGCAACCAATTGTGTTCAACATTTTCCTCTTTAATCTCCTCTTGTGTCAAATATGCTGCGGCCTGATATTCCAACTGCTTAGAAGTGAAAATTTTATTTGCCTTGTCACCAAGAAGATGGCTTGTCCATTCCAAATTTTCCGGCATTAAGGCCTTCGGGAGCAAAGTAGACTTTGCATAATCGCTTGCCATAATCACCTTATTCGGAATTTGCGGAAAGAACGATTGAACCTCTTGGAAAGGATTCACAGACAACTCAGAAGAAGGAATATATCCTATCATATAAAGTTGCGTAGTAGTAGAATTTTTAACCAAAAAAGAAAGTCCATCCTGCTCACGCAGGATGGACAATGTGCAATTTTCCGCCTTCGCCGATTCAAAGGCTGGATCAATATTAGTCTGCTTTACAGTATGAGTTCTCGTAGTTACCACTAATGGTTGGTTCTGTTAATGAGCCAATAGTAAGAGAATTATTTTCAGCCTTACCATACGCTTGTGGAAATTCTTCTGCAATATCAGCAAAAATTACTTTGTAAGGGGCGCTTACCTCAAAGGTAGCCACATCTACTCCGTTTTTATTAATCTCCGAAGCATCCATTGTGAAAGACGAGTCCGTGCCTGAGATAAGTCGTAAGGATTCTGCTATGAACCCTTCACCAAATAGCTGCATACTAACTTTCTCTTGACCAAGTACTCGAATTATTACAGAATCCTTATTCATTTCTTTTTGGTAGATTTTATCATAGTACATGAAAGAGGTATCCTTTCTTTCAATAATACTTATGTATCCCGTATCAATAAAACCTACCAACTCCTGAATGGAAGCGCAATAACTTCCCATTTCACTCTTGTAGGCCAACTGAGCCTCACGAATATTTTCTAATTGCTCGGTAATATCACACAATCTTGAGCGCTCGATACGCTGGAATTTGATTGGTTGCATAATACTTTGGTAGATTCGTATGGTCAAAAACAGACACGTTACGATTAGAACTGCTTTAATTCCGAGTTGTACCTTTGGATTCATTGTAATTGTTCAGGATTAATCGTCCCAAAACTACAATATTTTTTCATTGCTTACACCGCAATCCACATACGCAGATCTAAAAGGGTTTTTCCCATTCGAACCGACTGAGGACCAAGATGCTTTACTCAAAAAACTCGCACTGTATCTCAGTGTAAAACGTCTTCATCCAGAGGTACTGATTGTCAAAGGATATGCAGGGACTGGAAAAACAACTGTTCTGAAATCTGTGGTTGCCGTACACAAGAAACATCAACGAAAAATTATGTTAATGGCGCCAACGGGAAGAGCAGCCAAAGTGATGGGAGGCACTGCCGGCAAGAATGCCTTTACCATACATAGAAGTCTATATAGACCCAATGTATCATCTGGAGGGGTGGCTCAATTTGTCTTGGCAAACAATCCACATAAAAACACCACATTCGTCGTGGATGAAGCTGGATTGATTTCTACCAATAACGACAATGCCCTTGGAGGAAATTCACTTTTGGAGGACTTGTTGAACTTCGTTTTTACAGATGCATCAAATAGTTTAATTCTGGTTGGAGATCCTGCACAATTACCTCCTGTGGGCCAACCCAAAAGCCCAGCACTTAATTCAGACTACTTTACCGGAGTAGGTTACAATACCGTGGAACACACACTACGTGCTGTGGTTAGGCAGGCATTAGACAGTTACATTTTGCGAAATGCAACCCAGCTTAGAGAGCTAATAGAAAAGGACGCTTCAGATGCTCCTAAAATGTTGCCCGGAAAAGACTTTATAGTTATTGAAGACGGCTACCATTTGCAGGAAGTATTCGAACAATTATATTCCACGAATGGCGAGGGCAACACAATGGTTGTTCGATCCAATAAAAAGGCAAACAGGTACAATCAAGGTATTCGTGGAAGAATCAAGTTTCAAGAAGATCAAATTTCTGCAGGCGACCAATTCATGGTTGTAAAAAACAACTATTTCTGGCTACCGGAGACTTCTGCCATAGGGTTTATTGCAAACGGGGAAATTGGAGAAGTGCGATCTATTCGAAATATACACGAGCGCTACGGTCTAACATTTTGTGAAGCGACAGTAGCATTTGTAGATTATCCCGGTGAAAATGCGATTGACGTCATTCTAAACCTAAGCACACTTCAATCAGAAGGTCCTTCCTTATCTACCGCACAGAATAATGAGTTGTACGAGCAAATGTTACTTAAGTTTTCTCACTTAAGTGCAAAGAAGAAAATTTACGAAGCCATTAAAAATGATCCGTACTACAATGCGCTTCAAGTGAAGTTCAGCTATGTCATAACCTGTCATAAAAGTCAAGGTGGCCAATGGGAACAGGTGATTATTGAACACCCCTATTTGCCGGATGGCCCTTCACCCATATATTACAAATGGCTCTACACTGCCTTAACAAGAGCTACCAAAAAAGCATATCTGTTGGGCTTTCCTCAAGATTGGTTTGGTGTATCTTAGGCGACCTATCGATTGATTATGAAATACATCATTAGCAAAATTGCATTGTGGTTTATTGGATGGAAGGTTGTTGCCTCTGAAGAGGTTGTAAAGAAGGCGAGAAACACAGTTACCATTGCAGCTCCCCACACTTCAAATTTTGATACATTTCTAGCCTTAGCAACCTTTTGGCAGATGAAACTACCTATGAAATTTCTTATCAAAGACTTTTATACAAAATGGTACTTCTTTGGTTTGATTACTTGGCTAGGAGGAATTGGGGTTAATAGATCTCAGCGCAATAATTTGGTTGATGTAAGCGCAAAACTTTTACAAGAGGGAAAAATCAACTTGATAATTAGTCCGGAAGGCACTCGGAGAAGGACTGACACATGGAAAAGTGGGTTTTACTACATAGCCAAAAAAGCCCAAGTGAACATTAGCCTTGGTTTTGTGGACTATAAAAATAAAAGAGCCGGGATAGAGAAAATAATCACACCCACAACTTTAGAAGAGACTAAGGCCAAATTGACCGATTTTTATAAAGATATTCAAGGAAAATATCCAGAGAAGTTCAACCCAAATATCATGTAGTGACATTGAATAAATTGAATTTTTCTGATACAATAACTGCTTCCTTAAGAACAAAACTGGAGGAGGGAAAGCAATGGATTTTTGATTCGGTTAGAAAGAAGTGGCTCGTATGCACACCAGAAGAATGGGTGCGTCAACATGCTGTGCAATATCTTATAGCAAACGGTTACAGCATGCACCATATCCAGATTGAGACAGGTTTAAAAACAGGATTTAATACCAAACGCAGCGATTTGATTGCGAATAGTAACGGAAAACCTCAAGTCTTGGTAGAATGCAAATCACCGAGTGTAAAACTCAGTCAAGACACCTTCAATCAAGCATTCAACTATAACAATACCATTGGAGCAAAGACGATTTGGCTCACCAATGGCCTTCAAAATCTATATTGGGACTGCAAGGCAAATAAACAGTTAGAAGAACTCCCCCGCCATCTCTAGCGTAATCTATCCAAAGAACGCACCTTAGCTTCGTCTTTCTGAATCCCTTTGGAAGCCATAAAAGCAAGGACAACATTTATGAAGGGAATAACCACACCCCAGTCTGCAGAAGCACCATTTCCTTGAATGATCCAAATCAGTGCTCCCAAAACTAACAAGCAAATCACCATGCCCAGACGGACTATAAGCAGCTGTAGATTTCTATTCTTATACAGTAAAATCGATCCGGAAAAAAAGGCCATTAACGCACCAAACCCTCCAAAAGTTGATGCGTTCGCTGTTGCCGCAAAACTTTCTCCATCTAAAGAGTACATTGGAAGAATAAACGCTGACAAGGCACTCAAGATGGCTGCTACGAATAAATAAAGGGTTTGAATTCGCTGAATCATGATTAAAATTTTGACAAAGTTGAAAAAAAATCAGTTTGAGACCACCCATTTTCTTCTAAACTCACTATTATTGTAGAACAGAGTTCGAAAGAAATTCACCTAATCGTTTCTTTTACAAGTTATTCCCAAACACATGTTGACTGAAAAAGATTTGCATTCTCGCAAATTGCCCGAACTTAAAGAATTGGGCACAAAACTAGAAATACCGAAAGCCAAAACCATGAAGAAAGGCGAACTGGTAGATGCTATTAAATCAAAGCTAGGTATGGAAGCCACAGAAGCAGCCGCTAACGATACCCCTACTAAAAAAGAAAGTACTGAAAAATCAGCTAAGACTGAGGTTCCCGCTGAAGGTAAAGAGCAAAAACCTGAACAAAATGAGGGTCGTCTAGATCGTCAACAAGGTGAACATCAAAACCGCAATAAAAATCGGAACCACGATAAAAACCGCAATAATCACAACAACGATAATCGCCGAAGAAGACCTAAAGAATTTCACTTTGAAGGAATTATTGCCAATGAAGGCGTTCTAGAGGTGATGCCAGACGGTTACGGCTTTTTGAGAAGTTCTGACTATAACTACTTGAATTCTCCAGATGATATTTACGTAAGTCAGAATCAAATTAGAAGCCTTGGTCTAAAAACAGGAGATACCGTTAGCGGGGAAGTACGTCCTCCTAGAGAAGGCGAAAAATACTTCCCACTTGTCAAAGTGAACAGTATCAATGGACGCAGCCCTGAATTTGTTAGAGACCGCGTTGCTTTTGAGCATTTAACACCTTTATTTCCTGAAGAGAAATTTGACATTACCACGCGTAAAATGTCCACTTCAACAAGAATTATTGATCTCTTCTCTCCCATTGGTAAGGGACAGCGTGGACTCCTTGTCGCGCAACCTAAGACAGGTAAAACTACATTGATGAAGGAGGTTGCAAACGCCATTGCAGCCAACCACCCAGAAGCCTATATGATTGTTCTTCTCATTGACGAACGTCCGGAAGAGGTTACAGACATGTCACGAAGTGTGAACGCAGAAGTAGTAGCCTCTACTTTTGACGAGCCTGCCGATCGCCATGTAAAAGTGGCCAATATTGTTCTTGAGAAAGCCAAAAGAATGGTAGAATGTGGTCATGATGTGATCATTATGCTTGATTCCATAACACGTCTAGCACGTGCCTACAATACAGTAAGCCCTGCATCTGGAAAGATACTTTCAGGTGGTGTAGATGCAAATGCACTGCAAAAGCCAAAACGTTTCTTTGGTGCAGCACGTAATATTGAAGGAGGAGGTTCACTTACCATTCTTGCAACAGCCCTTATTGATACTGGATCCAAAATGGATGAAGTCATCTTTGAAGAATTTAAAGGGACGGGTAACATGGAAATGCAGCTTGACCGCCGTATTGCCAATCGTAGAATTTGGCCGGCCATCAACCTAATTGAAAGCGGAACTCGAAAAGAAGATTTATTATTGGCTCCTGATGTGCTTCAACGCATGTGGATCATGAGAAAATATTTGGCAGACATGACCCCAATAGAGGCAATGGAATTTTTAAACGATCGTATGCGTCAAACCAAAGACAACGCAGAGTTCTTAATTTCCATGAATGGATAGAATCGAAATTCAAATCGCATTGAAAAACCGGCATCCTGTGGATGCCGGTTTTTTTTATACCTCGCTTGTAAATTGCTTCTCGTAAAGGTTGAAATAAGCTCCCTCCTTCTCAAGAAGTTCTAAGTGACTTCCAATTTCTACAATCTGACCCTTATCTAAAACTATGATTCTGTTCGCATGCTGAATAGTTGATAGTCTATGGGCAATAATCACAGATGTGCGGTCTTTGGTGAGCGCAATAAGAGCTCTCTGGATAAGTTCTTCCGTATGTGAATCAATACTTGAAGTTGCTTCATCTAGTATGAGCACCTTTGGTTGAGTAATGTATGCGCGTAAGAATGCCAATAATTGTCTTTGTCCGGCAGAAAGTACACCGCCACGCTCTTGTACATTATAATCTAATCCTCCAGGGAGCTCGTCAATAAATTCAGCGATACCAATAGTATATGCAGCTTTCAAAAGTTCTTCATCCGTAATGTGCTGATCCCCAAGAACCACGTTGGCACGAACGGAATCAGAAAATAAAAACACGTCTTGAAGGACCAGTGCTACTTGCTGACGTAAGGCATGTACGTCAATGTCTTTAAGCTCTATACCGTCAATTTTAATAGAACCTTCATTATAGGGATAAAAACCCATCAATGCTGAAATAATCGTGCTTTTACCTGCACCTGTAGCTCCTACTATTGCTACCGTTTCACCCGTGGCTACCTCAAAGCTAACATCCCGTAAAATGGGCTCATCCTTATTGTAGCTGAAATGAACATTTTGGAAGGAAATTTCACCTTGGAGGTCTTGAATTATTTTCGTTCCATTCGCCTCAATGTCTTCTTGATTATTTAGCAATTTGAGAACGCGTTCCGAAGCGACCATACCCATTTGCAAGGTGTTAAATCGGTCCGCAAGCTGTCTAAGAGGGCGGAAAAGCATTCCAATAAAAATGATAATCGCAGTCAATTCACCAATCGTTACGTTACCTCCTGTGGCTGCATTCATACCTCCATACCAAACAGCTAGGCCAATAGATAAGGCGCTTAATACCTCAATAATGGGGAAAAAGAGCGCATAATAAAATATACTTTTAATGTTGGCCTGACGATGCCTGTCATTGATTTTCATGAATTTGTCCATCTCCTGCTGTTCGCGCCCAAAGGCCTGAACAATGGCCATACCGCTCAAGTGCTCTTGAACAAACGTATTGAGATTGCTAACTTCAGTTCGAACCTGCTGAAAAGCTCCTTTTATACCGCGTTGAAACCATCTTGTAGCAATAAAAAGTATGGGAATAACACTAAGGCTAACGAGCACTAGCACAGGATTGAAGAAGAAGAACATGGCACCAAGCATCACTGCGATTCGAAAAAGGTCGCCAAAAATGACCAATATTCCTTGAGAGAAAATTTGTGAAATGGTCTCAATATCAGAGACCACGCGCGTCACCAATTGTCCAATGGGTGTTCTATCATAAAACCCGAGTCGGAAGGTCTGTAACCTATCATACAACTCAATACGAATGTCCTTAATTATACTCTGACCAAGCCAATTAGCCGTATACATGAACCCAAACTGACCCAGCGCTTCCGATACCAATAGTCCGACAAGGAGAATCATCAAGCGAACTAATTCAGGGGCATTAACCTGTAGAATCGCATCATCAATGACACTGCGAATAAGTATTGGGCGTGCCGTACCTAAAGCGCCCAATACTACGGTAAGTATCACAGAAAAAATAAAGAGGCCTCTATAGGGTTTGGCGTAGGCCATCACCTTCAAAAAGAGTTTAAAATCAAATGCTTTACCGCCGACTTGAGACATTTACAAGTTTTTGTAAGTTACTTTGGTTAAATATAAACCCTGTGCCGGTGCGCTAGTTCCCATTGCACCGCGATTTTTTTGAAGAAGTCGAGCCTTAAATTCTTCCACCGACCATTTGCCCAGACCAACTTCATATAGTGAACCCACAATTGCACGAACCATGTTGCGAAGGAAACGGTCTGCAGAAATATGAAACACCCAAAGGTCGCCCTGCCTTACCCATTGAGCCTGAGTAACAACGCAAAGTGTTGTTTTATTGTCAGATCCCTTCTTACAGAAAGAAGCAAAGTCTTGTTCTTCTAGTAACAGACGTGCCGCCTCATTCATGATATCTACATTCGGCATTTTTTCCACCATCCAAGCGTTTTTTCTATGGAACGGTGAACCGTTATCGCACATGTAGTATTCATAACTACGGCTGGTCGCATCAAATCGAGCGTGCCAATCTACAGCCACTTCAACAGCGTCATAAACGCGAATAGCAGGATCTAGGAATCGATTTAAACGATGAATAAGATGATTTAAATCTTTTATACTGCCGGCCAGTTTTGGGCTCCAGTCAAAATGAACAACCATTTCTTTAGCGTGAACACCCGTATCTGTTCTTCCGGCCCCCACCGTACTTACGGGCTGATTCAAAAGCTTGGTCAAAGCCAAATCTAAATCTCCCTGAACAGTGCGGTCGCTTGGTTGAACCTGCCATCCACAAAAAGGGGCGCCGTCGAAAGCCAATCTCAGGAGTGTTCTCATTACTTTTGATGCTCGTTGATACTTCAAAGGTACGCTTGTGCAAGATAACCGAACAAAAATCTTACTGCTCTCAGACAATCATGGTCATATTGATAGTCGCGTTCTAGAATTTGCTCAAGAAGTAGATATGATTTGGCATGCCGGAGATATAGGGTCACACGACTCCATAGACGTACTTGAATCTACTGGGAAACGCGTTATTGCAGTCTATGGTAATATAGACGACCACACCATGCGATCACGTTATCCGTTGCATCAAAAATTCATTGTATGTGGCATGAAAATATGGATGACACATATTGGAGGCTACCCTCCCAAGTACAATACCCGGACACGTGATGCCATTAGAATGGAACAGCCCGATTTATTTGTTTGTGGACACAGTCACATTCTAAAAGTGGTCAATGACCCAAAAATAAATTGCCTTCATATGAATCCAGGAGCCTATGGTCATCATGGTTTTCATAAAATCCGAACAATGCTTCGTTTCGAAATTGTTCAAAGCCAGCCAAATACTAAAGGGAAAGTAGAAAACCTAGAGGTAATAGAATTAGGAAAAAGGGGACAACTACGCTAATTTTGTTTTTTAACGAAGAAACTTATGTCCACTGCTCTCCATGCCATTTCTCCTATAGATGGTAGATATGCCTCAAAAACATCTGATTTAACTCAATACTTCTCTGAATTTGCGTTAATCAAATACCGCGTAAGAGTAGAGGTTGAATACTTCATTGCGCTCTGTGAAAAGGGAATTCCCCAGCTCCGCGAAGTACATCCTGATTCGTTTGAATCACTGCGAAACCTTTACTTGAATTTCTCTACTGAAGATGCGCAAAGAATCAAGGATATTGAGAAGGTGACCAATCATGATGTCAAAGCTGTAGAGTACTTTATAAAAGAGGCTTTTGAACAGATCGACCTGAGTGCATTCCAAGAGTTTATTCATTTTGGATTGACGTCCCAAGATATTAACAATACTTCCGTTCCCTTAAGTATAAAGGATGCACTGAATGAGGTTGTATACCCATCACTAGAATCCCTAATCACAGCGATTGAAAAAAATGCGGTAGCCTGGAGTGCAATTCCTCTATTAGCTCGTACGCACGGGCAGCCTGCCTCTCCCACCACATTAGGTAAAGAGTTTATGGTCTTCACTTCACGACTGCGGGCTCAATTAGATCAACTAAAATCTATACCGCACAGTGCTAAATTCGGAGGTGCTACAGGAAACTTTAATGCTCATGCTGCCGCTTACCCCAATGAAGATTGGCATAAATGGGGCGATCATTTTGTTTCGGCATATTTAAATTTAAGTAGAAGTTACCCCACTACTCAAATTGAGCATTATGATAACCTGGCAGCACAATTGGACGCGTTAAAGCGTATCAATACTATTTTCATTGACTTCTGTAGAGACGTTTGGACCTATGTCAGTATGGATTATTTCAAGCAAAAGATCAAAAAAGGAGAAGTAGGCTCATCAGCAATGCCCCACAAGGTGAATCCAATAGACTTTGAAAATGCCGAAGGAAATCTAGGAATTGCCAACGCGCTGCTTGAACACCTGTCATCCAAACTGCCTGTTTCAAGACTCCAAAGAGATTTAACAGATTCTACCGTACTCCGAAATGCGGGGGTGCCTTTTGGCCACCTTATGATTGCACTGACAAGCATGAATAAAGGGCTGGAAAAACTCTTGGTCAATGAAACTAAAATAGCAGCAGATTTAGAAGCTAATTGGGCCGTTGTTGCAGAAGGTATACAGAACATCCTGCGCAGAGAAGGGTATCCAAAACCATACGAAGCTTTAAAAGAACTGACACGAACGAATAGTGAAATAAACGCAAAGAGCATTTCTGTTTTTATAGACCAATTGGAGGTTAGCAATCAAATTAAAGATGAATTAAAACGAATCACTCCGAGCAACTATATTGGCCAAATGCGAAGCTAAACAATGAGAAAAAAGATTATCATTATAGTATTGATTGCCTTGGCAGTCGGGTTAATTTATGGCATAAGCGAATATTTCAGAAAGCCTAAGAATGCGCTTGACCAAAAAGTAGAGGTATCGACCTTTTCTGAATCCCTAGGCACTTTAGTAGATAATGGCTCACTACTTCCGGGTGCCATTGTAAAGGTATCTGGTGAAATAATTTCTTATGAAAGCGAAAGTGTTGAACTTATAGGCGGCGTCCTAGTAAGCAAAAGTGCTATGGACACGGCTTCTTGGCCTCAGTTTGGTTCAGCCACATTTCAAGCCAAGTTTGATGGGGTTGAAGAAGATGATTTTTTTGGTGAGATTATTTACCGACTAAGCGGAGGGTTTCTTTTGAAAAACGTACAACCTGAGCATCTGAACCAGACCAATAGCGAAGAATAAGGAAAGTGCAAGCGCGCTGTTTCTTAGATCACCGGTCAGCCATTCTAGAATTCCTATTGAAAACATCCCAACAGTGGTAGCCAATTTCTCCATCACGTCGTAAAAGCTAAAATACGTGCTATGATCTTCTGTGCTAGGTAACATTTTACTATAGGTACTTCTTGAAAGACTTTGAACCGCACCCATCACAAAACCCAACCCAATACCTACCGCATAAAATTGAGTGACTGTTTGAACAAAATAAGCTGCAAAGCATATAATCATCCAAATAGCGACTCCTATACTAATGGCAACTATGTTTGAAGTGCGCTCGCTAAGACGTGAAAAGGCTGCGGCACCAGCAATAGCCACAAATTGGATGATCAGAATAGTTACAATTAATTGTGAACTCTCAAGTCCCAATACCTTAGAGCCAAATACTGCTGCGAGCAAAATAATGGTTTGCATACCGGTCGAGTACCAAAAGAAGCCGCTTAAAAATCTGCGCAAGGCTGGCTGTAAACCCAATTCTTTAAGGACAAGAATAAGCTCCCTCCATGACGACCAGAATAATTTCGATTCAAAATAATCTTTCATTTCGTCTTTAGGTAATCGAGCAATAGAAGGAAGGCCAAAACCAAGCCACCAAATACCGGTAATAAAGAATGAAACTCTCGTAGCAATCGCTGCGTCGGCTAAACCAAATAATTCGGGCTTTTGAACAAGAACCAAACAGAAAATAAGAAGAATTCCACTACCTAAATAACCAAGTGAGAATCCGCGCGCAGACAGTCTATCCTGCATTTCCTTGGGAGCGATTATTGGTAGATAGGAATTGTAAAAAACAAATGAACCTGTAAACCCTAAACTAGCAAAATACGCTAAGACCAGTGCGAAGCCGGGGTTACTAGAAGTAAAAAAATACATAAGCATCGTGCTCACACCGCCAGTGATCATGAAGGTGTTCATAAACACCTTGCGCCGGCCGGTTTTATCTGCCATGGCTCCAAGATATGGACTCAAAATGCTGATGGTAAGAAAAGAGGCGGCAATGACATAATTGTAAATCACTGTATTTTCCCAATCATAACCCAAGAAATAGACCTTTGCGTCATTATCCTTGGTCATCGCCTCATAATATATGGGCAGAAGAACTGTACTAATTACCAGCGAATAAACGGAGTTGGCCCAATCGTACATGGCCCAACCGCGTTGAATTTTGTTAAATTTCATCAAGGCTTAAAACTACAAAAGACAAAGGCATAATAATTGTGTATATTGGACAATTAACAACCAATACTCAAATGAAAAAGTTCCTGCTTACCATTTTTATCCTAAGCTTAGGCTACACGGCAAAGTCTCAGGACATGCTTATCTATAAAGATAAAACCATAGACGAAGTTACTATCATTGAGGTAACGCCAGATTTCATTAAATACAGAGAATATGGCTCCCCCGTGAACTCTGTGGCTTTTACCGTTGAAAAAGATTACTTAAAGAAGATTGTTTTAGAAAGCGGGCGTGTCATGGACTTCAGTCAGCAAATGATTAATGATAGCCGTGTGTATGCCGGACAAAGAAACCGTGCAATCAAAATAGATGTGGCAGGTGTAAGTGGCAATTATACATTCCTTTCCTACGAACAATCCGTTACGCCATCCACTTCATGGGAGGCCGGTGTTATTTTTGTTGGAGCAGGTTTTGAAAGCGCTATTTGGGGTAATGAAAATGCTATGGGAGCTGGAGTTAATATAGGTTACAAATTTAAACGTAGCCCAACGTTTTACAGTCAACGTATGCGGTTCGGTCACATCATGCGCGGTTCTTATTTTAAACCAAACATGTTCGTGAGCACTTTCAACTATGACAGAGTTGATTATGATCACCCACCAGATCCTGTAACTTTTATGTACCCTACTACTCGTCAAACTGCTGTGGCTGGTTCTGTGCAAATGGACTTTGGTAACCAGTTGGTGTTAGCAGATCAGTTTTTGATTGACTATGCCTTTGGTGTAGGCTATGGTTTTACCACAAAAAATACGTGGAATTTGACCAACTATGGTTTCTATGGGGGTGCAGGTTCTGATATAGACGCCCCTTACACCTACTCTTTTACCTTGAAAGTGGGTTACCTATTGAATAGCAAATAAAGCATTCTTAAATGCATATAGAATAAGAAAGCCCGGCGCTGAGCGCCGGGCTTTCTTCATTTAATCGACATACCCCTAATTAAGCATTCTGCATCTTAATTAAGTTCAAAGCAGAACCCGCTTTAAACCAATCAATTTGTTGTGCATTGTACGTATGATTCAACTTTATAATGTTAGTAGAACCGTCTGCATGAACAACCTCTAGTGTCAATTGCTTACCCGGTGCAAACTCCGCAAGATCTGTAAAGTTGAAGGTATCGTCTACCTGGATAAGGTTGTAATCCGCTTCGTTATCAAAGGTTAACCCCAACATTCCTTGCTTCTTCAAGTTGGTTTCGTGAATACGGGCAAAGGATTTTACAATTACTGCGCGAACTCCTAAATGACGGGGTTCCATGGCTGCATGCTCTCTTGATGAACCCTCACCATAGTTATGATCCCCTACCACTATTGTTGGTACGCCTGCAGCTTTATATGCTCGAGCTACATTTGGCACTTCGTCCACACTACCATCCAATTGGCTTGTTACTGCATTGGTCTCTTTGGTAAACGCATTTACTGCTCCAATCAAACAATTGTTTGAAATGTTATCTAAATGGCCACGGAATCGTAACCACGGTCCAGCCATAGAAATGTGGTCAGTAGTACATTTACCAAAGGCTTTTATCAAGAGCTTCGCTCCATGAATATTCGCTCCGTCCCAAGGCTCAAAGGGACTTAATAATTGTAATCGCTGTGAATCTGGGTTTACAACCACATTCACACCTGAGCCGTCTGCTGCAGGTGCTTGATAACCGTTATC
>JAYOSU010000012.1:0-16395 GCA_038139395.1 Cryomorphaceae bacterium
TCTCCCCTTTCTCTCGAACGGGGCGGCAAATGTACGCAGCCTAATTTTAACTACGCAACACTTTTGTTTGTTTTTTATTGAAATCTTTTTCTTTCGATAAAGTAGTTCAATAACTCGGTTTAATTTTTCAAAACCAAGGAGCGCAAAGATACATCATCTTACGCTATACTCAGTAATCGTATTGAGCTTTTTATTCTCAAATATTTCCGTCAACTGATATCTCATTATTACACTGCCAAAACAACTATCCTTGAAAAAAACATGCCTTGTTTCCAAAGCGGTTGCAAATCTAAGTGTAATAATTACACTTACCCTACAAAGACTAACTTTTTTTACTAATTGCTTTAGCTCTGAGTATTATGGTGTTGACAATGAAACCTCGACTACTCTACCTCGCATAACCTTTTGATTGTTAAGTGTAAAATGCTTAATGTACTCAGCCATTTGTTCAGGATGAACAGGAGCTTGATAACCAGGAAACGCTTCTTCAAGCATTTCAGTTTGGACTGCACCTAATGCAAGACAGTTAAATGTCCAATTCGTTGACTCACCGTATTCTGCTTGGAGACACTCTGTAAGTATGCTTAGCGCGCCTTTGGAAGAGCTATAAGCACTTAGACCTGGGAATTTCACAGAACCAGTGACTCCCCCAATTGAGCTTATGTTTACCACATGTATTTCTTTACTGAATTGGGACATTAACGACTGAATTAAATGTATTGGACCAAAAACATTCGTTCTGTAAACCAGATGTAAATCCTCCGAAGAAATTGAATCAAATGATTTATTTACCAAGGCGCCTGCATTGTTAATTAATGCATCAACTTGCAGTTTGGGTAAATCATCCTTTCTGATATTGATCAGATCTATGGACTTGCATATAAGAGTTTTGGGGTATTGTTCTTGAAGTCCTGAAAGTGCATCACAGTTTCTTGTTAATACCACAACAGTAAAATTATCTGCCAAAAATGCTTTAACAGTTTCTAGTCCTATTCCTCGGGAGCCTCCGGTAATCCAAATATTTTTCATAGTAATCCGAATTTAGACATTAAACAAAGCAGCCCGAACGTTAGTTCGGGCTGATATTAAATATGATATTCAAGGGCCTATTACGCGAACATGGTAATTGGATTTTCTAAAAACCCTTTGACAGTTTGCAAAAATGCTGCTCCTGAAGCTCCATCAATTACTCGATGATCGCAACTTAATGTGACCTTCATTACATTACCCGGCACGACAGCACCGTCCTTTACAACAGGCACTTGTTTGATTCCTCCTACAGCAAGTATAGCGGCATCTGGAGGGTTCACAATCGCAGTGAACTCTTCAATACCGAACATACCAAGATTCGAAATTGTAAAAGTATTTCCTTCCCAATCCGCAGGCTGTAATTTTTTGTCTTTTGCTTTGCCTGCCAAGTCTTTAACACTTGCACTAATGTGAGCTAAAGACATTAGATCTGCATGTCTGAGAACAGGAACTAATAAGCCATCCTCTACTGCAACTGCAACGCCAATGTGGACATGATCACTCTGGCGTATACTATCACCCATCCATGCTGAATTTATTGCAGGATGTTTTTTAAGCGCAATGGCACATGATTTTATTACCAAATCATTAAAACTGATTTTTGTGTCCCCATTTGCGTTCAGTGCCTTTCTCGCATCTATAGCACGATCCATGTTTATATCCATGGTTATGTAAAAATGAGGGGCACTAAACTTACTTTCGCTCAACCGCTTTGCAATTACTTTACGCATTTGACTAACAGGCGTATCAGTAAAGTTTTCTACTCCCGCAGGCGCAGCATTAATCCCTGGCTGCGCCGAAGTATGAAATGCTGGATTGAAGGAGTCTACATCGCGTTTTATAATACGACCATGGTCTCCCGAACCTTGAAGCATGTTTAAATCAATACCGCGCTCTGATGCTAACTTTCTTGCTAGAGGAGAAGCCTTTACACTTCCGTCTGATGGAACAACAATTGGTGCTGCCGGAGCTGGAGTAGCAACTGGAACAGCTGGGGCTGGAGCCTCTTCCACAGGCGTTGGGGCTGGAGCCTCTTCTTTGACGGGCTCCTCTGTTGGTGCAGAACCTCCTTTAAGAGACTCAATATCTTCACCTTCTTCACCTAGGATTGCTAAAACCGTATCCACCGGAGACATTTCGCCTTCACCGGTTCCAATGTAAAGAAGAATACCTTCTTGACCTGGGAAAGCCTCAAATTCCATTGTGGCCTTATCCGTTTCAATCTCAGCTAGTAAATCTCCTTCACTTACTTTATCTCCAACGCTTTTGTGCCATTTAGCCACAACCCCCTCAGTCATTGTATCCGAAAGACGGGGCATATTAATAACGATAGCCATAATTCCTATTAATCTTTAATAAATGGATAATCTTCTTGAGCATATACACCTTGATACACTTCAGAAGCATCAGGGAATTCACTAGCTTCAGCGAATTCAACACATTCTTTAACTAAGTCTTTAACGCGCTGATTGATTTTTTCAATTTCTGAGTCGCTAGCCCACTTTTCCTCTTTGATTTTATTCAAACACAAGGTAATAGGATCTTTTGCTTGGTATTCAGCTACCTCATCCTTAGATCTATATTTCTGTGGATCAGACATGGAATGCCCTTTATAACGGTATGTGCGTATTTCAAGAAGCGTTGGACCATCTCCTTTACGAGCACGTTCCATTGCTTCGTGAACTGCATCATAAACAGCAATGGGATCCATACCGTCTACAGCACGATTTGGCATTTCATATCCTTCACCAAGTTTATGGATATCTGTATGATTCGCCGTGCGCTCAACGGATGTTCCCATGGCATAGCCATTGTTCTCTACAATAAAAACCACTGGTAATTGCCAAATCATTGCCAAATTTGCCGTCTCGTGCCAAGAACCTTGTCTTATAGCGCCATCACCCATGTAGGTGAGCGTCACATTCTTTTTTTCTTTGTATTTATCCGCAAAAGCTAAGCCTGCACCCAATGGAATTTGACCACCTACAATACCGTGTCCACCCCAGAAGCCGAGTTCGGGTGAAAACATGTGCATAGAACCTCCTTTACCGCGTGAAGTACCCGTTACCTTGCCCATCAATTCTGCCATGATCCTTCTTGGATCCTCACCAAGTGCAATCGGTTGAACGTGGTTTCGGTAAGCCGTAATCATTTTGTCACCGTCCTCCATTGCATAGGCTGAACCTGCTAAGACAGCTTCTTGTCCATTGTATAAATGTAGGAATCCACGAATTTTTTGCTGGATGTATAGGGCTGCTGACATGTCTTCAAACTTTCTCCAGAAAAGCATGTCTTCGTACCATTTGAGATAGGTCGCTTTTGTAATGCGCTTTTTCGCCATTATTTAGATGTGTTTAGTGCGACAAAAATAATCCAAAACCGCACCTAGCAAAAAAGAATGCGATTTTAGTTTTAACTAACCAAAAAACTTATGAATGGTTTACTGCGCTAAAAAGCCGTCAATATTGAATGCCATTGAGAAACGTAGTGTGTTCTCTAATGGTGATCGCGTAGTCGGACTTGCAGGAATCAAATAAGCCATATCAATGTTAAACACATTGTATACGAGGCCAAAACCCAAAGTAACATACTGACGATTTCCCTTGAGCTTGTGCTCTTGTAAATAACCACCCCGTGCAAACAAGAAATCATTGTATTTGTACTCCATTCCAAAGTTGTAAATATTTTCTTGAAGTAATTCAGCAACGCCACCGGGTTTTGCTCCGGGATTGAAACTTTGAGCTACACCAATCAACGGGGTCATATTATCCGTGTCTACCCCTGCAATGATTTCACCATTAGTCCCTAATTCTGGTGGGGTTGGCACCAATAGGCGATTTATGTCTAAATACACAGAGAACATGTTATAGTCGTCAATTTGTAAATGGTATCCCCCTCCAATCCTAAGATTAGTTGGCAAATAATCTGAGTTACCGCTCTCTGAATAGGCAATCTTTGCCCCCAAATTCGTCATGGCTATACCTGCAGTAAAAGCTTGTTTTCTTCCGTCCTTAATATTCGCGAAGTCACTTTGATAATAGAATCCCAAATCTGCGGCTCCACTCTGCCCAGGTTTGGTCTGAAGTCCCTGAACAACTTGTCCTTGAGCAATATCAGAGTAAATCCACCGAAGCGCCGTACCTGCACTCCAATGATCACTCAACTTCAATGCATATGCAACATCAAAATAAAACTCATAAGGATTAAAAGTACCCAAACTATTTCCGCTATCGTCTGTGAAATTAATTTCACCCAACGAAAAATATCTAAGAGAAGCCGATATACCTTGTCTATCACTTAAAGCTTTGGAATAATTCACATAAGCCAAATCAATATCAGGAACTAAACGGGACATCCAAGGTGTATAGGAAAGAGCCATGTTGGCTTCCTTGTTCTCCAAAAAAGCGAGTTTTGCTGGATTCCAAGCGCTAGAATTTCCATCTGGCGTTGAAGCAACTCCAACATCTCCCATGGCTCCTGCACGTGAATCCGGGCTCACTAAAAGGATTGGAACAGCAGTCGTAACTACATTATATTTTAGGTCATTTTGCGCATACCCTTTAGATGCAAATGCAAGCAAGAAAAGAAAGAGAATGTGTTTTTTCATAATTTATTGTGCGTGTCGCAGCGCAAGTTTAACGTATAAAAATGAGCTTTTCTTGTATTCTCGAAGATTTTCCATCCAAAGTTCTCTTCCAATCCACTCTGGCATGGTAAAAACCTGGTGTCAATTTCCCACTTGGAATGTCTGAAATTCTAAACATTGGCAAATCGGAAGAATTTCCGTCAAGTATTGTATTCTCCGTCCATTCCCAAATTAATTGACCTTGGTTATCTGTCAGCGTTAATCTTAAAGACCCTTCTTCTCCCTTTTGATTGTGATTTAAGATAAAATTCAATTCCGTGGTAAAGGGATTTGGAAAAACTTTAAGTTGTTCAAGTATGGGGTCCAAAGCATTCACCACGACAAAGGTTATTTCATCATATCCCCACTGATTTAAAACATCCCAAGCACGAAGTGACAAGGAATGCTCGCCATCTTCAAGATCATAATATTGGAACGCAATGCTACCTCTAGTGAAATCATCTATGTTAGACACATAGGCTTCATTCACGTTGAGCGGACTACCGTCTAATTCTAAAACAATATTATGTCCAATTCCTAGACCTACGGCGTTAATTCCGCTTTCATCTTTCATAAGACCGATTGCCAGTGGATTTGCATCGCTAATTCCGCCAGAAACAAAATTAGTGTCGTTAATAAACAATCTCACCTCTGGACCTTGGTTATCCGTTACGGTACCGTCATAAACACCGCCGATGAGTAAGTCGCGTTGACCACCCCAGGCATCTTCGTTTTGACTTGCCGCATAGGATACGACTTTTGGAGTTCCCACCCTTAAGTTAATATCAAGCGGCACTCTGAATTGCACGCTGAATTTCCCACCACGCACAGAAGCCTCTCCACGAAAGATGATGTTGTTTTGAGTTTGATAATTAACTACCGAACCTGCACCGTCATTTCGGCGTGTCTGCAAATCTTGAGCCTTATCAAAAAATGTTAACCAAACCTTTCCTTCAAAATTTTCATCTATCGCTAAACCGCTGCCTACATGACCTTTAATTTCAACCCAAGAAAGCGCATTTAAAGTATCTTGAAATGCGCTCCATGCAACACCATTTATGGAATCTAAAACTACTTTCTTCTTGGGCTTGGAAAGCGGTAAAGTGGGATCACCTATTAAAGAAAACTTAATTTTATCTCCGCTGATGTTATTGTTTTTGGTCTGTCTTAGGACATCTCCCAAACGAGGGGATTCCAAACTCATCATTTTCTGATTCAATAACCTGTTAATATCATAAGTGCTATTGGTTGCAAAAACACTTCGAGTAGTGGAAAATAATGCAATCGCCCCACCGTCAGGATTCAAAAACAACTGTTCTCCAGCACTCACTCTAGTTGGATCATCAAATCGAGTGAATTCACATGTTATAGTTGTAAATACGGGCAATTTAGCACTATTAGCCCAGCCGTTGATATCCTCCAATTGAAGTATACGCTCTGAGGCCCAACCAACTTCTCCCCCGTGACCCACAAAACTTACTATTAGCGCGCCTTTTTCTACACTTCTAAATAATGCCTCTCTAGCCGTTGGGTATCGCTGAGAACCTGGTTTAGATTCTTGAAGAAAAGCATCGGTATAGATTTTTATCATGTTGAGTTCGGGACGGATGGTGTCTAATCGCTTTGCCAAAGCATCTTGAACCACTGCAAATTCTCTTTCCCAAGATTCATCTACATCATCTGCTACGAGCACCATATCACCTCTCCAAGGACCATATCTATCGTCGCTATTGACGTATTTATCCACCTTAGCAATTACTTCTTGTGCCTGTCGATTGTTTGAAACAGGAATTCTACCTATACCTAGATCAAGGTCGTCTGCATACCAATTAATTCCTTCCCCTTGGTCTAAGTAGCCAAAATAATCATCAGTGATGTATGAAGAGTACAGGGAAAAGCTCCCAAAACTTTGAAAAGTTGGAATCAGATTTGTTTTCTCAGGAAGAGTTTCCTTGTAATCGTATGAGGCATCACCAAAAAGCGTTAAATATTGCAGTCTATTCATTTGGCGTGAAGACAATTCAACAAGAAATTGTCTTATGGCAGCAATATCCGGAGTGCCGCCGTTGACAAAGGCATATATTTCTTCCAAAGAAACCGCTGTAGATTGAACGCCTACTGAATTCTGTATGCTGGCTAAATTTTGTGCTGCGACCATCATGGAGTCCGGGGCAATAATCAATGCGTTTTTTTCCAAAAGTGCATCGATTGTCAACATATTACCCGTTCTAACCATCTGGGGTCGAAACGCATCATCGGGATGAATGGCAATAAACTCTTTAAATTCTTCTTCCGTTACCTCCCAAGAAGTGTTATTTGAGTTTTCTAATGGTTCAATATAAACTGGCTCATTGGCATTGGTAACGTCGAAAACCAACAAACCTTGGCCGTCAACTTGAACAATGGATGTAGAATCAGCGCTTCTTGGAAAATTTTGGAATTTTTTTTGATAATTGGCATGACCTACATAAGCGTTGGAAGTCACGTAATTTACTTTGAGTTGGTCTAACCATAGGGCCGCTCCGTTGTCACTACTTTTATCATAATTCAATACGATTTGCTTGGACGAGGGAAAGAATGAGTTGAAGGATGCTTCAGTTACATAATTAGCTACTGACGATGTGGAAACTGACGGGAATTGGATAGCGGTAGTGCCTTGAACGGATAGAGATGTTCCTGAACTCGATGACCGCGCGACTGCATTTAATTCGACGTACATATTCGAACTATCTAAACTGCTTATGGGAAGGAAGGGTAATTCGAATGCTTGGATAGTTGTAAAATCAAACAGTTCACCAAACCATCTTCTTCCCGTACCTACTAAATTGTACATCGCTGTATCTCTGTGCCAAAATTGAAGAGAAGTAGAAATGGTCCTCGAGGCCTGACCTGGCTGATTACCAGATACGGTAATCATACTGTTAGTATTTGGCTGTTCGGTAGCTGAAACTAAGAAATGTTCAAAGTTAGAATATGGATGTGCGGTATATTTATACTTGCCGTCATTGTTATTCCAATTCACTCCGTATGCTGCGTTAGAATAAAAGTAAACTTTTGAAGAAGGATCTAGAATAGAATCGGAATCGTCTATAAAATAGGGTGTTATCGTAATAAAATTCTGTGCGGTATCATTAATGTGAGACAACACGGACTCTGTTCTTTGCAGTAATATAATCCTGTCTAAGCGGTCGCCATTGGCTAATATTCCGGCCTCAACCAAATCATTCCCGTCTAAAACATGTATGCCTTGTTTAGCGGTTTTGAATTGAGCATACTGTCCTTGATCAAACCTCATCTGACCAAACAAATGAATACCACAAAGAAGGAATAGAAGGGATAATCGATTTCTCATTACAGACACAAACTTAGCTCAAGACATAACAAAAGCCATGCAAAAAGCGTTTAACATCAAACGAAAGTGGAGTGAAAATCGTACTTTTTTTGCTTATACTTGTCTCTTGAAAACATAGCTATCTCAATGAACGCATTGAAACAACGCATATTTTTCGCATGTACCGCCCTGATGATGAGCGTCTTAAGCTTTGCCCAAGATGCCCATTTTAGCCAATATTATGCGAATCCTATATACCTAAATCCTGCTTTTGCAGGCTTAGAAAGGTGTCCTACTGTTCATACGAACTACAGAAATCAGTACCCAGAATTGGGTGTTTATCAAACTTATTCGGCGTCATACGACCAATATGTGGATAAATTAAATGGTGGTGTAGCACTGATGACCTTAAGAGACGACGCTGGTAACGGTGCCTTGAATCTCACCGAGGTTAGCGCAGTATACAGCTATCACCTTGAAGTGAATAGGAAATTTACGCTCCTTAGTGGTTTTCAAGCCACTTTTCGACAGCGAACGCTTGATTGGGGACAATTTACCTTCCCAGATATGATAGATCCATTTTACGGCTTTGTCCTTCCCACTCAAGAAGTTCAACCTGGCAATAACTTCAATAACCACCTTGACTTGAGCTTTGGAATGTTAGGCTTTACGGATAAATGGTACATCGGTGTTGTTGGACATCACCTCACCGAGCCTAATGAAGCTTTTTTGAGCCAAAGTAGATTACCAATCAAGTTAACTGCCCATGCAGGAGCCAATTTACCTTTAGGAAGAAAACGATTACACAATAGTTTGCAGTCTTACCTCGTTCCTAATGTGGTATACCAAACTCAAGGATCCGCCTCACAGCTAACCGCTGGTCTTAGTTTTGCTCGTGGACCGCTTGCCGGAGGCTTAGCAGTAAGACAAGGAAGTTTTAACCCTGATGCAGTTATTTTTATCCTTGGTATCACCCCTCCTGATGTTCCTTGGACATTTGGATACAGTTATGACTACACAATAAGTGATTTAACAAATACCTTAGGAGGTTCACACGAGGTTAGTTTGGGTTATAAATTCCCTTGTAGAGTTAGATCGAGTAAACTTAAGGCACTCAAGTGTCCTAAATTTTAAACAGCAACAATATCAATCTCATGAATAAGTTCATTCAATTTTCGATTGCAACATTCGCAACGGCTCTGTTAGTTAGTTGTGCAGGTCCTTCGTCGAACACGACCGGTTGGGCAATTAATGACAAAAAGAATGGTGGTTTTCAAGCCAATCTTGGTTACCAAGGTCAAGAGGTAGGCCCTGGGCTCGTTTTTGTTGAGGGGGGGACCTTCATGATGGGCCAGGTAGAAGAAGACTTCATTAAAGATTGGAACAATATTCCTCGTAGGGTAACCGTAAGCTCGTTCTACATGGATGAAAATGAGGTTACGAATTTGGATTATCGCGAATATCTTTATTGGTTGCGTCGTGTTTACGACTACGATTACTACCCAGAAATCTACAAGAGTGCGCTACCAGACACCTTAGTTTGGAGAGACAAATTAGCTTATAATGACAACTTTGTAGAAAACTACTTACGTCATCCCGCCTACAATTATTACCCTGTCGTTGGTGTAAGTTGGTTGCAAGCACAACGTTTTTGTTCTTGGAGAACGGACCGCGTGAATGAGACCATTCTCATCAAAAAAGGTATTTTAAAGGAAATGACCGATCAAATGGATGCTGACCATTTTAATACGGAAGTATACCTTTACAAACAAGGAGAATACGTTCAACAGAATAAAAAAGGCTTAAAAGATCTCAATCCGAATAGTATATATGGTAAAGAAGGGCGTCCTGCGAGAATTGAAGACGGAATCGTTCTACCAAAATACCGTCTACCTACTGAGGCAGAGTGGGAATATGCTGCCTATGCGGATGGCGGAAAGCGTATATACAATCGGGTAACTGATAAAAACAAATACACATGGAACGGAAACGGAACTCGTAATCCAGAAAATGGGAATCGCGGTGAAATCCTTGCCAATTTCAAAAGGGGACGAGGAGATAACATGGGTACATCCGGTTGGTTGAATGACGAAGCAGATGTCACCATGCAAGTTCGCTTTTACCCTCCTAACGATTTTGGTCTTTACGATATGGCTGGAAACGTAAGCGAGTGGGTACTTGATGTATACCGTCCAATCAGTTCTACCGATGTAAATGATTTCCGTGCTTTCCGCGGTAATGAATTCAAGCAGTACGATAAAAACTATCAGGATATAGGTTCACTAGAAGTATTGCAAGATCCTCAGAAGGAAGTTCGTAATGGCGATACGGTTATTGTACGATTACCAGGTCAACTACCAGTTCGATCTGAAAGTGTAGAGGAAAACATAAAGCGTCGCAACTATTCCAAGGCTGATTACCGTGATTATCTAGACGGTGATGTGGAAAGTTCTCAGAATTATGCTAATCCTACGCAAGAAGGCGAAGCTCCAATGTACAACTATGGAAATACCACCTTAATTGGAAACACCACACGTGTTTACAAAGGGGGTAGCTGGAAAGACAGAGCGTATTGGTTAAGCCCAGGAACAAGAAGGTACCTAGAAGAGGACCAGGCAACAGATGATATTGGATTCCGTTGTGCTATGGATCGTGTTGGTTTCCAAAATGAAAGCAGTGCAAAGAAAAAGCGTCCTGCTAAAGCCAAAAAGAAAAATTTCAAACGCTACAGAATGTAGATGGAATTCTTATAACTCTTTGAGCCCCGCTTTGGCGGGGCTTTTTTGTTATGTAAATTGACGTATTCAAATTAGATTGGTATGGTTCCATTTGAGGCATTTCTTCTGAGTTCCGGAGTCACTACAGACTCGCGTAACATTCCTACTGACTCCATCTTTTTTGCTTTAAAAGGAGAACGGTTCAATGGAAATCAATATGCAATACAGGCATTGGAATCTGGGGCAAAGTTTGCTGTAGTTGATGAAGGAAGCTACCAAGACACTAGGATTATAAAAGTATCTAATGTGCTTGAATCTTTACAAGAATGTGC
The DNA here is from genome assembly GCA_038139395.1 of Cryomorphaceae bacterium. Taxonomy (GTDB): domain Bacteria; phylum Bacteroidota; class Bacteroidia; order Flavobacteriales; family Schleiferiaceae; genus UBA10364. The sequence continues at coordinate 11,035 of JAYOSU010000012.1, forward strand.
AAGACTCTATCGTAGGTACCTAGGTATTCCTATAATTGGTTTAACCGGCAGTAACGGAAAGACCACCAACAAAGAACTTTTCCATGCGGTTCTTAGTAAAAAGTATAGGACTTTTGCAACAAAAGGGAATTTTAACAACCACATTGGAGTTCCATTATCCTTATTAAATATTCCAAGAAATAGTGAAATAGCCATCATTGAAATGGGTGCCAATCATCAGAAAGAGATATCCTTATTATCTTCTATTTGTGAGCCAAACGTGGGATATATCACCAATTTTGGCAAAGCTCATTTAGAGGGTTTTGGCGGCATTGATGGAGTTATAAGAGGGAAGTCGGAATTGTACGATTACTTAAGGACAACCAATCAAACAGCCATGGTCAGTTTTGATGATGTTATTCAAATGGAAAATAGTAAGGGTATCCATCATTTTGGCTTTGGTCAGACCACTGGTTTAATAACTTGGGCTCCCGCTAGTTCTTCAGAATTTGCTCAGGTTAACATTTTTTCTAAGCAAGGATCGTATAGCATTCAAAGTTTACTTAGCGGATCCTTTAACGAGCAAAATATTGCTGCTGCTGCTTGTATTGGTCATCATTATAATGTAGCCTCCAACCATATCAAAGAAGCCATTGAATCTTATGTGCCCCAAATGAACAGAGTAGAATGGAGAGAAACTAAAAGCAATAAAGTTTTGCTTGATGCCTACAATGCAAATCCTACCAGCATGAAGCTCAGTATTGATAGCTTTTCAAAGTGGCACAAAAAAGACGGTCTTTTAATCCTTGGTGATATGTTTGAACTGGGAGAAGAATCGGCATTCGAGCATCAATCAATAGTGAATCATCTCAACTCTCTTGACCTACAAAATCAATCTATTTTAATTGGTAGACATTTCAGTGCGACCGATTGGGTCGGACCAAAATTCGAAAACACAGAGAAATTAGCAGACTATTGGAAAGAAAAAGGCGCCCCAACGGACGCCTCTATTTTACTAAAAGGTTCTAGAGGAATTGCCCTAGAAACTCTTTTGAATTTACTCTAAGAGTTTTTTATTAAGTCTCGTGAAATCACGATACGCTGAATCTCAGAAGTACCCTCATAGATTTGGGTAATCTTGGCATCACGCATCAATCGTTCCACATGGTATTCTTTCACATAGCCATAGCCACCATGCACTTGAACAGCTTCTGTACTTACCCACATGGCAGCCTCAGAAGCAGCTAATTTAGCCATGGCACTAGCCTTGTCGTAAGGCATTCCTTGGTCTTTTAGCCAAGCTGCCTTGTAAACCAACATTCTTGCTTGCTCAATTTTCATTTCCATATCCGCTAGTTTGAAGGCAATAGCCTGATGGTCATGAATGGGCTTGCCAAACGTTTTGCGTTCTTTGGAATACGCTAGAGCTAGGTCTAATGCCCCTTGGGCAATTCCTAATGCCTGAGCAGCAATACCAATTCTCCCGCCGCTTAAAGTCTTCATAGCGAACTTAAATCCAAAGCCATCCTCTCCAATTCTATTCTCCTTAGGGACACGGACATCATTGAATAATAAGGTGTGGGTATCCGAACCGCGTATACCAAGCTTGTCTTCTTTTTGGCCAACTACAAATCCGTCCATTCCTTTCTCTACAATAAGGACATTAATTCCTCTATGTCCTTTTTCACGATCTGTTTGTGCAATGACAAGTGCTATTTCACAAGTACCGCCGTTGGTTATCCAATTCTTGGTTCCATTGAGCAGGTAATAATCTCCTTTATCCTCGGCTGTTGTGCTCTGAGAAGTAGCATCAGACCCGGCCTCTGGTTCACTCAAGCAAAATGCCCCTATGTGTTCTCCGGAGGCAAGCCTTGGTAGATATTTTTCCTTTTGGGCTTCGGAACCAAAAGTATCTAGCCCCCAGCACACTAAGCTGTTGTTTACGCTAACCACAACAGATGCTGATGCATCTATTTTTGAGAGCTCTTCCATGGCTAGGACATAAGAAATGGTATCCAAGCCAGATCCTGAGTATTTAGGATCTACCATCATACCCATAAAACCTAGTTCACCTAGTTTTTTAATCTGTTCGTGTGGAAATGTTTGGTTGGTGTCGCGTTCAATCACGCCGGGGAGTAATTCGGTGCGCGCAAAATCTCTTGCCGCTTCGCGAATCATCAAATGTTCCTCTGATAGGTTGAAGTTCATCGAAAATTCTCTTTATAATTGGGTTTGTAAATGTACGAAGCAACTCGCAATGTTTTAGGCTTAATGAGCGGCACCTCCCTTGACGGAATGGATGCTGCTATTGTCAGATTCAATATTGACCAAAACCATTCATGGGAACTTCTGGAAATTTATGAGTTTAGCTATCCAAATGACCTTAAAGAACTGGTGACTGAGTGCTTTGAAAATAGGTCATTAATGAACCAGGTAGATGCCGCTTTTGCACGTTGGACGATAGAATGTATTCAGAAAATACAATCAACAAGCAAGGTGTCCATTGATCTCATAGGTACACACGGTCAAACCGTTTTCCATGAACCTAATAATAAATTCACCTTTCAAGCAGGCTGCCTTGAAACCATAGCTAAACAGGTGAATACACCGGTTGTAACTGACTTTAGAATTCAGGATGTTTTATTAGGCGGCCAAGGCGCACCGCTAGTACCCATGGGAGATTCCTTACTCTTTGGAGACTATGAAGCTGCTCTAAATCTTGGTGGGTTCTCCAATGTTAGTTTAGGCTCCCCTCTTCTCAAAATTGGTATTGAAAGCGCTTTTGATATTTGCCCTGTCAATTATGTGCTAAACTATTTTGCGAGAGAATTAAATATGCCTTTTGATGAGGATGGAAAAATAGCAGCTTCCGGGTCGATCAACCAATGGGTCTTGGATGAACTCAATAGTTTGACGTACTACGATAAAAAACCTCCAAAAAGCCTTGGAGCAGAATGGGTAGAGGCACATATTTTTGATATCATTGACTACTTATCACCTGCGGATGCACTTGCTACTTTCTGCGAACATATTGCCATGCAGATTGGAGCAGTACTTGCAAACAAAAGAACCTTAGTCACTGGCGGAGGAGCATGGAACGACTATCTTCTGGAAAGAATTCGTTACTATGGGGTTAGATTGGTGCGACCAGATAAAGACATTGTGAATTTCAAAGAAGCTATAATTTTTGCATTACTCGCCCAACTTAGAATCGAAGAAAAACCCAATGTTCTTGGTCGTACTACAGGAAGTGGTAAAAATCACAGTTCAGGAAAAATTTTTTGGCCTTAAACACTACCTTAGACTTTCCTAAATTCAGAGGCAATGAAAGAACAATTGCGCGCATTTGAAGAGCGCCCAGCAGAGATCGTTTTTCACTGGCATGATTCGTTAACCGAGGCAAAAGGCTGGGTGGTGATAAATAGTTTAAGAGGAGGTGCTGCTGGAGGTGGAACGCGTATGAGAAAAGGATTGACTCAAGAAGAAGTCCTCTCTTTGGCAAAAACAATGGAAATCAAATTTACCGTTGCTGGCCCTGCAATTGGCGGAGCAAAAAGCGGCATTGACTTTGACCCGAATGACCCAAGAAAAGAGGGAGTTCTAAGGCGATGGTATAAAGCAATCTATCCTTTGTTAAAGAACTACTACGGCACCGGAGGCGACCTAAATGTAGACCAAAAAACAGAGGTCATTCCAATTACAAGTGAGTTAGGTATTCTTCATCCTCAAGAGGGCGTGCTTAACGGTCATTACCAGCCAGGCGATTTTGCAAAAGCAAGAAAAATTAAGCAGCTACAAGACGGTGTTAGTTTAAGCGTGACTAGCCAAGAACTTTTGCCTCAAGGAGCTCTTTCACTCAAAGTAGGTGATATGATTACAGGCTATGGTACCGCGGTTAGTGTAGCTCATTTATATGATTTATGGGGAGAACAAGTAGTAGGTAAACGAATCATCATCCAGGGATGGGGTAACGTGGCCTCTGGCGCCGCCTTTTATCTCAGTGAGATGGGCGCTCAGATTGTTGGAATAATAGACAAAGTTGGAGGATTAATGAACCCTGATGGTTTTTCGCTTAGTGAAATCACGTCTTTATTTAATTCCAAAGATGGAAATTCATTGTGTACGGAAGAGCTGTTGCCATTTGAAAAAGTCAATCAAGAAATCTGGAGTTTAGGTGCAGAAGTATTTATACCTGCGGCGGCATCTAGACTGGTCACAAGAATGCAATTGGCTCAATTGCTTGATAACGGGCTTGAAATAATTTCATCCGGTGCCAACGTACCCTTTGCAGATGAAGAAATATTTTATGGACCAATTGCTGAACATGCAGATAACAAGTGTGCCGTCATACCTGATTTTATTTCAAATTGCGGTATGGCAAGGGTTTTTGGTTACCTAATGGAAGAGAATGCTGAATTAACAGACTCAGCAATATTTCATGATGTGAGTCAAACTATTTTAGAGGCATTAAAGGACATTAAAGCCGTTGAAAACGAACGAGTAAACATCACTTCTAAAGCATATACAAACGCATTAAAATTATTAATCTAATATCCACATGACCTACACTCTAATGTTAGTGGTTTTCGTGCTTGGCTACGCAGCCATAGCCTTTGAACACCAACTTAAAATTGATAAAGCCGCTGCTGCTCTAGTTACTGGAGTACTTACTTGGACCTTATACATTCTTTCCAGTCAACATTACCATGAAGTGGAAGAGCATTTACTGCACCATCTCAGCGAGATTTCTTCCATTCTGTTCTTCCTAATTGGTGCTATGACCATTGTTGAATTGGTAGATGCGCATGAAGGCTTTTCCGTTATTACAGACCGAATTAAAACCACGAACAAAGTAAAGTTAATGTGGATCATTGGTCTACTCAGTTTCTTTTTCTCTGCTGCTTTAGACAATTTAACTACCTCTATTGTCATGGTGAGTTTGCTTCGAAAGTTAATCGCAGATCAAAGGGATCGATGGTTTTTTGCTGGAATGGTGGTGGTTGCAGCCAATGCCGGCGGTGCCTGGTCACCGATTGGTGATGTAACTACAACGATGTTATGGATAAAAGGACAAATCACGGCAGGTGCCGTAATTACCCAGTTAATTGTACCGTCTTTGTTTACATTATTGGCCCCGTTAGCACTTTTATCCTTCCGATTGAAGGGAGATGTAACAAGGCCTCAACGCGTGGAGACGGCAGATCATTACCTGGATCCTACAACACCTTTTGAGCGCAATTTTGTCTTTTTTGCTGGTGTAGTGGGTTTAGTTTTTGTGCCCATATTTAAAACAGTCACTCACCTTCCTCCCTTTATGGGAATGATGCTGTCTTTGGGTGTATTATGGTTAATTACGGACATCTTACACAGGAGAAAGCCTTC
>JAYOSU010000012.1:16495-46225 GCA_038139395.1 Cryomorphaceae bacterium
GCCGCTGCAATGGGTATGTATGAGGTAACGGATGCTGGTTTATTCATGCAGGACGGAACTTTTTGGCAATTCCTCGCTTATTGTGCAGGAACCGGAGGTTCGGCATTAATCATAGGATCGGCAGCTGGTGTAGCTGTTATGGGATTAGAAAAAATAGATTTTGGTTGGTATTTAAAGAATATTTCACTGTATGCGCTCGTTGGTTATTTTGCGGGAGCAGGAATTTACATTCTTCAAAATATGATCTTAGCTTGATTCAATTCAAGTTGTTGATATTTCAAGAGCCTCCGCGAAGCGGGGGCTTTCTTTTTATGGATATTTGAGTAAATCACAAAGCAAAAATGAGCACATTATTCCTTCAAATTCAAACCGGCGCAGATGCCGTATTAGCAGAAGAACCAACTGAAAAAACCATGAGCATACTTGAGCTCATGACCTCCGGTGGAATTGGAGGAATTCTAATTATGGCTTTTCTCGGTGTACTCAGTGTATTCGCTGTGTATATTTTCTTCGAGCGATTCGGCGCTATACGCTCGGCAAACAAGGTGGACCCTAACTTTATGAACAACATCAAGGACATGGTTTTGGACGGTAAGCTTGATGCCGCTGGCGCATTATGCAAGGCCGAAAGTACGCCCGTTGCGCGCATGATTGAAAAGGGCATTAGTCGCATTGGCAAGCCACTTGGAGATATTACTCAGGCAATAGAAAATCAGGGGAAACTGGAAGTTACACGACTTGAAAAAGGACTACCCATGCTAGCTACTATTTCCGGAGGTGCGCCTATGATTGGATTTTTAGGAACGGTCATTGGAATGATTTTAACATTCAAAGAAATGGCAAATGCAGGCGGTCAAATCAAGTTAGATATGATGGCAGAAGGGATTTATACGGCAATGACCACAACCGTTGCTGGGCTTCTTGTAGGGATTGTAGCGTATTTCGGCTACAACTTTTTAGTTACACGAGTTGACCGAGTGGTTTATAAGCTCGAAGACAGTGCAATGGACTTCTTGGACTTGTTGCATGAACCTGCTTAAAAAAGATCCAAGATGAATTTAAGATCAAGAAGTAAAGTAAGTGCAGAAGTGAATATGTCTTCAATGACAGATTTAGTTTTCTTGCTACTCATATTTTTCATCCTTGCTTCCACGCTGGTGACTTCTAGCGCACTTGATATTATTCTGCCTAAAAGCGGTGCGCAGACCGTAAAAAAGAAAAATATTACGTTAACGGTAAATGAAGATTTAGAATTTGACGTGAATGGCACAGTAGTCAGCTACGATCAGGTGGAACGTATATTGCTTGGCGAAGTCAATAAATTACCTGCCAATGAACAGGCTGTAGTGGTGCTTCGTGCCGACCAGACTGTACCAACAGGGGAAACTGTACGTTTATTAGATATCGGATATAGAAACAATATGAAAATGATTATTGCAACGGATCCGAATTAAAGATGGCTTTTAACGAAAATAAAAATAGGAATCGAGCACGCATTTGGACCATAACCGTCCATGTTGTGCTACTGCTTTGGTTTGCCTTAACTGGATTAAAATACCAAGATCCTCCGCCAGAAGAAGGAATTGCAATCAACTTTGGCTATAGCGAGGAAGGATTTGGTAATAATACTCAAGCGGCTCCAGTCACACCGCCGCCTCCTGCACCAGAAACACCCGTGAAAGAAACGCCTGATTCACCTGATGAAGTCGTTACACAGAATGTAGAAGATGCCCCCGTAATAGAAGAACCCAAAGAAGACCCGAAACAAGAAACGCCCGAGGAAGAAGTAAAAGAAGTGCCCAAAGAAACACCGCAACCAGAGCCAGTGCCAGAGCCAGACCCTCAACCCACAGAGGAAGAAATAAAACAGCAGAAAGAGGCTGATAGACTCAACAAATTGTTCAATACGAACAATAAAGGAAGCGGTGAAGGTGAGGGTGAAACGCAAGGCGGTGGCGACCAAGGAAGTGAAGATGGCGATCCTCTTAATCCTAATAGAAAAGGAAATGGTGGAGTTGGTAATAATGGACAATATTGGATGAACGGAACACCCTTGAATATTCCTGATCCTGAAACAGGTTGTAATTATGCAGGAGTAGTTGTAATAAAAATTGCAGTAAGTTCTACAGGAGAAGTTTTTGAAGCAGAGTTAGCCCCAAATAATCAAATTCCAAGTGGTTTAACCAAGTCAAACTTTGGATCCAATACATGTCTCGTTCAAAAAGCACGTATTGCTGCTAGAAAATCCAAATGGAGTGCGGATAATGGCAACCAAAGAAGAGTTGGCTTCATTGTTTACCGTTTTGAATTAGAATAATGACCTATCAAGAAGCTGTAGATTGGCTTTATAGCGCCGTACCTAATTTTCAAAGAGACGGCGGCAGCAAAAACTATAAAATAGGACTAGAGAATCCAAAAGAACTTTGGTCATATTTAGAATACCCAGGCCGGTCCATTTCAACCGTACATATCGCAGGCACAAATGGTAAAGGCTCATCCGCTCACCTATTAGCCTCGGGAATGAAAGAAATGGGTTTGCGGGTTGGAGTATTCTCTTCCCCACACCTTTTTAACTTCAGGGAACGCGCTAAAATTGGCACTAATTTGATTCCTAAATCCTTTGTTGCCGATTGGGTGTCAGCGCATTTAAAGACATTTGAAACTCTCGGAAGCAGCTTTTTTGAATTGACTTTAATGCTTGCGCTTAGTTGGTTTGAGCATGAGAGAGTCGATTGGATTATCCTTGAGACAGGATTAGGAGGCCGATTAGATGCTACCAATATTTGTTCCCCAGATATTTGCCTAATCACAAACATTGGCTTGGACCATCAGCAATACCTTGGTAATAATCGGCGAAGTATTGCCGCAGAAAAAGCAGGAATAATTAAACCTGGCGTGCCTGTAGTTATTGTTGAAAACGATAAGGAAACTTCTCAGGTATTTACTTCAATTGCTTCTGAAAAAGGTGCCCCATTATTTTGGGCTCAATCTACAGACCTCCACACCGATTTAAAAGGATTGTATCAAAAGGGAAATCTCAACGGTGCCGCTCAAGTTCTTTCTTTATTGTTTCCTGAAAGTAAAAGCCTTTGGTCACTAGGCCTGAATAGAGTGTATGAGAACACTGCGTTTTTTGGACGTTGGACCGAAATTTATCATAAACCAAGAACAATTGCAGATACCGGACATAACGGTGCGGCGTTCAAGTTTCTCGTAGCTCAAGCAAATAAAGAATGTAAAGGCGAGCAGCATTGGATTATTGGGGCAGCGGCTGATAAGGACCTCAGCGCTGTAATGGAACAACTTCCCAAGAGCGGTCATTACTATTGGGTGAGCACAAGCAATAATAGAACACTCAGCGGTAAGGATCTTGCTTTAATTGGCGCAAAATATGATTTATCAGGTCTAAGCCATTTAGATGTGAATGCGGCATTAGAAGCCGCCAAGAAGAATGCTAAGGACGCTGACCTCATTATTGTTACAGGCTCTACCTTTGTAATTGCAGATTTAGAACTATGAAAAATATAATCTTCCTTATAGCTTTAACACCAATCTTACTTCACAGTCAGACTGAGGAATTAAAACAACGAACATCCTTATTCCTTCAAGAGCAAAGTGAAGCATTCAAAATCAAAGAACTCAACGGCTCTGAACCTGACTACGGTATACTCAAGGAAACACAATTTATTTTTCATCAGTACTACCAGCTTAAGCAGATTGACAAAGAAATCAACGAATTAGGGAATTCCGTTCGCCCTAAATACGATTTAAGCACGTTTGCCTATGAGGACGAAGAAGAATTAAAATATGCCTTGAAATTTTGGTTCAAAGAATTTATAGGCGACAAGCGCATTACACCTGGGCGAGACTATAGAACGGTGGACCATGTGGAGCCTGCAGTAATCATTATAGAGGGAAACACTATTAGTATATTGACTTTAAGCTGCTATGCCACCGATATCAACGAATTCAGAGATTGGCGTAGTACCATGCTCGGTGTGTTTGGCTCTCCCAATGCCATGGTAGTTGAAATTGGTTGTAACGGACCAATTGAGTGGACCAAAAACTCCCCTGATCCAAAAGATCCTAGCTGGAGACGCTAATGCCCTTTGATTTTTAAGTCCGGCGCTAATATCACAGTTGGTGGTGGACTACTTGATGGTTTCTCCTTAGATACCATTGAGTTTCCATCTGGTTTTGAAAACGCCAAACTTTCTTGTAAATGCTCTATTAACGGCTTGCTCTGATTTAAATCTGCAATGGTTGCCGCTACACTCAAAATACTCCGTTGTTTTCTCACACTCCATTTATGCTCTTTTAATTCCTTGAGAAACAATCTCCTAAGGGTATTATCCTTGAATATCCATTTTCTTAGCTCTTCTAGTGATAACCTACTATTTTGCTTGCCTTGCCTTTGAATTTGACGGTGCCAAGCTTTCTGAACACGACTCTTGATATCTGCAGATTTTTCATTCACTCCCCTTTTTTCTGATGGGGAATAATTGGGCGTTAAGTCAATTCTATCTAGAAGTGCTCCTGATAGCATCCCTTGATATCTATTCAAATTGGCGGCAGAACAATCGCAACGAATTTCTGGGTGATTGAAGTATCCGCAATGACATGGATTCATTGCCATTAAAACTTGAACGTTAGAATCACCCAAATGCATTTGCAATGAATCCAATATCGATTTCGGATATGAACTTATTTCATCCATGAATAGTGCACCGCCCATAGCGCTGTGGAATTTACCTAGTTCACCTTGATGACTAATTTGACTTAATTTGCTAGCAACATCTTCTTCCATAAATAGGCTGTGAAGATTTTGAATACGGTGGTTGCCAAATAGATTTCTAGCATTCTCCACAGCTGCAATTTTTATGAACGGTCTCCATTTAGAATATACCCTTTCTAATTTGCTAGAAATCATTTCTACCAGTCTAACCTCGTCGGGATTAATTGGAGGCATGATAGAATCAAATCTGTTGATAAGCATGGTTTTTCCTATCCCAGGCGGGCCGTTGAGCAACACATTGTGGTTACCTGCCGCCGCAATTTCCAATGCACGTTTGTAAGCTGCTAGTCCTTTAACCTCAGAGAAGCAACCAAATAAATCATGGGATATATTTTCTGGAATGTTACAAGGAACTTTAGGGATTTTATTGTTTTGGAGATAATCAACCACCTCAGCTAATCGACTTACGTTGATAACTTCAATACCCTTAAAATAATCTCGAATTCGCTCTGACTCTGCACTCTTAACATGAATTACCACTTTATTTAAACCGCACAGAGAAGCACTCTCAAGAATATTGAAAGCATTCTTTGTTTGTTCAATTCGCCCATCAAGTTGTAAGGCACCGCAAAAAAGATGGTTATCCAGTGATGATGATTTGATTTGCCCACTTGCTGCCAAAATCCCTATAGCTATTGGTAGATCATAATGACTTCCCGACTTTTGGATTTCTGATGGCCGAAAGTTTAGCGTTATACGCTGACCTGGCCAATGCCAACCGCAGTTCTTCAAAGTTGTATATATCCGCTGTCTATTCTCTTTTATAGAACTATGAACATTTCCTGCGATATGGAATTTTATTCCGCGAGAAATATTTACTTCAAGCGTAATCGGGATTGGCAATAAAAAAGAAGGCTGAATGGTCCGTATTTGAATCAACATAGAAAACGTATAATTAAGCTTCCTATAAATTCCAGAATGGTTAAGAGGATTCCATAGAGTGTGGAAAACTTCCTCCTTTTAACAATGAATTAATCCTCTGTTTTATTCGCTAGTTGACCACAAGCAGCATCAATATCTTGACCCCTAGAATGACGGATAGTCGTTATGATGCCTTTGTTTTCTAAGATTCGTTTATACATGTCTACAGCTTCCTGCGAAGCCTGCGTATATGGACCGTTATCAATGGGGTTGTATTGAATAATATTAACCTTGGTTGGGATTGCTCCGCAGAATTTAGCTAATGCCTTTGCATCTGATTCTGCATCATTTATACCCTTCCAAATAACGTATTCAAAGGTTACGTTCTTACCCGTTTTGGCATACCAATACTGTAAACTCTCACGAAGATCAACTAAGGTGGTTGTGCGATGAGCAAGGGGCATCAATTTGGCTCTCTTCTCCTCAATAGCACTATGCAATGAAATGGCTAAATTGAATCTCACCGCATCATCTGCCATCTTTTTGATCAACTTTGGGACCCCTATTGTACTTAACGTAATTCTTCTGGGACTCAGTCCCAATCCCTTTGGGTCTGTAATCTTATCAATAGCGGAAAGTACATTTTGGTAATTCAATAAGGGCTCCCCCATTCCCATAAAGACAATATTGGTCAGCGACCGGTCAAAGTATTCTTTGCCTTGTTTGTCAATAACTACAACTTGATCGTAGATTTCATCTGGACTCAAATTTCGCATGCGCTTAAGTGCCGCAGTAGCGCAAAATGTACAGTCTAGAGAGCAGCCCACTTGAGAGCTTACACAGGCAGTGATTCTCTTTTCTGTTGGTATCAAAACTGATTCAACCAATGCACCATCATGTAACTTGACTGCATTCTTTATTGTGCCGTCCTTACTGCGCTGCATAAAATCTACCTTAAGTAAATTAAATTCAAAATGAGCATCGAGTAGTGCGCGAGTAGATTTGCTCAAATTCGTCATTTGGTCAAAACTTTGTACACTTTTCTGCCACAGCCATTGATACACTTGTTTGGCACGGAACGACTGCTCGCCATGCTCTTGAAAAAATTGAATTAACGCTTCTTGGGATAGGCCTCGAATGTCCCGCTTGTTTTGAACCATACTTCAAAGATACGCAGTCATGAAGGGAATTAAGGCATGTCTTTCTCCACTAAATAGCCCATTTTTCCCATTTGATAATCGCGCATGGCCTCCATGATTTCTGTTTGGTTATTCATAACAAAAGGGCCATAGCTTTCCACTTTCTCTTTAATCGGAGCAGCAGAAATGAAAAAAACCTTGGTGCCGTTTTCAAAATGAGCCGTGTATTCACCGGGGCTAACGTGGTACAACATGCTGTGTTCTAGTAGTCCGTAATCTTCTAATCGGCCACTACCGCTTAGAACATACAATAGTCCATTTTCTCCTTCTTCTACGTTAAAGGTAAATGGCTGATCAGAGGCTGTTCCGTGAGCGCTACTAACGGGGTATGCGGCTTTTAAAGGCCCCTCTTTTTGTGATGGATGTACAATCCCAGAAACTATTTTTAAGTCAGGATGACCATCAACCGCTGGTAAATCTTCTTTTTGAAATGGAAGGTATACGGGTTCCATGGTCTTTTTTGAGGACGGCAAATTCACCCAAATTTGAATAATTTCTTGTATACCCCCTTCCTCGCAAAGCCTTGCAGGTGGTCGTTCGCTATGAATAATGCCCATGCCCACATCCATCCATTGTACTCCACCTGCTTCAACCACACTATTGTTGCCTCTGCTGTCCCTATGATGAACACCGCCTTCCCAAATAAAGGTGATTGGTGAAAAACCTCTATGCGGATGAGGACCCACTCCCGCATCCCAACGGTCAGTTCCTGATGGAATATTGGAAGTGTGGTGATGAATTAAGAGGAACGGGTCAATTTGTCCTACATTTTGGGTAGGGATTGGCTGCTTCACTGGATGCGTACCCATCATTACTTCATGGGCTGGAAAAGCTCTAAGCACTGGCATAAGAGAATCTTTAGAGAAGTAACAACAACTAGGTTAAAGAGTTTGGAAGTGAAACATTCTTGCAGTCGGCAGAAACGTTTTCTATTAACTAAGAATATCTAGCAACTCAACAATTCTAGTAATCTCATAAGTGAGTTGTTCCTTATGACGCGTGTTATTCGGGTTAAAAAACACTTGGTCTATACCTTGATTTCTGGCGCCAACACAATCTGCAATAAGGTTATCCCCAATCATCAGACTCTCTTTTCTTTCAGCTGAAGCCCGACTTAACGCCGCTCGGAAAATTTTTGGATCGGGTTTGTTCACACCTACCTCATCACTGCAAAGCAACACATCAAAATGATGCTTTAATCCACTTTCAGCGAATTTGATGGTCTGGCTCTCTGTAAAACCATTGGTAATAATGTGCATCTTATATCCCCTATTACCCAATTCCGTTAGGGTTTCTTCCGTTCCTTCTATAAGCTGCGTTCCATAGGGGGTCTCCAAAACATATCGTTCTTCCAGCGTCCAGGCAATATCGTCGGCAATCACATCAAAATGTTTGAAGGTTTCACGAAATCGACTAGCGCGGAGGGCTGCTTTGTCTATGTGTCCTTTTCTATACATTTCCCATTTCTGTTCATTGACAATCAAATACATCCTGTAAAATTCTTCAAATGAAGGAATGCCTTGATTAGCAAGATTTAAATCATTAAAAAGATTCCGAAGTGATTGTTCCGAATTCTTTTCAAAATCCCAAAGGGTATGATCCCAATCAAAAAATAGGTGTTGATATTTCATCGAGTAGTAGCTGTTTTCAACCAACGTAAAAGAGGAGGCAATTTGTTTTCGACATGCATAAAAAACGGTTCATCCTTTGCGCCAAATCCGCTATAAAATCGCTTCAAACCAGCGATTGATGAACCCTCAAAATCAATCTTGTGAGCCCGACCAGCCACAGACCGCATATGTCTATCAATTAACCATGTACTTACACCATGCGATTTACCCCATTTAGTAGACGCATTTAGCAGCAGCGTACTTCTCCCTTGATAAACCACCCAGAATTGTGCCCCACATAGTTGATTATATTCATCTCGAACAGCGTAAAGCACACCTCTCTTTTGGTAATGGCAAAATTCCAATAGCCTTCCTAAGCGATTAAAATCTTCACGCCTTATTCGCGTTTTCTTTTGAACATTATTCTGCCAAAGTTGGACGGCGTCTTTAACCGTTGCCCAATCGGCCAATTCAAATTTGGCCTTTTCTGCTTTCTTGAGATTTCGTTTGTTCTGTGAGCTCATTCTACTTTGGAGGATTTCATAATCCTCCGTTGTATCAATAGTAAAGTTTGAATACGATTTTGAGCTCCAATGCAAAGATGTAAGATTCGGTTCCATAAAAAACTCCGCGTATTGAACGTGCTTCATAGCCTCATCTACCAAATCATTGATTAATTCCGCAGTCAGCGGAATTTTAGCGTACGGTCCCACAGATTGAGTGCCATAAGGACGCGTTGAAAATCGTATGCCATATTTACTTTGTACAAAAACCGGAAGAACCGCCTCATAATCGCCGTATACCACTCCTTGCCATTGATTCGTTAGCCAATTCAAGTACCAACTAAAACCATAAGGCTTAGGAAATGTATTCGAACCCACACATGCATCCCATTTATCAAAATCAATCTCTTTATGTTCTAAGAATTTAATGATGCGCTGCATGTACAATCTGTTTGAATAATTGAACCCAAGCATTGCTTTCTCTTTCATGCTCTCCAAAAGTTCTGTTATGCCAAACAGATCTGTAAAATCCGCCTACTTCTTTGAGCTGCTCGTGCCATATCATCATTTCTTCTTTGGATTCTTCGGCGGTTTTCCCTGCATACATGGAATATGTTGTATCCATGTAAACAAACGGATGAATGGTCAAGGGTAAAATACTTTCGAATTCTAAGTCATAAAAGGAATAGGGAACAGCAATGCTAGCGCGGTATCCTGGAATTTCAGCATAGCCCATGCTATGATCGTGTTTAATTCCCATATTCACTAAAGTTCTAAATGTGAGCGGCATCTTCATCTTTAAATAATGCTGTCTGCTGTGTACTACCGGTCTTCTCAAGATTGTTTCTAACCTATCTTTCTCCACACGTATGGTCTCCTCATCACTGTCTGAAGCATACGAGGGATGAATGCCAACTTCTGTCCAATCTGCTAACTCACGGAGCTTAACTGCTGCATCTGTGCTATAAGGACTCACATTTCTATCGTAGGGTGCAAACTTAGATAGCAACATAAAATACCGCAGCTTAACCCCGTATTTTTTACACCAGTTACGCTGTTTTCGAAACGTATCGTAAGGATCTTTTTTGAAACCAAATATTACTGCTGTTCTGTAACGCCAAGAAAACCAGTCGAAATTCCTGATATCCCTTAGGTAGGCTCCAATAATTCGAAGTGACCCTTTCCCTTTGTAGGCAAACATGTTGTCTATATCCAAGGTTGGTTCGAATCTATAGTGATCTGAAAGACTAAATGCATCCCCAAATAACTGCTTGCCTAATTTTAGCGCCCAAAGATTGATGATGGGCTTATCCAAAAAACCATTTTTAAACGCAAAACTTTCTTCTGCGGGAAATCGGCCGTGTTCATCTGCTATGAATGGCAAATATTCTTCATAACGAGATGCCAAGTAAAATGTCCCAGAAAGCGGATCAAAGGGAAGGTCGCCAATAGTACGCGTACAAAATATAACCAGATCTTCCCATTGGGCGCATTGAAAGTCTTGTTCAACCAGTTCATTTTCCCAAAGAAGGCCTTGGGGAGAAATGTGGAAAGCGCCTTTAATATTTTCCGGACTGTAGTTGATTTTTATGCCTGCAGCGTTCTTAAATTCTGATTCATTGGTGTAAATCCTCAATTCACATTTCATTGCATCTTTGAAGAACACACGAGCAGCCCATATAAATCGGCTAGAAGTCTCTTTGGAATACAGTGCTATCAAGGCATCCATTGTCCGCCGTTTAGGTGAATCGTTTGCCCCGAGGTAAATGGACTATTAATTAAATAATTTATGGTGTGTCCTATTTGAGTAGCATCACCAAACCTGCCAACGGGAATGGTTTTTTTAATCTCTTCAAGCATGGGTTCTGGCACATCATATAGCATACCTGCTTCCATATATCCGTAAGCAATTGTATTTGCTGTTATTCCCTTATTAGCGACATCTACAGCTATACCGCGTGCATATCCTTCTAGTGCACTCTTAGTGGCTGCATAACCACTCGTGCCAAAGCTTGGTTTATGTGCCACTACAGAACTTATATTTATTATCCTCCCGCTTTCCTGAACCCTCATAAGAGCCAGCGCCTTTGAAGAGCAACGTACCGCAGAAAAGAAATTTACTTGAAACAATTGCTCCATTTCTTGTGCGCTCAATTTCCACGATGCAGCAGCATGAGCAATTCCTGCATTATTTACCAAGACATCCAGACCGCCTTGATCATTCACCCAGTTGAATAGCTCCTCCACATCCTCATCAATAGTGAGGTCAGCGCTTTTTACTGCAGCCTTAATTCCTTGTTCTTCTAGGTAAGTTTTTAACTCCTGTATTCTTGAACGTGTGGTCAGTAAGAGGCTGTGCCCTAGTTCATGAAGAACTGGGATTATTGCTCTAGCAATTCCTCCTCCGGCACCGGTGATTAAAATTCTATTCATGAACCTTGGGGTGTATACATGGTAACGCCTCTTTTTGCATATTCTTCCAAAAGTATGGATTTCATTTTGGCTGCATCTACTAGAAGTGATGGGGCCTCTCCAATGATTATTCTTTTAAGACAACCGTTTTCCTCTAATAAAGGAATGAGTCCGTCGCATTGTCTTTTCCGGCTCCACTCGGGGTTGTGTACAGTTGATGTTATACTTAAACGGCGTCCTTCGTTTACTACATGAAAAGTTCTCCGCTGGTCAAGATAGATTGGAAACTTAAATTTCTCATGTGTTATGAAATCTTCTACTGCGTGCAGGCTAGTACCCGAATTGATTAAAGTAGTTCCTAAATACAAAATTTGGCCTGCAAATTCCATATGCTTTAGCCAGGGACTGTTCACGCCATATGCGGTAGAATCGGTATGGTGTAATTCGGTATATTTTCTTGCTCTTGGGCCATATGCAGATACCGGTTCTAAGGGATGTGCACTTCTGTATTCTGCAATAGTCGACCTAAAGAATTCTGTAATTGATCCCATTTTTGAGGGGGTATTAGCTACATCAAATACGTCCAAATCGTGTTCCGCCTGCAAGGTTACTACCGGAGAAGTAGGCATCAACAAGGTGGAAGTTGGTTCTAAAAATTCCAAGAGTGCATGTACCACCGTTGACGCACCGCCTTCAACATATCCTATTTTACTCAGAGAACTGTGAACAAGCAGGTCTTTTTCAGGATCGATTCCAGCTTCTTTAAATGCTGAAACGAGCTTGGGAGCAGTCCAAATTGAACCCGCAGCACGCTTGGCTTCCAACTGCTTGCGTAACTGCACTTTTTTTCTTTTCCGATTCCAGGAAAGGGCGAAAGTGGGGAGCAAATTTCTAAGAATATCTTTAGCGTTCATTGAGTAAGGAATCTAAAAAATATTTAGTTGCCCAATTGGGGAGTCCGAACGGTTCATACCTACCCCAGAAGGGGAAACTTCCTGGAAGCGCTCCAAGAGAATCCGCACCCTCTCTAGCGCCTCTTCGCGCTATTACACATAAGAGTCTATTCATTTGTAAGTAAGCCTTTTGCCAAATAGCTTCACCGGTAGCCTCAAACATGCTTTCCCAAACTATGGCCAGCTGCGCCCCACCAGTTGGTATGAATGCTTCCGTCCCGGTCCAATTTGAAGAATAGCGCCCGCTTAAAATACCACGGGTTAAAAAATCTGTTGCTAATACTCGAGCAGGTAACAAAGCCGCTGATTTAAAATCTTCATTATCTAGAGTAAGACCAGCATTCCACAATCCGTCTATAGTATAAGCCAATGTATGTATAATGGGTTTGTCATTTTTGTTTTGTGTATTATCGCAATTGGCAAACCAGCCCTGCTGATTTTGTTGGGTACAAACCCAATTTAAATGGCGTTGTGCAAGGGCTCTCCATTGTTGTGATTGCGTTTCAAAATGTACCGACCAATCTAAAATAGGTGCCACAACATAGGTACCATATACACGAATCGCACCCATATAATCATTTGTGCTAAATCTTCCCTGTTGGTCCAATTGGTCCCAAATCCATAGAATACAGCGCTCTGCAGCATCTTTCCATTTGGCCTCTCCGGTATGTTTATAGAGACTGTATAATCCCCTTAAAATTTGACCGCTATTAAATACAACAGAAGGACGATTTTGTGCTACATAGCCCCCTGGCCAGCCGCCGTCATCTTTTTGAATGGTCAATAGCCACTCACCCGCTCTAAGAGCTGTAGATTCTGCCTGCTGCGCCCATTGAGAATTTTGATAGGCGGAATAGCGCAACAGTGTAGGAATGATATAACCAGTTGTTTCTGGGTAATCACTAGTCCATCCGGAATGAAAATAGAAGGTGCCGCAGCCGTCAGAGGAACCTTGTTGGTGGGCATGAATAAGCCATTTTGCCGCATGATGAAGGCATTGTTCTTTTTGTGCTTCACTAAGGTCGTTGAGATAGGGCTTTAAATAAATCAACTTATTCCATTCTGCGAAAAGGAATCGCCAATGGTCGTAGGTACCCAAAAATTCTCTCCAATTCTGCAAGTAACGTGCCGCTCCCATTTACATCAAACCTTGATCTGAAAAGCTAAAGTAGCCACTACGCGTCACAATTAGATGGTCTAAAACGGTCAGATCTAATGTTTTTGCGGCTGAAACAAGCTTTTTAGTCGTTCGTTTGTCATTTTCACTAGGGTAAAGCGCGCCTGAAGGATGATTATGGGCTACAATCATTGCTGTGGCACCCCATATAATTGCTTTCTTCATGACTACTCTTACATCTGTAACGGTTCCGGTAATTCCACCTTTGAACAAGCATTGACAATTTAGCGGCGTATGAGCCCTGTTTAAATATAATACATGGAATTCTTCATGAGATAGGGATTGAAGAGCGTTAAAATGTGGAATTGCATCTGCGCTCCTTTTTATGCTTTGAGGTAATTTTTCAGGGCGATTCCATTCCTTATAGAGCGCTACAACCGCCATGATTTGTTTCGCCTTGACCGGTCCAATTCCTCTAATATTCATCAATGAACGCTCATCCATTTGCATGAGTTGAGAGAGGCTTTTAAAATGTATGGAGAACTCCTGTGCCATCTTTTCTACATCTTGAAACTTGCTGGCACCGTTAAGGACAAAGCTTAATAAATGTTCTTGTGTCCAAGGACCTGAAGAATTATTGAAATTCATGAATTAAGTGTTTAGGTTTCTTTAGAAGTTCTACTATCCCCTTCAAAAATCCTACATTTAGTCCTGTGAAAATTGCAGTACTTGGATCAAGGGGTATACCAAACCGTTACGGCGGTTTTGAGGAGATGGCAGAACGTGTAGCCCCTTTGTGGGTGCGAGCAGGTCATGAAGTAGTTGTTTATGCAACAAGTGACCATCCAGAAAAAGTTGAATTTCACGAAGGAGTGCGGGTTAAGCACATTTTTAATCCAGAGCACACCATTGGTTTAGCGGGCCAATTCATCTACGATTACCTATGTATTATAGATGCGCGAAAAGAAGATTTTGACATCTACCTTCAGCTAGGTTATACCACCTCTGCCATTTGGTCTTTTCTTTGGCCAAAGTCAAAAACGGTAATCAATATGGACGGAATTGAACACCGAAGAGCCAAATACCGCGGTGTACTATCTATTTTCTTACGCTGGTCTGAACGCATAGGGGTTAGACGTTCAAAACTTTTAGTTGCTGACAACCCTATGATTGCAGAATATTTAAATAAATACTCTACTCCTTGCACTACAATTGCTTATGGAGCAGAAGTTGTAGAACAATCTGATTCATCTGCTCTCAATAAGATGAATTTACCTCATACAGATTACGTGCTTCACATTGGGAGAATTCAGCCAGACAATCATATTGAAGAGATCCTGGAGGCCGTAAAGCAAAGTGGTAAGATGCTTATCACCATTGGAGATTATACGAATCGATACGGACGTCAACTGCAAAAAAGATTTAAGGATTGTTCTTCCATCTATTTTCCAGGTACAGTGTATGATAAAAACATACTCAATGAACTGCGTTTGAACTGCGATGCGTATCTGCATGGGCACAGCGCAGGCGGTACCAATCCTGCTCTGTTAGAAGCCATGGGGTGTGGCGCTTTTATTTTAGCGCATAATAATCCGTTCAACGCAAGTACACTTGGTGGTTTAGGTGCATTATGGAGCGACCACAATGAGCTGTCTGACTTACTAAGAAATCTGCCAAATCAAGAAATTAAATTGAAGCAACGGGAACTTTCTAGAAATCGAATTCGTGCATCTTTTAATTGGGAAAGTATTGCCGGTCAATACCTAGATGCTTTTAATAAAATCAAATAAAAAGCCCCGCCTTAATAGGCAGGGCTTGTATCTTTTGCTTTGGCAAGTTTAGATGATCAACATTGCATCACCAAAAGCCAAGAATCGATATTTTTCTTTGATTGCTTCATTAATTGCATGCATGGCCAAATCATGTCCCATCAATGCGCTATTCATCATCAAAAGCGTAGAGCCAGGAGGGTGAAAATTCGTCACCATGGCATTTGGAATTTGTACTTCATACGGTGGGAAGATAAATTTATTTGTCCATCCTTCTGTTTCCGTAATGCGACCGCCAGTGGTCAATGAACTTTCCAATGTTCGAACCGTGGTTGTGCCAATAGCACATACACGACGGTTTTGAACCAAAGCTTCATTCACTACATCTGCTGTGGCTTGAGGCATGAAAAATTGCTCGCTATCCATTTTATGCTTACTCAAATCTTCCACTTCCACTGGACGGAAGGTGCCTAAGCCAACGTGATGGGTCAATTCTGGCAAATGAACGCCTTTAATTTCAAGGCGCTTCATCAAATGTTTAGAAAAATGTAGTCCGGCTACCGGAGCTGCAACAGCCCCTTCTTCTTTTGCAAAAATAGTTTGATAACGTTCGCTATCCTCTTCTGTTGGTTCTCGATCAATATATTTTGGAAGCGGGGTTTCTCCCATCTCCTTCAACTTAGCACGAAACTCTTCATAAGAGCCGTCAAACAAAAATCTGAGTGTGCGTCCACGTGAGGTAGTATTGTCTATTACCTCAGCAACTAAAGAATCGTCTTCACCGAAGTACAACTTATTTCCGATACGAATCTTTCTAGCAGGGTCTACTAATACGTCCCACAAGCGACTTTCAGCGTTTAATTCACGCAATAAGAATACCTCAATGCGCGCACCGGTTTTTTCTTTATTTCCCCACATACGAGCAGGAAAAACCTTAGTGTTGTTAAGCACCATTACATCACCGTCTTCGAAATAATCAATGAGTTGGTGAAAATGCTTGTGCTCTATTTCGCCGGTATCCTTGTGGACTACCATCAACCTGCTATCGTCTCTGTGCACGGTTGGTTCCTGCGCGACGAGTTCCTTTGGAAGATCGTATGCGAAGTGTGAAAGTTTCATTTTCATAGCTTACGGGCTTTGAAATTTTTAAAAGATGAGGCGCAAATGTACGATTTGGGACCCCCCGTTGTCAAGTTTTTGATAAAGCAATTGTTATTGAACAATGCAAGTACGTACTTTGTTAAATCTATAACGCCATTTGTTCCCCAATAAAAGAAATTTATTTAGCATGGGAATCAACCTTCTAGACAAACTGAACAACATTCGATCCAAAAACAATGAACCTACAAACGCGGACGTTCTTGAGGGTTTTAAAGTCTTATTGTCCAAGCCCAATGAGGGTGAGCGTATTTTAGGTAATCTATTTTCTTCTAATGGAAATCAAGAGGATTTGAATTTTGATACGCTGGACGTGAATCGAATCTTTCACATTAATGACATTCAAAAACTCTGTATTGATTACCGGTTGCGCTTTCTTGATTCAAAACGATTTAATGGCACATTTCCTTCTGAAGCTTTGGATGCCATTAAGGCATTTGAGCAACAGCAAGACAAGGAGATTAAAGGATTCAAAATGATTGCTCCAGCAGGCATGTTTAAGCTTGCAGAAAAAGATAAAGATCCTTTGCTATTTGTTCCAATGGGAGGCAACTACTATTATTTGATTGCGCAGTGGGGTAAAGATCTGCATCCGCTGCGAAAAATTTTAGTATACCCTTTTAGAGATTTTGAAAGTTTGATGAAATCAGTTTTTGGGTTCTGCATGCTAGTTGCTCTTTTATTTCCTGAAAGTCTAATGAGAGGCCCAAAAGACACGGGCACCATCTTGCACCTTCGTGTAATTTTCTTCTTTTGGATGGTTTTTTCCACGGGAGCTATGACCGCTCTCTATGGTTTTAGCCGGATGAAGAACTTCAACAGCAATTTGTGGAAGAGCAAATACCTTGATTAGGATTCAAGTATTTTGCTAAAATAATCGGCCCACTCCATTGGATTTTTAGCGCCTTCCGCAGTGTAAGTACCAATTTTTGTTCGTCGCAGTCCACTCAAATGAGCGCCGGAATGGAGCGCTTTTCCCAAATCGTGCGCCAAAGAGCGAATATAGGTTCCTTTCCCACAATCTACTTGAAGTACAAGCTTATTGTCTTGGAAGGAGATAATGTCTAAACCATGAATCATGATCTCTCGTGGTTCAACGGTAACTTCTTCCCCTGCACGAGCCTTCTCATAAATACGAACACCACCTTGCTTAATCGCTGAAAAAATAGGTGGATTTTGTTGAATGGTTCCCAAGAATTCCGGAAGAACGGATTCTATGGCTGCCCGATTAATATGTCCAGTGTTGAACGATTCGTTTATTTCACTTTCTAAATCATACGAAGGAGTAGTACCACCAAAAGTAATCTCGGCTATATATTGTTTGTTGAGCCCCATGTAAGAGGAAATCTCTTTGGTCTTTTTACCCACACAAATAATAAGTAAGCCTGTGGCGAGAGGATCTAAAGTACCCGCATGACCCACTTTGAGCTTTTTGAGGGCAAACTCTTTTTGCAAGGCAAACCTAATTTTCGCTACTGCCTGAAAACTTGTCCATTCTAGAGGTTTATCAACGAGTAAAACTTGTCCTGCCTTTACTTCCTCTGCAGTCATTTATCTAAATGAATTGGCTAATTACAACAATAACCGCTAATGCAAAACAATAAAAAGAGAAATACTTCAATTGACTTCTTTTCACAATTGAAAGCATCCAATTACAAGCCATAATTCCACTGAAAAACGCAGCGAGTAAACCAAGAATGAGCGCAAATGGGCTGACGTCAGCACCTACCGCTTCTCCAGCAACTATATCCTTTGCATCTAGCAGTGCCTTACCTAATATAATAGGGAGCACCATTAGGAAAGAAAATCGTGCCGCCTTTGCTCTATCTACTCCCAGTAATACAGAAGTAGCAATGGTAGAACCGCTTCTAGATATACCAGGCAAAATAGCAACAGCTTGGGCTAATCCAATAATTAAAGCATCCCACCCTTTTACTTCTTTATCTGTAACTCTTGCCTTGTCTGCAAGGAAAAGCAAAAATCCAGTAACCGTAAGTGTGATGCCAATTAATAGTAATTGACCTTCAAATAATGCGCTTATCTCTTCTTCAAAGCATAAACCTATGATTCCTGCAGGTACCATGGACAACACTATAAACAAGGCGAATTTTGTTTCTGCATTCCATTGGAACTTCAGCAATCCGCTGATTATTTTTCCTATGTCTTTGCGAAAAACTACGATGGTACTCAAAGCAGTGCCAGCATGCACTACAACATCAAAAGTGAGACTTTCTTTACCTGTCAAATCGAGCCCAAAAAGTGCCTTAGCAATCTCAAGATGACCCGAAGAGCTTACTGGTAAAAATTCCGTTAGGCCTTGAACAAGGCCTAAAAAGAAGGCTTGAATTGGTGTCATGCAATTGGGTGTTAAACGCTTTTCTTAGGAATCATAATGGCAACTATTGGCAACAGAAGACCTATAAATAAAAACCAAGGAGCAATTCCTACGCGTTTGGCACTGAATATCTCAGGGTTAAATTCTGTTGGATTTTCAGAACCGCCGCCAAGCATAAGCCCAAAGCCAATTGCTAGCATAACTAATCCAGCAATAAGTATCATGTACTTTCTGCGGTCAAAGAGGAATGTTTCTTTGTTTTTCATAATTAAAAATATAATTCGTTAGTTCTTAATTTTAAATATCTGCGAATCGCTATTGCCGTACTTACTCCCGGTACGATTAAGCCAATGCCAAGAAGTGATAGTCCCACCATAATAAGTACCTCCTGCGAGAAGAGCTCTACAAGACCCGGAAAATAGACAGTACTCCCGTATCCAGTTGCTACGAGTAGTCCCATGGACAACAGCGCAGCTATAACCCCTAAAAGAAGTGCATTGAATATATACGGCCTACGGATGAAGGTTGAAGTTGCGCCTACGAGCTGCATGGTCTTTAAAAGAAAACGCTTAGAATAAATTGTCAGTCGAATACTACTATGAATTAGTGCTAAAGCTACGATTAACAAAACCAAAGATGCACCAAATAAAACGTATGATATTTTTTCAATATTCTCATTAACTAATGCAACCAAGTCACGGTCATACAGCACATCTTTCACATACTCTTCCTGCATCATCTTAGTCTTCAAAGCATCTAAATCACCCGAAGCGACCATTTCTGATTGCAAATTGATATCAATGGTATTACTTAGAGGATTATAGCCTAAAAATTCCACAAAATCTTCACCAAGTGCAGCTTCTAGACTTTCAGCAGCCTCTTTTTTAGTGACTAAAACTGCACTTTTAGCATAGGGTGCCAACTGTTGTGTTTTCAGTAAAGTTTTGAGATCTACCTCTTCAATGGCCTCCTCTAGCACTAAAGTAAAGGTGAAATTCTCTCGTACCGCTCTAGATAAGTTATTGGCGCTCAACACCAAAGTACCCAAAAGGCCCAAGACGTATAATACCAAAGTCATAGAAATCACTACACTGATGTAGGAAGACCGCACTCGGGACGCTGTAAATTTTTGTTCTTTGGAACTCATCGGAGCGAAAATAGTAATTCCTGCCGTGCATTCACTAATTTCGCGCGTGTTCAACACTTCTTTAACGATATGGAGTACAATCATCAGGAAATTGACAAGAAATGGCAGGCTAAATGGGCCGCTGAAGGCACCTACCATGCATCTTCTTCACAGGACAAACCAAAATTCTATGTTTTGGACATGTTTCCTTACCCTTCAGGTGCGGGCCTACACGTAGGTCATCCACTTGGCTATATCGCTTCAGATATCTACGGTCGTTTCAAGAAACAAAAGGGATTCAACGTCCTTCACCCCATGGGATATGATGCCTTTGGATTACCAGCAGAACAATATGCCATCCAAACCGGCCAACACCCAGAAAGAACAACAGAAATAAATACTGAACGCTACCGCCAACAATTAGACAATATAGGTTTCGGATTGGATTGGTCGCGTGAATTCAAAACTACGGATCCGTCATACTATAAATGGACGCAGTGGATATTCATTCAACTCTTTGATGCTTGGTACGACCATAACAAGGGCATGAGTAGACATATTGATACACTCATAGCGCATTTTGAGGCTCATGGCACGGAAGGTTTGAATGCTGCTCAAACTGAAGAATTAAGCTTCAGCGTCGGAGAATGGGTAGCAATGAATGATGCCAAAAAGGCCAATACGTTGCTGAACTACCGATTGGCATACCGTAGCGAAAGCAATGTGAACTGGTGTCCTGCCTTAGGTACTGTTTTGGCGAACGACGAAGTGAAAGACGGTCTAAGTGAGCGAGGCGGACACCCGGTTATTCAAAAGAAAATGATGCAATGGTCTATGCGAATTACCGCCTTCGCAGACCGCCTATTAGAAGGCTTGGAGCGCATTGATTGGAGTACCTCTTTAAAAGAAACTCAGCGCAATTGGATTGGAAAATCCGTTGGCGCAGCCATCTTTTTTGATATACAAGGTCATCATAGACAAATTGAAGTATTTTCAACCCGACCAGATACTCTATTTGGCGCCACGTTTGTGACCTTAGCACCAGAACATGAATTGGTTCAAGAAATCACAACGGCCGACCAACGGGAGGCCGTAGCAGCCTACCAAGCAAAAGCTGCCGCGCGCAGCGAGAGAGACCGAATGGCCGATACCAAAACCATTAGCGGTTGTTTCACTGGAGCCTATGCCCTACACCCTATTAGTGGGGCAAAGGTGCCTATTTGGATTGGGGATTACGTCTTAGCTAGTTACGGAACAGGAGCAGTTATGGCCGTTCCAGGTCATGATAGCCGTGATTATGCCTTCGCAAAACACTTTGAACTTGAAGTTGTGGAAGTTGTTGCTGGTGGCAATGTAAGCGTGGAGGCCTTTGAAGCCAAAGAAGGAAAAATGATTAATTCAGATTTCCTTGACGGCATGGAATGCATGGACGCCAAGGCTAAGATGATTGAGCACTTAGAAGAAATCGGCTACGGCAAGGGCGCTACCCAATATAAATTGCGGGATGCCATATTTGGACGACAACGTTACTGGGGAGAGCCCATCCCAATCTACTATGACAACGGCATTCCAAAAACAATACCATTAGATGACCTTCCTTTAACACTACCTGAGGTAGATGCTTATCTGCCTACCCAAGACGGAGAGCCACCGCTAGCGCGTGCCAAAAATTGGAGCTACAATAGCCATCCACTTGAAACTACAACAATGCCTGGTTGGGCAGGATCTTCTTGGTATTTCTTGCGATACATGGATGCACACAATGATGCGGAATTTGTAGGTAAACCAAGCATGGAATACTGGAACCAAGTTGACCTATATATAGGCGGTTCAGAACATGCAACGGGACACCTTTTGTATTCGCGCTTTTGGACGAAATTCTTGTATGATATGGGCTTCATTAGCTTTGATGAACCGTTCAAGAAGTTGATCAACCAAGGGATGATCCAAGGCATTAGTGCCTTCGTTCATAGAATTAATGGAACCAACACCTTTGTAAGCGCTGGACTCAAGGACGACCACGAAACGCAGGCCATTCATGCAGACGTGAGTCTTTTGCAAGGAGACGAACTAGACGTAGACGCTTTTAAGTTATGGCGTGAAGAATATGAGAATGCGGAATTCATCCTTGAAGATGGAAAGTACATCTGCAGCCGCGAGGTAGAGAAAATGTCGAAGTCTAAATTCAACGTAACCAATCCAGACGATATCGTAGAAAAATATGGTGCAGACGTTTTGCGTATGTATGAAATGTTTTTAGGCCCCATAGAGCAAAGTAAACCTTGGAATACGCAAGGTCTATCTGGCGTCGCCGGATTCCAACGTAAATTTTGGAAACTATTCCACCAAAACGGTGCGTTTAATGTGAGCAATTCACCGGCCGATAAAAAAGCGCTAAAAGCCGCGCATACCTGTATCAAAAAGGTGAACGAAGACATTGAGAACTTCAGCTTTAATACCTCAGTTAGTGCATTTATGATTGCTACGAATGAATTGACTGAACTAAAAGCCAACAACCGCGAGGTGCTTGAGCCTCTTGTGAGACTTATTTCACCGTTCGCGCCGCACCTATCTGAGGAACTTTGGGAGAAGCTTGGTGGTGAAGGTTCCGTAACTCACGCTGCGTATCCAGCGCACAATGAAAGCTACTTGGTAGAAAGCAGCAAGAACTATCCTGTTTCCTTTAACGGGAAAGTTCGTTTCCAATTGGAATTACCATTGGATATGGGAAAGGAAGACATAGAGAAGGCTGTGATGGAAGACGAGCGTACCGCTGGTCATATTGGCGATAAACAAGTACGAAAGATGATTGTGGTGCCTGGCCGTATCATCAATATTGTTATTGGCTAATTCAAAAAATCCAACATACCTAAAGGGCGTCAAGCTCTTCTTTAAGCGACGCCATGTAAGATTTGTATGCGTCCATTCGCTCCCCTTCTAAAGGCTTCGCATCCGGAAGTTTTTGCTTGTAGGGATCCACTTGCTTGCCGTTCACCCAAAAGCGGTAACAGACGTGCGGCCCAGTTGCTAAACCTGTAGACCCGACGTAACCAATAATATCACCTTGTTTTACTCGAACGCCATTTTTTATTCCCGGCTTAATCTTGCTCATATGCAAGTACTGAGTGGTGTAGGTGCTGTTGTGACGAACTTTTACGTAGTTACCATTAGCTGAAGTATACTTTGCTGCAATAATAACGCCGTCTGCAGTAGACATGATTGGTGTGCCCGTAGGTGCAGCATAATCCGTCCCCAAGTGGGCTTTCCACCTTTTTTGAACGGGATGAAACCTTCGTCCACTGTATCTTGAAGATATTCTAGTGAAATTCAGCGGAGCACGGAGGAAAGTCTTTCTCAAACTTCGTCCATCCTCATCGTAATAGTCATTGAAACCCAATTCATTTTCATATGGAAATGCATAAAAGTCATTTCCCACATGAGTAAGATTGGCTGCGACAATCCTTTTCAGCCCCACATAGATGGTATCATCTACGTATTCTTCTTCGTAAAGAACAGAAAAAGCATCGCCTTTTTGAAGCCTAAAAAAGTCTATACTCCAGGCATACACTTCTACCAAAGACATTGCAAGTGCTTGAGTTCCTCCTGCTCGACCAACGCTCAGGTATAATGCGTCATCAATAGTGCCAGAAATGGCTCGCTGACGCACCTCCCTATGTTTTTCTACCTTTTTGGCGAAAATGGAGTCCGTTAAGCCAATAATCCAATACTCAAATTTGCTTTCGGGATAAATAAAATACGCTGGAAACAATGAACTATCACCCGTAGCAAATTGTACTTCTACCCCAGCGCGAATCCTACGTACATTAAAGTTATCTTCTACTGCTGCCGCAATTTGATAGATTTGGCTGGTACTGATTCCTCTCTTACCAAGCAACGCGCCAAAACTTTCTCCGGCCTTTACTTGATGCTGCTCAAATCTCAAGGTATCTGAAGGTAAGGTTAAGTAATACGAAGGTTCTTTTTCAATTTGTTCCGTTGATTCTATCTGTTTAACATCTTCAACTTCATTAGCTGAAATCACCCATATAATCAACACTAAGAAAATGGATGCCACTGCAATCCATGCCGTTTTTTTGGTACTCATTTAGTGTGATCCTTCTAATTCTGCTAATACTTCGTGGACCCAACTTTTTCCCCATTCAGCTTTTTGCTGTTCTGTCCAAAGTTCTGGAAAGAATATGCGCCGTTGAAACCGTGGCGGGAGATATTTCTGCCAATTGGTCCCTCCCGTAGCGGGAATATCGGTAGGCTTTTTAGACAAATAGCGCACAGCTGTTTTATAGTGCTGCAGGGGCCAATTGACGTTGATGTTCAAATCCAACGCGCGTAAAGCATCCTCGAGTTGCTTGCGCTGCTCATCATCGGCTTTTTTTCGTAATTGTTGGAAACGAACCCAGATATTACAATGTTCATAGGCCTCTGCTGTGAAGAGCAAGTCGTCCCAATACTTATCCATAAATTGAGTAGCTGTGTAGGCAGGCTTGCCATTGTCCTCTCGGGTCGCACCATTTTTCCAGTAAATACCGTCCATTTGCGCTTCGATATTGGCATCCTTTAATTCACCACGACGCCCTTCACTCACAATGTTGATCAGCGGGGCACAACCTAACTCGATGATTCGATATTGCACACTTTGAAAGCCCGATGCTGGTGCAAGGGCATCTCTAAAGGCCAAAAACTCTTCTTTCTTCATCCCCAGCTCCATCACGCCGAAACTTCCTCTGAGTGCGCCAAAGTAGCGATTGATTCGATGAATGCGCTCGGTAAAAACTTCTACTGTATTTGCTTCGTTCTTCGCAATGGCATCAATCTCAATTCGAGCCAATTTAAAATACAGCTCTGTAATCTGATGGTATATAATAAATATGGGCTCGTCCTCTACTTGAGTCACAGGACGTTGCAAACTCAAAAGGGTATCCAATTGTATGTAGTCCCAATAATTTTGAAAACGCTGTAATTGCCAGCCGTTGACATAGGTCTCAAAATCTTGACCCGTTAGTTCAATCTTGGAGCGCAGGGCTTCAAGCTTTTTCATCAAATCAGGACTCCATTCCATAGTGGCGATACATTGGGTTTGATTCAAAAATACGGGGAATAAAGCGTGAGGCACACCAACCAAGCAAGAGGTTATAAACGATTATGCTTTGGCCAAAGTAAACTTAAATTCGGTACCCTTGCCCTCCTTAGAATGCACTACAATAGTTTCCTTGTGTCTATCAATAATGTGCTTGACAATTGAGAGACCCAGGCCTGAACCACCAGCATCTCTAGAACGTGCCTTGTCCACTCGATAAAATCGTTCGAAAACCCTGCCTAAGTCTTTTTGAGGAATTCCAAACCCATTATCAATTACACTAAATTGTAATTTGGATTCGACTTCTTCAACCACCAGTTTGACCTGCTTATTCTTATCACTATACTTTATTGCATTCACAATAAGATTATCTAACACTTGCTCTATTCTAGCTGAATCGCAAAGAACTTCATACTGTTCATCAACCTTCAATTCAACAGATATTTCAGCGTCATTTTTTCTAGCAAATGATTC
This sequence comes from Cryomorphaceae bacterium, assembly GCA_038139395.1. GTDB lineage: Bacteria > Bacteroidota > Bacteroidia > Flavobacteriales > Schleiferiaceae > UBA10364. Next base: position 41,903 of record JAYOSU010000012.1, read on the forward strand.
AACGCCTTGAAGGGTGTCTTCTATTAGAACGCCTAGTTGAACTGGTTCAAGTCGAATGTCGTATTGCCCAGATTCCACTTTTGAGAGAACATCCATATCTTTAATTAGTGAAGTCATGCGTTCAACAGACTTGGCTGTTCTTTTGAGAAACTTTGCCGCAATCTTAGGGTCGTCTTTTGCACCATCCAGAAGGGTTAACACATACCCCTGTATATTAAATATAGGAGTCTTGAGTTCGTGACTTACATTACCCATGTATTCCCTGCGAAACTCTTCACGACTCTCTAATTCCTCAACAACCCGTGCTTGTTTGGCTGTCCAATCATCTACTGCCACCTCAAGCATTTCTAGTGTCATGGTTTTATTAGAGTTTATGTCAATAGATTCAATGCCTCCGGCTAGAATTCGCTCTTGAATACCACGAATTTTCAATGTTATATTTCTATAAATCGCAACCATTAAAAGTCCCAAAACCCCAAGAAAAAACAATAGCAACCAAATAATATTAGATACAGATGGATTCTGGACTTTCAAATAGAATAACCCTACACCAAATCCTGTAAATAGCAAAGCCAATACAAGGGATACAGGAATGAGTCGACCCAACTTCATCAATCTTGAGCCTCAAATTTATAGCCTACACCTTTTACCGTTTTTATGCGATCATCTCCAATTTTTTCTCGCAACTTTCTAATATGTACGTCAATTGTGCGACCACCAACAATTACAGAAGTGCCCCAAATTCTATCCATAATCTCTTCTCTTAAAAAGACTCTTCCTGGCTTGCTGGCTAAAAGACTAAGTAATTCAAACTCCTTTCTTGGCAAGTCTAATACATTACCACCAAGTTCAATATGATAGCGTTCTGGATCAATAGTCAAATCACCCAGATTCATGCGCTCCGGAACTTTCTGACCTGCGGTTGGCCGCCTACGTAAAAGAGCTTTTAGTCGGGAAGTAAGCACTTTAGGTTTAACAGGTTTAGTAATGTAATCATCTGCACCTGCCTCAAAACCAGCTACTTGTGAATAATCTTCGCCTCGAGCAGTAAGGAAAGCAATGATAGTATGTTCTAAACTTGGGATTTTCCGGATTTGATCACAAGCCTCAATACCATCCATTTCTGGCATCATTACATCAAGCAATATCAAATCTGGCTTTACTTCTTTAGCGAGTGAGACTCCTTCTATACCGCTTGAGGCTGTGTATACCTTGTATCCCTCATTTTTTAGATTGTATTCAACGATTTCAAGGATATCCGGTTCGTCATCAACCAATAAAATCTTTGCTTTGGAAGCCTTCATAGTTCTGTTCAATTAATTAACCAAAGTTACATTTTCAATCGATAAAATATCACAAGAGAAGCACCTATTTCAGCGGTTTACATTGCCTTTACAAAATCATAATAATCTCAAAACGAGGACTTACAGAAGGTTTAAGAATGCTTAACCTCCGATTAACATAGCTCCGTTTTGTTTGCAGTGTTAAAAAACAAGAAATGATAAAAATGAATTTCAACAAACTAATTACCACCGCAGCTGCGGCCACACTACTCGCATCATGTGGTGGAAACGGTGGTGGTCCAGTAGACCCAAACCTGAATCCATTAGAAGTAAACAAAGCTGGTGTTCTATCAGCGAATGAAACTTGGAGTGGAGATTCCATCTACGTACTAAACGGTCGCGTTGTTGTTCCGGAAGGAATAGAACTTACCATTGAACCTGGGACAATCATTAAAGGCAAAGAAGGAGACGGTGCAAATGCATCTACTTTAATCATCGCGCAAGGTGGAAAGATTGATGCCCAAGGAACAGAAAGTGCTCCGATCATTATGACATCGATTTTAGACAACATAACCGTGGGCGAGCAAGCAGGCACCAACCTAGATGAAACAGACGCAGGTCTTTGGGGCGGCCTAATCGTTTTAGGTTATGCACCTATTTCAGCGGATGCAGCCACTGCACTCATTGAAGGTCTTCCTGCAAACGAGGCCTACGCTGTGTATGGCGGTACAAATGCAGCAGATAATTCTGGTTCTATCGAATACGTCAGTGTTCGTCACGGCGGAACCTTGATAGGTGACGGTAATGAAATCAACGGAATTACACTAGCCGGTGTTGGTTCTGCCACAGTAGTTAACCATATCGAAGTAGTAGCAAACGTGGATGACGGCGTAGAATTCTTTGGCGGCTCTGTCGATGCGTCTAACATTGTTGTTTGGGCGCAAGGTGATGATGCCTACGACATTGATCAAGCTTATTCAGGTACCATTGATAACTTCGTGTACATTGCAGGCCCAGATTCAGATCATGGCATGGAAGTAGATGGTCCAGAAGGCACAACTGGTGCAGGTTTTACTGCTACTAACGGAACCCTCTACGGCATGACTGCGGAGATTGCTGACTTCCGTGATTCAGCAATGGGTACCGTTCAGAACATCTACATCTCAGGATTTGATGATGCAGGTGATTGGGAAATTGATGAAACGGGCGGTGCGTACAACTTCGAAAATGGTTTGTTGAACTTTGCCTCAATCGAAATAGACATGACCAATTATTCGGCAGGGAAAACGCTTGCTGAAGTATTCATGGATAAATCAGGCGCTATTTCAGCTTGGGACCCAACAACATTCGCTACAGTGGTTACTGCTCCCACAGTTGGTGCCGATGAAAGTAAACTTTCCTGGACCTATGCAGCAATGAAAGGTGCTTTCTAAGAGCAGGTAATTAACATAAAGTTAAAGGAACATTAAAAGGTTCGAGACATTGGTTTCGAACCTTTTTTCGTGTTTTGCACTTTGAAACGAAGAGTAAACTCTATGAAAATCAAAGCGCTATTTACTGCACTTCTTTTTAGTATTCTTTCGTACGCGCAGAATGGTATTGTCCGCGGAACGGTTTATGAGGACGAAACTGGTGAAGCTCTTTTTTATGCCAGTGCGCAAGTTCCTTCTGTTGGAGCGGTGGCTTTTACAGATTTTGACGGGAACTTTGAATTGAGCTTGGAACCAGGTACTTATGATTTGGAGGTCAGCTTTTTAGGTTTAGCTACTTTAACCATCTCTGGTGTAAAGGTTGAAGCAGGTAAGGTCGCTGCTTTTGAAAACCTCCGCCTCATGCCTTCTACCAATGAATTGATGACAGTCACCGTGACAGCATCTGCTATGCGGAATACAGAAAGTGCCCTTTTAGACGTGAAAAAGAAGAGTGCTACGGTGATGGATGGTATCTCCGCACAGAATTTCAAACGCGTTGGTGACGGTAATGCTGCCGCTGCTGTAACTCGTGTACCTGGTGTTAGTATACAAGGTGGGAAATATGTGTTTGTTCGCGGACTAGGGGACCGTTACACAAAGACGCAGTTAATGCGCATGGATATTCCTGGATTAGATCCTGACCGTAACTCGCTGCAGATGGACATTTTCCCGACAAACATCCTTCAAAATATTGTGGTACTTAAAACGCTCACCGCAGATTTACCCGCAGATTTCTCCGGAGGTCTTGTCAACATTGAATTGGTCGATTTCCCAACTAAAAAGACACTGAATATTAGTTCTTCGTTGGGCTATACTCCCGGCATGCACCTCATTCAAGGATTGGGTCACCAAGGATCCATAACTGATTTCTTAGGATTCGATAGCGGTTTTAGAACCAACCCATTACCCAACCAATACATCTATAGTGGCATTCCAAATCCTGCTTTGGACGACCCAACAACCACAGAGCTTACCCAAAGTTTCGCTCCTGTTCTGTCGGCGCAATCGAGATTGATGCCCGTAAATGGCTCATTGGGCATCAGCGGCGGTAACCAAATCAAAAAGGACAACGGTAAGACCATCGGTTACAACGGTTCTTTCTCGTACAAGGCAAACACCAACTTCTATGGTAGTATGGGCGAAGACTCGACGCGCATGTACGAGCAGAACTTCTACCGCAAAGGAAATCTTCCTAACCAATACAACTTGCTAGCAGACCGCACCCAAAAGGGATCTTTGGCCGTAAACAATGTGTTCATGAGCGGTCTTTTCGGATACTCTATCAAGGACGACAACGATAAGTATAGATTCACCTTGATGCACTTGCAGAATGGTGAGACCCGCACGGGCCGATTTGTAGAAACAGCTTCTATCGAAAATTCTTTTGAAGGTTTAAGAGATAACCTTGAATATTCGGAGCGTTCCATTACTTCTGCCCTTTTCAACGGTCAACACAGCCGTAATGACAACACGTTGAAGGTGGATTGGAGAATAGCGCCAACTTTTAGCCGCATTGCGGACAAAGATATTCGTTCTACCTCTTTCCGTACGGAAGACAACGCCTTTGT
>JAYOSU010000013.1:0-18623 GCA_038139395.1 Cryomorphaceae bacterium
GGTCTTCAGCTGGTAAGATGGGATTCCGCGGAAGCAAGAAAAACACTCCTTATGCTGCCCAAATGGCTGCTGAGGATTGCGGAAGAGTTGCACTAGAAGCGGGCTTGAAGAAGGTTAAAGCATACGTTAAAGGTCCTGGAAACGGTCGTGAAAGTGCGATTCGTTCATTACACAATCTGGGTATTGAAGTGGTTGAAATTATTGATATCACTCCAACACCCCATAACGGTTGTCGTGCGCCAAAAAAACGTCGCGTTTAATAAATAGTAGAAGTAAAGTATTATGGCAAGATATAGAGGACCAAAATCAAAGATCGCACGCCGCATGGGTGAGCCTATCTTTGGACCAGATAGCTCTTTTGAGAAGCGAAAATATGCTCCAGGACAGCACGGTAATGCGCGTCGTCGCGGTAAGAAAAGTGAATATGCGGTTCAATTGCAGGAAAAGCAGAAAGCAAAATACACGTACGGTATTTTGGAAAGACAATTCGCCAATATGTTTGACAAAGCTTCTCGAAGCAAAGGAAAAACGGGTGATGTCTTGTTACAGCTCTGTGAGAGTCGTTTAGACAATGTTGTTTTCCGTTTAGGATTAGGTAAGACTCGTGATGCTGCAAGACAATTGGTAGGTCACCGTCATATTACCTTAAACGGTGAAATAGCAAGTATTCCATCCATAAATGTGAAGCCAGGTGATGTCATTGGTGTTCGCGAAAAATCAAAGTCATTGGTAGTTATTGGGGATTCTTTAGCCTCAAAAGGTGCCGATCATCCATGGATAGAATGGAATGAAAGCAAAATGGAAGGAACATTCCTCAGCGTACCTTCTCGTGATGCTATCCCTGAAAATATCAAGGAGCAGTTGATTGTAGAATTGTACTCTAAATAATAACACCTTATACCCATTCAATATGGCTATTCTTAATTTCCAAAAGCCGGACAAAGTAATCATGAATGCATCAACTGACAAAGATGGTCAGTTTGAGTTCAGACCTTTAGAGCCGGGTTACGGCTTAACAGTTGGTAATGCACTTCGTAGGGTATTACTGTCAGGACTTGAAGGTTTCGCTTTGACTTCTTTGAGAATTGACGGCATTAACCACGAATTCAGCACAATTGAAGGTGTTGTAGAAGACGTTACAGAAATTGTACTTAATCTTAAGCAAATTCGTTTCAAACAGCAAATTGAATCAGTTGACAATGAAACTGTGAAGATTTCAGTTAGCGGTAAAGAGCAACTCTTGGCTGGTGATTTGGCTGCGCATATTACTTCTTTTCAGGTTTTAAACCCTGACTTGGTGATATGTAATATGGACGCCAGTGTTAACCTTTCGTTAGAGGTTGTAATAGAGAAAGGTCGTGGTTACGTGGGAGCTGAAGTTAACAAAAAAGTGGACGCTCCAATTGGTACTATCGCTCTTGATAGCATCTACACGCCCATTAAAAATGTAAAGTATTCAATTGAAAATTATCGTGTTGAACAGAAAACCGATTTTGAAAAATTGATCATGGAGATTGAAACAGACGGTTCAATTCTTCCTAAAGATGCTTTGACTGAGGCGGCGAAAATCCTAATTCACCACTTCATGCTTTTCAGTGATGAGCGCATAAGTTTAGAAGATGAGGAAAGTGCTGAAACTGAAAGTTACGACGAAGAAGCGCTACACATGCGTCAGTTGCTCAAGACTAAGCTACACGACATGGACTTGAGTGTACGTGCTTTGAATTGTTTGAAAGCGGCAGAGGTTGATACCCTAGGTGATTTAGTCACTTACTCTAAGTCTGATTTGATGAAGTTCCGCAACTTCGGTAAGAAATCTCTTACTGAATTAGAAGAATTAGTTGATAGTAAAAACTTGAGCTTTGGAATGGATATTTCCAAATACAAGCTTGATAAAGAATAAAAATGAGACACGGTAAGAAAAATAATCACCTCGGCAGAAAAACTGCGCACAGAAAAGCGATGTTGAGTAATATGGCTGGCTCACTTATTGAGCATAAGCGTATTAACACTACTGTTCAAAAGGCAAAAGAACTACGCAAGTTCGTTGAGCCATTGATTACTCGTGCTAAAGAGAACACTACTCATAATCGTAGAACTACGTTTGCGGTATTGAGAAATAAGTATGTAGTTACTGAGTTATTCACTGTGGTTGGCCCAAAGGTGGCTGATCGTCCAGGTGGTTACACTCGTATCATTAAAACAGGTAACCGATTGGGAGACAACGCAGAGATGTGTATGGTTGAGTTGGTAGACTTTAATGAACTATATACTAAAGAAGAAAAGAAGAAAACGACTCGTCGTAGCCGTCGTGCGAAACCAGCTGCTGAACAGGTTGCACCTGCCCCTGCTGCTGAAGAGGTTACTGAAGAAGTTGCGGTAGAAGAAACTAAGGAAGAATCTGCTGAATAAGGAAAAACAAATGCGCCAAATAGGTCATTGTTGATTAATTTAAAGGGGAATTGGGCTTAGGCCGAATTCCCCTTTTTTTATAAACTATTATCCATGGAGAATAAATCAAAAAAAGCAACCCTTCTGTTAGACGACGGCACTGTTTTTTATGGTAGCGCCACTGGTCTAGATGGAACTGCATATGGCGAAATTTGTTTCAATACAGGGATGACGGGATATCAGGAAATATTTACCGATCCCTCTTACTTTGGTCAATTAATGGTAATGGCCACGTCTCATATTGGAAATTATGGAGTTCATGCAGAAGAAGTAGAATCAAGCAATATTCAAGTAGCTGGATTGATTACCAAAAACTTTAGTGAGGTAGCTTCTCGGGCAGGAAAGATGGACAGTCTTTATGGTTATTTTGAAAGAGAACAGAAAGTTGCCATTAAGGATATTGATACGCGCGCATTGGTGCGTCATATTCGCGATGCTGGTACAATGAATGCAATTATCTCTACCGAGACACACGATATTTCTGCACTTAAGGAAGAGCTTAAGAATTGTCCTAATATGGAAGGTTTAGCTCTAGCACCATTAGTGAGTGTAAAGGAAGCTTATGAAGTGGGTCCCGCGGATAGTAAATATCGGATTGCAGCTTTAGACCTTGGTGTTAAGAATAACATTATAAAATGCTTGACTGATCGGGGTGCGCGGGTTAAGGTTTTTCCTTATAATACTTCTACGGAAGAAATGCTGGCATGGAATCCTAATGGATTGTTTTATTCTAATGGACCTGGTGATCCTGCTGCATCCCCGGAGATCGTTGCAGAAGTTGCTAAAGGTATAGCTACTGGTTTACCTGTTTTTGGGATTTGTTTAGGTCATCAAATGATAGCGCTTGCCAGTGGTCTTTCCACGTTTAAAATGCACAACGGTCATCGTGGGATTAATCATCCTGTTAAAAATATTGAGACGGGACTTGGAGAAATTACTTCACAAAATCATGGCTTCGTGGTGAGTATGGAGGATGTTGAGCGCGCCAATAATGTTGAATTGACACACGTCCATCTAAACGATCATACTGTAGCTGGAATAAAACGAACAGATGCGAATTGCTTTTCTGTTCAATATCATCCTGAGGCATCACCAGGGCCACATGACAGCCGATACCTCTTTGATACATTTATTGAGAACATCAAAAACAATTAGGACACATACTAACTAACACTATAAATTAAAGATTATGTCTGTAATTACACACATCCACGCTAGACAGATATTGGATTCTAGAGGAAATCCAACTGTTGAAGTTGATGTAATCACTTCTTCAGGTGCAATGGGTCGTGCCGCTGTTCCTTCAGGTGCGTCAACGGGAATTCATGAGGCAGTAGAGCTTCGCGATAACGATGAAAGCCGATACATGGGAAAAGGGGTGTTGAATGCGGTTGATAACGTAAATGATATTATTGCTCCTGAATTAGAGGGTGAAATCGTTACCGAACAAGCACACATTGATAGCATAATGTTGGAGTTGGATGGTACAGAGAATAAAGGAAAGCTTGGTGCCAATGCAATATTAGCCGTTTCCTTGGCTGTGGCAAAAGCAGCAGCTGAAAGTACGGGTCAGTCGTTATACAGATACATTGGTGGTGTTAATGCGCGAACACTACCGGTTCCTATGATGAATATCTTAAATGGTGGGTCACACGCAGACAATTCTATTGATTTCCAAGAATTTATGGTGATGCCTTTTGGTGCTGAGTCTTTTAGTCAAGCATTGCGCATGGGTACCGAAGTATTTCATAATCTTAAGAAGGTATTGAAAAGTAAAGGGTACTCAACCAATGTTGGTGATGAGGGTGGTTTTGCTCCGTCAATAGGTTCAAATGAAGAAGCTCTAGAGATTATTCTAGAAAGTATTGAGAAAGCAGGTTACAAGCCTGGTGTAGATATATGGATTGCTATGGATGCAGCGGCATCAGAATTCTATAATGAAGAGAAGGGTACTTATGTATTTCATAAGAGCGATGGACGTGAATTGACCTCTGATGAAATGGTTGAATATTGGGCAAATTGGATAGAAAAATATCCGATTGCCTCTATTGAAGATGGTTTACATGAAGACGATTGGACAGGATGGGCAAAGCTTCACACAAAGATAGGTAATAAGGTCCAGTTGGTTGGTGATGATTTGTTTGTTACCAATGAGAAGCGCGTTGCTAGAGGCATTGAAGAAGGAAGCGCAAACTCGGTCTTAGTAAAAGTGAATCAAATAGGTACTTTAACGGAAACCATAAATACTGTGACTCTTGCGAACCGTCATATGATGACAGCGGTAATGTCACACAGATCAGGGGAGACTGAAGATGCAACGATCGCAGATTTAGCCGTAGCCTTGAATACAGGTCAGATTAAGACGGGTTCGGCTTCACGTTCAGATCGTATGGCCAAATACAATCAACTACTAAGAATCGAAGAAGAACTAGGAGAACGAGCTGTGTTCCCGGGCAAAAACTTTAGATTTATTAAATAATCAATTCTAAAACCCTATCATGGATAGAATTAAAGAACAATTTCGGGATACTTTCCCATCAATAGTCGCTGATACTAGGGCATTCTTGAAGAAGAATTCTGATCAGAAGGTTGGTGAGATAAGCTTAGGTCAACTTTATGGAGGAATGCGAGGAATGCCCGCGTTAATATGTGAAACCTCCAAATTAGATCCAGAGGAAGGGATACGCTTTAGAGGCTACAGTATTCCTGAGCTTCAAGAAAAGCTGCCTAAGTATCCTGGGGGTGAGCAACCTCTGCCTGAAGGCCTTTTTCATTTGATGCTAATGAATGAGCTGCCTACAGAAGATCAAGCTCGCCGTTTAAGTAACAACTGGGTTCGTAGAAGTAATGTTCCTGTCCATGTTTTTAAGGCTATTGACGCTTTGCCAAACCGTACACATCCAATGACTCAATTTTCAATTGCTATTATGGCAATGAGAACGGAGAGCGAGTTTGCAAAAGCATATTCAAATGGTGTGCACAAGAGTGAGTATTGGGATGCCACTTATGAGGATAGCATGAATTTGATCGCTCGTCTACCTCGGGTAGCGGCATACATCTACAGAAGAATGTACCACAATGATCAACATATTGAACCAGATCCTAAACTTGACTGGGCGGGGAATTTTGCACATATGCTTGGTTTTGATAATGATGAGTTCAAGGAACTTATGCGAATGTACCTCACTATTCATGCGGACCACGAAGGTGGCAATGTGAGTGCTCATACGGTGCACCTCGTGGGATCGGCACTCAGTGATGCGTATTTGAGCTTTTCGGCTGGAATGAATGGTTTAGCTGGGCCATTACATGGCTTGGCTAATCAAGAAGTAATAAGATGGATCAATAATATGCGACAAGAATTGGGAGGTGGACTACCAACCAAAGAGCAGATAGCAAATTATTGTAAGCAAACATTGGCCTCAGGTAAGGTGATTCCTGGCTTTGGTCATGCAGTGTTACGTAAAACGGATCCAAGGTATACAGCACAGCGCGAGTTTGCCCTAGCGAAAATGCCCAATGATGAGCTATTTAAGATTATTAGTATGGTTTATGAGGTTGTTCCAGATATTTTGGCAGCGACAGGGAAGGTGAAAAATCCATGGCCAAATGTTGATGCGCATAGCGGTCAATTGCTTACTCATTATGGATTTGTAGAATATGAATTCTATACTGTCTTATTTGGAGTTGCTCGTTCTTTGGGTACACTATCAAATTTAATTTTGGACCGTGCTATCGGTATGCCAATTGAACGTCCTGGTTCCACAACTACCGAGTTGTTGAAGAAACAATTTGAGAAATAGATTAAAAGTTATTTTTTATCGACCCTAGGGCATTTAGCTCTAGGGTTTTTTATTGCTAACTATGTAATAACTAGAAGGATAATTGTATATTTGCACCCCTTTTGGACACGAAGCATGCAGCCAATTGGATTTAAATTTTAAAAAACGCTCTCAAGGACGAGTGATAATTGTATGTAATGTCCTGGGATACAAGTAAATCTCTCATGTCAGAAGAGAATAAAGTGCCAAAAGAAGAGGTACAGCAAGAGACTCCAGCTCAGGAGGCTCCTCAAACAGAAGAAACACCAATAGTTGAAGAAGCCGTAGCCGAAACTCCTGAAGCGGAAGTCTCCGAGGAAACACAAGCGGTTGAAGAGACTGAATCTGAAGCGGGTAAAGCCGAAGTAACAAAAGAAGAACCAATTGCTGATGAGACGGTTACCGATGAGCCAGCTTTTAGTTGGGACGATGTTGAATCCGGCGAAGCCACTGTAAGCGAAGACCGCAAGGCTTTGGCAGCAATGTATGAGGAAACTTTAGGGTCATCTTTAGAACATCAGGTTGTAGAAGGTAAAGTAACTTCTAAAACAGATCGCGAAGTAATTATTGATATTAATTCCAAGAGTGAAGGAGTTGTTAGTTTAAATGAATTCCGTTACAATCCAGAGTTGACAGTTGGCGATACTGTTGAAGTATTGGTGGACCGTCAAGAAGATAAATATGGACAATTGGTTCTTTCACATAGGAAAGCTCGCTCCATTAAGGCTTGGGATCGTGTAAATGAAGCTCATGATAATGATGAAATCGTTAAAGGGTACGTTAAGGCACGTACCAAGGGCGGAATGATCGTCGATGTATTTGGCTTAGAAGCGTTCTTACCAGGTTCACAAATTGATGTTAAGCCCATTCGTGACTACGATCAATACGTAGATAAGACCATGGAGTTTAAAGTGGTGAAAATCAATCACGAGTTTAAAAACGTAGTTGTTTCGCACAAGGCACTCATTGAGGCTGATCTAGAAGAACAGAAAAAAGAAATTATCTCGAAACTTGAAAAAGGTCAAGTATTAGAGGGTATCGTTAAGAACATTACCTCTTATGGTGTATTCATTGATCTTGGTGGTGTAGATGGTTTGGTTCATATTACTGATTTAAGTTGGAGCCGTATCAATCACCCTTCAGAGGTCGTAGAATTAGACCAAAAGATTAATGTTGTAATCCTAGACTTTGACGAAGGTAAGACACGTATTCAGTTGGGTATTAAGCAACTTGAGAAACACCCATGGGATGCTCTTGATGAGAATGTTGGTGTAGGTGATAAGGTAACTGGTAAAGTAGTTGTCCTTGCTGATTATGGCGCCTTTATTGAGGTATTGCCAGGTGTTGAAGGTTTGGTTCATGTTAGTGAAATGAGCTGGTCAGCACACTTACGTAGTGCAGGTGATTTTATGAAGGTAGGAGACTCTATAGAAGCTGAAGTTTTAACTTTAGACAGAGAGGAGCGTAAGATGAGTCTTGGAATCAAGCAGTTAACTACTGATCCTTGGACTGATATCACGACTAAGTACCCTCAGGGTTCTAAGCATAGCGGAACCGTTCGCAATTTTACAAACTTTGGTATTTTCCTTGAGCTTGAAGAGGGAATTGATGGATTGATTCATATTTCTGATTTGAGCTGGAATAAAAAGGTAAAACACCCGTCTGAGTTTACTTCTATTGGAGCTAATTTAGATGTAGTTGTGATGGATATTGATGCGGAGAACCGTCGTTTGAGTCTTGGACATAAGCAGGTTACTGACAACCCATGGGACGGATATGCTGATTCCTTTAAAGTGGGTAATAAAGTAACAGGAACCATGATAAATTCTGGTGAGAAAGGCGGCGACGTGAAGTTCGCGGATTTCGAAGGTGTAGAAGCTTATTGTCCTGCACGTCACATTACTAAGGAGGATGGCGGTAAACTTGCTAAGGGCGAAACCGCTGAATTCGTTGTGATAGAATTCAACAAGGATAACCGTAGAATTGTGGTATCACATGTGGGAACATATAAGGAAGTTGAAATGAAAAAGAATACTGGTAGAGGCGGTAACAAAGGCGGAAACGTTGCAGTACCTAATCAAAATGTAGAACGTTCAACCATGGGTGATTTAGATGCATTAGCTGCATTGAAAGAGCAGATGGATAACGGCGACAAATAATCCAAGATTTTTCAGATAATGCAAACCCTCGGACCGATTAGGTTCGAGGGTTTTTTATTGGATAAAACTTTAACTTTGGGAACTATGAAAATTGAAGATATTATTAGCGACCTGGAGCAATGGGCGCCGCCCTTTCTTCAGGAGTCCTATGACAATAGTGGATTAATTGTAGGAGCAAAGTATTGGGACACTAAAGGTGTGCTTGTGGCCCTAGATTGTTTAGAAGAGGTTGTTGATGAGGCGATTGACAAAGACATTAGTTTGATTGTCACACATCATCCTATTGTTTTTAGTGGTTTGAAACGATTTAATGGTGCTAATTATATAGAGCGTGTGGTGATGAAGGCTATCAAGAATGACATAGCCATCTATGCTATTCACACGAACTTAGATAATGTTCACTGGGGTGTGAATGCTAAAATTATTCAAATGCTTGGATTAGAAAAACATAGTGTTCTGAGTCCAATGAAGAATAGCTTGAAAAAATTTCAAGTATATGTTCCAAGTTCTCATGCGGAATCTGTTGAGTCAGCAGTATTCTCTGCTGGTGGAGGCAAGGTCAGCGCATATGAAGAATGCAGCTTTAAAAGTAATGGTGTAGGGTCATTCAAAGGTGGTAAAGGGACGAACCCAGTCATTGGTGAAGCGGGTAAGCGTGAGTTCGTGGAAGAAATAAAACTTGAGTTTATTGTCCCCGCGTTTGTCGTAAAAGATGTTGAACGTGCTGCGCGCAAAGCCCATCCCTACGAGGAAATGGCCTTTGAATGGCTTGCAATTGAAAACAATGCAACTCTTTATGGAGCGGGTGCAGTTGGAGAATTTGAAAAACCTATAGAATTTAAAACGTTCTTAGAAGTTGTGAAAACTGCTTTTGGTACCACATTAAAATATACACCATCACCAAAGGATACGATACAAAAAGTAGCGGTTTGTGGCGGTTCAGGAAGCTTTCTGTTGGGCGCTGCAAAAGCAGTGGGTGCGGATGTTTTTATCACCGCTGATTATAAATACCATCAATTTTTTGATGCTGACGGCACCATCTCAATTTTAGATGTGGGACATTTTGAAAGCGAGCAATTTACAATCGACTTAATAGCTGATAGACTGTCAGAAAAATTCCCTAAATTTGCCGTTCTCAAAACTGAGGTTAATACAAACCCTATTCAGTACTATTAGTATGGCTAAGAAGGCAAAAGAGTTAAGCGTAGAAGATAAATTAAGAACGCTTTACGATCTTCAGATTATTGATCGTCGCATAGACGAAATACGTGCAATGCGCGGTGAACTTCCATTGGAAGTTGAAGATCTTGAAAACGAGGTGGCCGGAATGGAAACCCGTATGGAAAAAGTGAATCATGAAATTGCCGACCTTGAGGTAGATATCAAGGAAAAACAACTGTTGATCAAAGAGAGCCAAGAAAAAATGGCTAAATATTCAAAAGATCAAGAGCAGGTTAGAAACAACAGAGAATTTGAAGCGATAGCTAAGGAAATTGAATACCAAGAATTGGAAATTCAATTAGCTGAAAAACGAATTTTGGAGTATTCAGCAAGAATTGAAGCAAAGAAAGAGGCGAATGAGGCGAGCGCAGAGAAATTAAATGACCGCAAGACGCATTTATCTCACAAAGTAAGTGAGCTCGATAGCATCATGGCTGAAACTCAAAAAGAGGAGGAATTGTTATTAGGTAAGAGCGAGGAATACAAGCAAATTGTTGAGGTGCGTTTAGTGCAGGCTTATGATCGTATCCGATCAGCTACTAAAAATAAATTGGCTGTAGTCTCGGTAGAGCGTGGTGCATCTGCTGGTTCTTTCTTTGTTATCCCACCACAACGTCAAATGGAGCTTGCACAACGCAAGAAAATCATGATTGACGAGCACAGTGGTCGCATATTAGTGGACCCCGTTTTGGCTCAAGAAGAAGAGGACAAAATGGATGCGATGATTGCAAGTTGGTTGAAATAATCAACGTGAAAGTTAAATTTAAAAAGCCTGCTCATTGAGCGGGCTTTTTAAATTATTGGCGCCACAAAATTATTTAGTACAGACGTACAGCATTTCTCTTTTTGGTAAAGCATATTTTTCAAAGTACCCATCGGGTAATTCCTCCTGCGCATTGAAAGTGGTCACTTTAAAGCCGCACTCTTTTAACCGCACAGGATAATCTTGACCGTAAAGGCGTACGTGGTCGTATTGACGGAATCTTCTTTCTCTTTCAGCAGGGTCTTTAATTGTAGGGTCTTCGTCTGTAACCTTATAATCAGGATCTAAAGGAACTTGCATGATGGCCATGCCACCTGGTTTTAAAATTCGTTGGAATTCTCGGATTGCTTTTCTGTCATCATCAACATGTTCTAGTACGTGGTTGCATAATATGGTATCGTACGTATTATCCTCAATGGGTATGTTTTGAACATCAAAGCGCAGATCTGCAAGGGGAGAGAAGAGATCTGCTGTGGTATAGTCTAAGTGCTTCATTTTTCGGAATCTTCCGTAAAAGCACTGTTCCGGGGCGATGTGAAGAAGCTTTTGAGGCTTGGTTAGAAAGTCTGTATGTTCCTTCAGGTATAACCAAAGAAGTCGATGGCGCTCTAAGCTGTTTGTCCCAGGACATAAGGCATTTTGTCGCTGGTTTTCACCGTAACCGTAAGGAAAGAACCTAGAATACCCTCGTCCATCAATGGGATCTATGAATTTTGATCCCTTGAATAATACAGGACTTAGCCATTGAACTATATAGCTTAATCTTATCAATATTGGTCGCGGCACCTTAGCAAGTGCCCATTTCATGATTTTTGATATCATACTTTTTCGTATTCCGCTGCTTGTATACCTAATGCATCATAAATGTACTGGAAAGTACTTAAGATATCTGGTTTGCCGTCGATAACCGCAACGTCGTGCTCAAAGTGGGCGCTATTTTTACCGTCTGCCGTTAGTATGGTCCATCCGTCTTTAAGTTGTTTTATTCTATGTGTTCCAAGATTGGTCATTGGTTCGATTGCAATCACAAGACCCTCTTGAATTTTTTTTCCGCGACCTCTCCGTCCGTAATTAGGTACTTGAGGATCTTCATGCATTTTGCGACCAAGACCATGACCAACTAATTCACGAACGATACCATAGCCTCTTTTCTCAGTGAACTCTTGGATTGCAGCGCCTATATCACCAATTCGATTACCTGCTATGACCTCACGTATTCCTACGTAAAGACTTTCTTTGGTGTCTGCGAGAAGTTGCTTCGTATCATCATCAACTTCACCTACTTCAAAAGTATAAGCATGATCGCCGTAGTATTTGTTTTTTAGAACACCACAGTCTACACTCAGGATATCACCCTCTTGTAGGGGCTTTTTTCCTGGAATACCATGAACTATTTGAGCATTGGGAGACATGCAGAGGCTATTTGGAAAGTCGTATAAACCCAAAAAAGCGGGAACACCACCGTGGTCGCGAATAAATTCTTCTGCACGTTTATCTAAATCCAAAGGAATGGCTCCAGGGACAATTAATGGTGCAAGCATACCTAAGGTTTTACTTACCAACTGGGCGCTTTCACGCATCAATTCGATTTCTTCTCTTGTCTTGTATTTGATCATTATTCTTTGACCAATAAATTAACTCCTGTCATTTCATTCGGCTGTTTAACATTCATTAATGCCAAAAGGGTTGGTGCAATGTCTCCAAGTTTACCTTCCTTTAAGGTATAGTGATTAGATTCAGATCCAACCAACCAACAGGGTACAACAGTAGTGGTATGAGCTGTGTTCGGAGAGCCGTCCTTGTTAATCATGCAATCGGCATTTCCATGATCCGCTAAAATGATAAACTGATAATCAGACTCCAAGCCTGCCTGCACGACCGATTGTAAACATGAATCGACTGTTTCACATGCAGAAATTGCAGCTTGCATAACTCCTGTATGTCCAACCATATCGGGATTTGCAAAGTTTAGGCAGATGAAATCTGTTTTGCCCTCCCTAAGCTTAGGAACTATCGCATCCCGGATATCTTTGGCACTCATTTCGGGTTTTAAATCGTAGGTAGCTACGTTGGGTGAGGGACATAAAATTCGGTCTTCGCCTATAAATGGTAATTCACGTCCACCAGAGAAAAAGAAGGTAACGTGAGGATATTTTTCCGTTTCTGCAATTCGAATCTGAGTTTTACCGGCGGTTTCAAGAACTTCACCAAGTGTATTCACTAAATTATCCTTTCTAAAAACTACCTTGATTCCTTTAAAGGTATCATCATAACTCGTCATGGTTACATAATGCAAGTTTAATGCTTGCATATTGTATTCTAAGAAATTCTTCTGGGTCAATGCTTCCGTTATTTCTCGCCCTCTGTCTGTTCTGAAGTTGAACATTATGACCACATCGTCGTCCTCTATTTTTGCTAAGGGTAAGCCGTCTGCATTTGTGATTACAATGGGCTCTATAAATTCATCCGTAATCCCTGACTCATAACTCTCACGAATGGCCTGCGCAGCGTCTTTGGCTTGCTTTCCTTCGCCATTAACCATGACCTGATAGGCTTTTGCAATTCTTTCCCATCTTTTATCGCGATCCATACTGTAATATCGCCCTATAATAGTGGCAATGCGACCAGTAGTGACACTTAAATGATTTTCTAAATCCGCTACATAACCCAAGCTGCCTTGAGGATCTGTATCACGACCATCGGTAAAAACGTGAATAAATACGTTTTCAAAAGCCTCTTTGGCGAGCCAACTACAAAGTGCCTTGGCATGATCTATATGGGCATGTACACCACCATCAGAGAGTAAGCCGGCTATATGAATCTTGCTGTTCTTTGTCCTTGCATAATCAAGTGCATTTTTTAAAGTGGAGTCCTTTGAAAAAGTTCCATTAGAAGCAGCTAAGTTAATTTTAACTAAATCTTGATATACAACACGTCCCGCGCCAAGGTTCATGTGCCCAACTTCAGAATTACCCATTTGGCCTTCAGGGAGACCAACATCTAAGCCAGATGTTTTTATCCAGGTTTGGGGATACTCACGATACAATGAATCTACAAAAGGTGTATTCGCCTTGTCTATAGCGCTAACTTCTGGATTGTCTGCTTTACCCCATCCGTCTAGAACGATTAATGCTGTTTTTTTCATAGTGTTTGTTGGAGCAGCGAATTTAAGGATTATTCGCCCAAAAAAAGACCCGCTATTCGCGGGTCAATATTCTTTAGTATGCCAATCTAATCGACGGCAATCCACGCTTTTTCTGTAATGGATAGAGCTTCTTCTTTTGCCTTTCTTGCTTCAATTAAAGAAACATGCGAACTGAATATGACTCTATATGTATCTAGGCCCTTTATGTAGGTAATCTTGCAATCAAGTCCGTTTTCTTCCAAAAATATCTCAGCCATGCCTCGGCTTTGGAATGAACCTATGATGATGTGATACATCCCTTTTGAAAGATTTTTTTTATTCTCTAAAGCCGCCTTTGCATTGTTTTCTGGTGATTCCTCATTTTCAGTGATCTTTGTATTTTTCATGGATTGAGAAGATTTCAAGGCCTCTAATTCATCTTGTAAAACTGCTTTCTCCCTATTGTGCTTCTTTCTGGCGGCTCTTAATTGATTTTCAAGTTTTGATTTTTCAAAATTCGCCTTCTCCAGTAGAGCGTTGAATTCGTTAGCTTGGGCTTCTGCTTTTATAAGGGCTTGTTTTCCTTTATGATTAGAATTCCCAAGTTGAATTCCAGCAAAAATTCTTACCGTCGCGTCGCCAAAGTCACCTTCCTCTGTATAGTTATCCAAGTAGTCGTCTCTGAAGTATGTGTATCGAGCTCCAATAATTAAATTACCTACTGGAAGAGTGTTAGATAGATGCATTGAAGCGCCAATTACGGCGTGTTCCGATTGCCCAAAAAAACCGTTGGAAGCTTCTCCAGGACCTGTCCCAATTCCAAAGTCAAGGTTGAATATGGAAGGTATAGAAACATCTTTTCCGTCAAATAGATTATAGTGACCTATTATTTCCAATGGTACAATGGTATTTGAAAAGACGTTGGGTGTTCCAATGCCAACTATACCTAATGTGATTTCTCCGGAAAAAAGATTATTGTGGGTATAATAAGCTCCTAGGCGTAAGCCTGCATTGGATGCTAAATCACTCAACCCAATAGCGCCTTCATTTCTAGGAACATCTGTAAAATGTATATTTTCTTCAACCGAAGCGTACGGGAACCAGCTTTGACCTTGAAGGCCTAAGGTGAGGAAAAGCAAAATTCCGGAGTATAAATATTTCATAGAGGAGATTAGAAAATGACTAGAAATTTACTCTAAAATGTTCATAATTGTTTTTACCTAAGATACTTTCTATAAAGTAGTATTTAGATAACACACTTGAAAGGAGAATAAGAGCTTAAGGGAATTACTTATTTCTTAGAATTCGATTTGATCAATTTCAAAGGCCTTTTCATTCGCCCTGAATAGTCGAGCCGTTTGCCCGCCTTTAAGGACATATTGATTGTTTTCTACTCTTATCCATGAACCTTCGCGTAAGCCTATGACGGGTGTGTCATTGAATTTATGAAACTCGCTAATTCTAGTTTCACGGGATTCGCCCATATGAGTTGAATCAGATATAGGATCCAAATAATGAGGGTTAATATTAAATGGAACCCAGCCAAACGCTTTGAACGTGGGCGGGTAAATAATAGGCATATCATTAGTGGTGCTTATGGTCATTCCAGTCATATTACAGCCTGCAGATGTTCCCATGTATGGTTTTCCTGCACGAACTTCTTTATCTATTATTGGAAAGTAACCGCTTTCGCGGAGATCATTGGCAAGTAGAAACGTATTTCCGCCACCGGTAAAAAAACCGTCTGCCCAATTACAACCTTCTTCAGGAGTATTGAATTCGTGTGCTCCTTTCAACGAGAATCCCCAAGAATGAAAAACTTCTTTTGCTTTAGTTGTGTATTCATCATGACTAATACCGCTTGGGCGAGCAAATGGGATAAAAAGGATATTTCCTGAATACGGGAAGAAATCTTTACACTCTTCTTGGAGGTAGCTTAAGTAAGGTTTGCCAAAAACGGTGCTGGTACTGACGATCAGAAGGTTCATGTTTTATTGTTTTTCATTAAAAAGGTAGGTCCAGACAGATTTTTTTAAGCCATTCATTTCGGTCCAAATCGGTCTAATTATACCGCCAAAAGCGCTTATGTGATTGTAGTCTCCCATGAAAGTGGCGTTCGTAGGAAAAAAAGGCGCCTCATTGATCTGTTGTTCAACCCAAGTTTGCCCTCCATCTTCACTTTTACTCAGATAGGTATTTGTTTCGTTATCCTTATCTGTTCCTCTGCGGTCATAGTATACAGCATATAGGTAACCGGAAATAGGGTCAACGGTTACCCAGGGAAGAAATTGATCTGCACGTCCTCCATTTGGACTTACCTTTCTTGGGCGAGACCAATTCGCTCCAGCATTGTCGCTTGAACTAATCCATATTTCACCTCCGTTCTCCTCATCTTTATCTCCCCAGCACACATAGACTCGGCCATAATAATCGCTCTTTTTACAATGGTCAACCACTGTTACGGGCATTCCATTAGCTCTATTAAAACCTGCATAGTTTTGAGTCCAACCGTCTTTTTGATTAGCTACCTTAAATTCTTCCCAAGTGTTACCGTCGAGGCTTCGACTGAAATAAATCATGTTGTTTAATGCCCAGCCAACGTAGCGCGCATTTTTAATTCCATAGGCCGGTACTGCTCCTTCTGCTGTTCCATCATCATCAATGCAATCACCTTGTTGTTCTGTTATCACCACGGGTGTATTCCATGTCTGTCCTGCATCATCACTTTCGCTAAATAAAATAGTGCTTTTGCAAGTTGGGTTGCTTGAACCATAGCTATCGAATTGGGTCCAACTTAATCCAATAGTTCCTTTTGAGGGATGAATAGTAGCCCATTCTTTATCATGCTTTTTGCCATTGACAGCGGTAAAAGAACCATTGTTAAAGGACCCGTTAGGACCGTCTTTGGTTTGACAGACCATGCGGTCTAAAATAGAGTCGCTGCGCCAATTGGTGCCCTCTGGGTCACTCAAGTGGAAGTAATACACCCGGCCATTTTGGTCGGTTATGACACACGGATCTCCCCATACTCCAAAAGAACTTGAAATCTTTTCGAGCGACCAACTGCGTCCGCCGTCCGTACTTTGATAAAAGTTATCTAGTATGCTCGCTGCATAAATATTCATTGGATTGGTCGGGTCAACACTTATACTAGGCTCGCAAATACCGCTTTTATAGGCTGGTCCTTCATGTATTTTCACCGCTTGAGCATTGGATTTCAAACCTATTGCTAATGCTATCGCCAAGACATATAGCTTATAAAATTGACTTAATTTTACCGTCATGAAAAAATCGGTATTCATTCTCATTTTGACTTTCTTTGGACTTTCTGGGTTTACTACGAAGGTAAAGCATGAGTTTTATGTTAGCGTTACAGATATTTACGTGGATGCCCAAAAAGCTCAAATCAATGGAGTAGTGAAATGCTTTCCTGACGATTGGGAGCGAGCCATGAATGCTTTGTTATCTCATCAACTTGAGCGCTATGTGAAATTAGATTCTGCAACTCAGGATAGTTTGCATCGTGCTTATTTGAATAAACACTTTAATGTGAAAGTAGGGAAGCAGCCAATCGCGTTGACGTTCTCTGGCACTGTTACTGGACCCGATGAAGTCTATTTGTTATTTGAAGGTCCAATGGCAATGCCCTTTGAAGCATATAAGGAACATTGGACGGTTTCACACACATTGCTAGCTGATATTTATCCAAGTCAAGAAAATATTGTAATTCTTCATTACAGCGGCAAGAAATATACAAGCAGTTGCAGAGAGAGTAACAATTATGAATTTAATCATTCCTTTTAAATGTTTTATGTAGAGCTTGGCCTTAGGCATATTTTGGATATTCAAGGCTACGATCATATGTTGTTTTTAATTGCCTTGACATTGCCACTCACTTTTAAGGAATGGAAACAATTGATTTGGTGGGTTACCTCTTTTACCTTGGGGCATAGCTTGACTTTAGGGCTTGCAGCAACAGATATTATTGTTGTGGAGAGCAATTGGGTGGAATTGGGGATTGCATTAACCATATTCCTTACTGCTGCTTTTCATTTGATGAGAAATTTTTCCTTATCCAAAGCAGGCCCATATCTCTCATTGGTTTTTGGGGGAGTACATGGTTTAGGATTTGGATCTTACTACTCTTTTATAGCACAAAATGACTCTTTTTGGTGGGCTTGGTTGCCTTTTAACATAGGTATTGAACTAGGTCAAATCTTTATTGTTGTGGTTTTGCTTTTTGTATATTCGATTTCCCAAAAAATAGGTGTTCAATTACAGATGTTGCGTTCGCTTATCACTGGGGTCGTACTGACGTTGAGTACACTGATGATTTTAGAACGAATTCCTAACGAACTTTTTTAACTGAACTAAATGAGAAATATATTTTTATGGCTAGCTCTAGGGGCCGCACTCACATTGACCGCACAAAATATTAATGTTTCAAAATTCCGTCAATTAGGTCAAGAATTACCTACACCAAATGTTTATCGCACGGCTTCTGGTGCGCCAGGACATGAGTATTACCAGCAGCAGGCTGATTACAACATGAGCATCACGCTGGATGATGAGACCCAACGTATTTATGGAGAAGAAACTGTTACTTATACCAATAATAGCCCCGATGAATTGCGCTACTTATGGGTACAATTGGATCAAAATATGCGCGCCAAGAACAGTACGACTCAAGAAATTAAGCGAGGCGACATTTTTTCTGAGCGCGGGAATACGGCACAGACGGCATTTAATCAGTTGAAGAATAATCAGTTTTATGATTTTGATGGAGGTTTCAAAATTGATTATGTGCAAACCACATCCGGCAAAAACTTGCGATATGTGGTCAATAATACCATGATGCGTATAGATTTGCCAATGCCTCTTAGAAAAGGACAGAAATTCACTTTCAACATTAAATGGTGGTTCAACATCAATGATCGTATGGATATTGGTGGTCGTTCTGGCTACGAATATTTTGTAGAAGATGATAATTACCTCTACACGATTGCCCAGTTTTTTCCTAGAATGGCCGTGTACAATGATGTAGAGGGTTGGCAGAATAAACAATTCCTAGGTTCCGGCGAGTT
>JAYOSU010000013.1:18723-37330 GCA_038139395.1 Cryomorphaceae bacterium
GACTTTGCTTTTGCGACTTCTAGAAAGTTCATTTGGGACGCCCAAGCTGTGGATATAAACGGGAAAACTACTATGGCGATGAGCTACTACCCAAAAGAGGGTAATCCATTGTGGGAGCAGTATTCCACTCGCGTTGTGGCACATACCCTCAAGGTGTATAGTAAGTTCACTGTTGATTACCCATATCACAAGGCAATATCTGTGCATACAAAGTGGATTGGTATGGAGTATCCGCAAATTTGTTTTAACGGTGGTCGTCCAGAAGTGGATGGCACCTATAGTGAGAGCACGAAGTATGGTATGATTGGGGTGATTATTCATGAGGTTGGACACAATTTCTTCCCTATGATCATTAATTCTGACGAACGTCAATGGACTTGGATGGACGAAGGCTTAAATACTTTTGTTCAATATTTGACGGAGCAAGAATGGGATCATGAATACCCATCTCGTAGGGGGCCTGCGCACAAGATTGTTCCTTACATGAGTGGCCCCAAAGAAGATATGGTTCCCATTATGACCAATTCTGAAAGTATTCTTCAATTCGGGAATAACGCTTACGGGAAGCCTGCTACGGCCTTGAATATACTTCGCGAAACAGTAATGGGTAGAGACCTTTTTGATTATGCCTTTAAGGAATACAGTCGCCGTTGGGCCTTTAAGCATCCCTCACCTGCAGATTTTTTCCGTACTATGGAAGACGCCTCTGGTGTTGATCTTGATTGGTACTGGCGGGGATGGTTCTACACTACCGATCATGTAGATATCGCCATAACAGATGTGAAATGGTATCAGATGAGTTCAATGAATCCAGATGTAGAAAACCCAATATTAGAGGAGAAGGCTCGTAAGGCAGATGCGCACATTGGAAAATCTCGTAATTCAGTTATTAGAACTGTTGTTGATGAGAATGAAGCCGCTCGCGATTTCTATAATCGTTACAATCGATTTGAAGTGAAGGAAAGCGATCGTGAAGAGTACCAAAGCTACCGCGACGGGTTAAGCGAAGAAGAGGCGGCTATGCTGGATGCCGGGTACCATTTCTATGGTGTGACTTTTGAAAATCAAGGTGGATTGGTGATGCCCTTGGTGCTGCGTTTTACCCTGGAAGACGGTACGGAAGAAGTGAAAAGAATTGCTGCAGAGGTGTGGTTAAAGAATGAAGAACAATTTACCAAGTGGTTCAACTTCCCGCAGAAAGTGGTTCAAATCACATTGGATCCTTTCTTAGAAATGGCAGATACGGATCGTAGTGACAATTATTGGCCAGCGATGGTTGAGCCGAGCAAGTTTGACGTGTATTCTAGAGGAGCCACAAGCAGATGGCAACGCAACGGTCGCAGCAACCCAATGAGAGAAGCAAGAGCTACCAAATAAATAATTGAGCACTTTTAAGTATAAAAAAAACCGCACTTTTGGGCGGTTTTTTTATTACCAAATGATGTTAACAAAGTATTATCATTTCCTACATATCTGTAAACATGATGGAATCGTTATGAGTGAAAATCAATTCACTTACAATGAAGTTTACAGAAAAACCAATGTTTAAAATGCTCGCGGTAGGAATGCTCGTCCTGCTGCTACTTATCCCAGCGAATCTTGTTCAGAATCTCATTAGAGAAAGAGAGTCCACTCAAAATTCTGCAATTTCGGAAATCACCGGTATCTGGGGTGGCGATCAAATGATTGTAGGGCCTTACGTCAGTATTCCTTTTCTTGACCCAATTACTGTCACCAATGAGGACGGGTCACAGACGGTAAGTTATGCTAGAAAAAATCTTCATATCCTTCCTGAAGTATTAGACGGAGCGGTTGACATTGTGCCTGAAAACCGTTCGTTAGGGATTTATGAAGCCATAGTATATGAAGGCGATATGAAGTTTTCGGGAAGGTTTGTTCTTCCGGATTTTTCAACATTGGGCATTCAGGAAAAGTATATAGAATGGAACAAGGCCGCCGTCAATATGGGGGTAACGGATCTTCGAGGTTTGGAAGGAAGTTTTGATTTTACGTGGAACGATACAATTCTTGAAATGAGTTCCGGTTTAAGCAGCACTGAAATATATCCGAGTGGAATTCATGCTCCGGTATCCATTGAAAAGGGTAAAGAATACAATTTTAATATCCGTTCAATACTTCGGGGCAGCACAAGCTTTTCTGTTGTTCCTTTTGGTAAGCAAACGAAGTTTAGCATGACGTCTCCATGGCAAGAGCCTAGTTTTAAAGGTAGTTATGCCACTGCTGCATATACACCATCACAGGATGGATTTGAGGCATCTTGGGAGGTCAGTCATTTAAATCGGAATTATCCTCAAGCTTGGAGTGGAACAAGGTACAATCCTACTTTAGATTATTTCGGAACGGAATTTATTCAATCTGTAGATACGTACAGTAAGACCAATAGGGTAGCGAAATATGCCGTTTTGATTATTGCTTTGACTTTTATGGTTTTTTATTTTTCGGAACTTATCAAAGCCTCTAATGTGAATGCGCTGCAGTATGTGCTGATTGGATTGGCTTTAGTCCTTTTCTATACATTACTTCTTTCATTTAGTGAGCATCTTGGTTTTAATTACGCTTATTTGCTTGCTGCTGTAATGACAGTGATAATGGAGTTTTTGTATGCAAAAAGTGTACTCAAGAGTTCCAAGCTGGCTGGCTATGTAGCTGGGGTGCTTTCTATCTTGTACACCTTTGTTTTTGTACTTATTCAATTAAAGGACTTCGCACTTGTTGCAGGTAGTTTGGGATTGTTTGTTATCCTTGGGGGAATCATGTACATCTCTAGAAATATTGAATGGAACAGAGATAATTTTGAAGTTTAACTTGAAATAAAAATCCCCACCGGTTTACGGCGGGGATTTTTGAATAAATTGAGAAATAGGTTAATCCATTACCATATCTAGGTATTGGCTAATTTTTGATTTCAAGTGTTTACGCTCTACAATGAAATCCAAGAATCCGTGTTCCAGCAAGAATTCTGAACGCTGAAAACCTTCTGGGAGGTCTTTTCCAATGGTTTCTTTTACAACACGAGGTCCCGCAAATGCAATGAGCGCATTGGGTTCGGCAATGTTTATATCTCCCAACATTGCGTACGAAGCTGTAACACCACCTGTAGTCGGGTCCGTTAAGAAGGAGATATAAGGTATTTTTTTCTCGTCTAACAGGGCAATTTTGGCCGCAGTTTTTGCCATCTGCATTAAAGAAAATGCAGCCTCCATCATACGAGCACCTCCAGATTTAGAAATCATCAAGAATGGCGCACCGGTCTCCAAGCTTCTGTCCATCGCTCGAGATATTTTCTCACCTACTACAGAACCCATTGATCCACCAATAAAATTGAAGTTCATACAAGCAACGACAATTTCTCTACCATTGATTTGTCCATATCCGGCTGTCAGTGCGTCCTTTAAGCCAGATTTCTTTTGACCAGACTTCAATCGATCCTTATAAGGTTTAGTGTCTTCAAACTTTAAGGGATCTTTTGACTGCATACCTGCGTCTAGCTCCGTGAATTTGCCATCATCAAATAAAATGGAAAAGTATTCTTTCGCATTTATTCTATCATGGTGACCACAGTTTCCACAAGTCCACATTTCAGCGGCATGGTCATCAACACTTACAATAACCTTACATTTTGGACATTTATGCCAAAGGCCGTCTGGTGTTTCTTTTTTGTCTTTGGTCTCTGTGGTAATACCAGCAGTTGTTCTTTTAAACCAACCCATAGGGGAAATTAATTACGAATCAGAGTGCTAATGTAGTGAAAAAGGGCACTCATCATTAATGAAGAGTACCCTTAGTGCCTTTATACGCTACTTAAAATTAAGCGATAGTTATGTCTTTATTTAAGTAGACGTCCTGTACTGCATTGAGCAATGCAATACCGTCTTTATATTCTTTTTGGAAAGCCTTACGACCCAAGATGAGCCCTTGTCCTCCAGCGCGTTTGTTGATCACAGCAGTGGCTACTGCCTCTGTTAAATCATTGGCATCATTACCTGTAGAGGCACCACCAGAATTAATCACACCAATACGACCATTATAACTGTTAAGGATTTGGTATCGGGTAAGGTCAATTGGATTGTCTGTAGTGAGTTCAGAGTATACTTTAGGGTGCGTTTTTCCATGACCGGTAGCATTATAACCCCCATTGTTTGTAGGTAGTTTTTGCTTAATAATATCTGCTTGTATAGTTACCCCAAGGTGAATAGCTTGAGAAGAAAGATCTGCAGAGGTATGATAATCAACACCGTCAACTTTAAAGTCGTTGTTTCTTGTATAACACCATAAAATAGTTGCCATACCGAGCTCGTGTGCTCTTTCAAATGCCATAGCTACTTGCTCAATCATTTCGCGCGACTGTTCGTGGCCAAAGTATATGGTTGCACCTACAGCGCAAGCGCCCAAATTCCATGCTTCTTCTACCGTACCGTATGGACTCTGATAAAAAGAATTGGGTGAGGAAAGGAATTCATTATGATTAATCTTTACCACAAATGGAATCTTGTGTGCCCACTTGCGAGCTACGGTAGCCAAAACCCCATAGGTAGATGCTACGGCATTACAACCGGCATCAACCGCCATTTTTACAATGTTTTCTGGGTCAAAGAACATTGGATTTGGTGCGAATGAAGCACCAGCACTGTGCTCAATACCTTGGTCAATAGGCAGTATGCTGAGGTATCCTGTGTTAGCCAAACGGCCTGCACCGTAAAGACGTTGCAGTGAATTCATCACTTGGATACTACGGTTAGATTCTGTGAAAGACTCCGTGACAAAGTTACCTGATGGAAGGATAGCCAATGAATCCTTGGTTATCGCAGTGGACGTGTGGTTCAACAACGTGTCTGCTTGGTCGCCAAGTAACTCTCTAATTTTGTCAATGGACATCATAATTTTAAAGTGTTTGTGAACGGCTAAAATAACGCCATTTTTTATTTCCTCAAGGGAAACATTTAGAAAGGATATCCGATACCCAAATTGAGATTGAAATCGCGGATATCTGGTGATGCGATTACCCACCTTGAACGGTTGACTGCGCCGGGGTGATGAACCTTTAAGCCAAGGTCAGCTCTAAGAATAAGGAATTCTAAATCATACCTTAACCCAAAGCCAGTATTCACTCCTAGTTGACTCATGAATGTTGAAGTTTTAAATACTCCATCGCTGATGGCCTGAATTTGATTAAGAGTTAAGTTTCCCGCATATTCTTTGTTGTACAACCAAATATTACCGGCATCCAAGAAGAATGCACCTTTAATGGCTTCTTGAATGGTGTAGCGATATTCAGCATTGAAGAGTAGCTTAATTGGTGCAGCAGCAAAAAAACCTTCCGTTTGAAGAATATTTTCAGAGGTAGCCCCTGGGCCAAAATGATAGGCTGTCCATCCACGTAAGTCATTGGAACCGCCCATGAAAAATGATTTTTCAAAAGGCACAAAATTCCCTTCCATTCCCCATGCTTCACTCATACCAATGAATCCACGAATGGCCCACTCTCGTTTATGTATTATTTGGTGGAAATAGCGGAAGTCCAAAGATCCCTTTACATATGGGGCTATAGGTATACCAGCAATTTCTGTGCGTCCTAAAAGATTGAATAGGTGACCGCCTGTTTCTGCATCAAAGCCAAGGAAGAATCTGTTTTTTCCCTTTTGCCACGTATTACTGAAAGAATAATTAGATCCAGAAAAAACAAGGTCTTGAAATCCTAAGAATAAGAACGGCGTATTGGTGGAATTGAGATCTATTTGAACAAGCGATAAATTGTAAGGTGTGAGCCTGTGATACGTTCTACCTATTCTCCAGGAGTACTCAACTCCGGAGGTAATATTTAGACGGTTGAACTCATTTGCACGGAATTGATAGGACGCTCGCGCATTAAAAGTTGTTTTTGGCGACCATTTTCTACTTTGCTTAGGCAACCATGAATTGGGTAATAACAAAGTGGGTAGGTTTAAACTGAGGCTTGTATTTAATTCCCGCGCATCTATGAGCCAACTGGTATTGTTTGAATTTCGCTGCTCGGTAAGTGATCCCCCAATGGAAAGTCGCAAAAGTTCCCCTCCTTTAAAGAGGTTCCTGTTGTCCCAACTTATATTTCCGCCCAGTCCCAATGAACCATTGTTTCCTAAACCTTCTACTGCTGCAGTAACCGCCCGTTTGGGCAGCGGCACTAATTTTATTTCTGTTTTAAGGTCGTCATTTTCCGGATAAATATCCAATTCAACATTTTGGAACAATCCTAATGAGCTGAGGTTTTTATAGGTTTCTCGTAGATCAGTATTGCTGTACAATTGGCCTTGTTCTAGAAATATTTGACGGTCCAAAAATGCAGGTCGAAATTTTAATTCGGATTGCAATACATCTATCCCGTGAACAGTGCGCGTGCTATCTGTATTTTTTATAGTAGTTGAATAACTAAATGTAGGTTGAACGCGAATGGTCTTTAAGTATTTAGGTGTTAAATCATCACCATATACGTAAGGGTCTACAACACATGCTACCGTGCTATTCTGCGGTCCAGATGTAGTATCTATTTCAAAATAAGTCCAACCCAGTTTAGCAGTATAAAATCCTTGGTCTTTGAGAAAGTTGTTAATTGCAATACGTTCATTTTCTAATTGCTCTGCTTCTATAGGATTTCCAGCAGTATATGTTGGAGTGAAATATTGCAGGGTGCTGTCCATTACCCGACTAGTTGAAGTAATAGAGTATGCATTGGACAGGTAGGACGGCCCAGTTTCAATCTCGTAATAAGCTCTAACTCTTTTGCCTTTAATCTTATGACTTGATGAGACCACCGTTTTATAATATCCAAGGTTGAAATAATGCAATTGTAATTGTGATGCCGTATTCAACCGAGCAATACTATCGTAATAAGTAGGGGCTTCCCCAATGTTTCTTAGCCAGTTGCCTACAGCATTCTCACCTGCCCGTTCGCCCCATTGATAGAGCGTTAAGAAAAGGCGAATATTCCCAAATCCTCGATTAGGACGCTGACGCATTATATCATAGTCATCATCTGATCTAGAGGTGTTGCCATTTACTTTGATGTTGTTTTCAACTAGTATAGGCTCTTCTGCACTTATTCTGCGTAACCCTGTGCAGCTTGTCAAAAACAGTGCAGTGAATACCATCCAAAGGAAGTTCAAGTAAATAGGCCTTATTTTAGCAGGAAAATTGTTCACTGGTGCTTACTAAAAACGCTGAAAAATTAATTCGCAGTCTAACTTATCGCAAGAACCGCAAAAAAACGGGACTTTTTGTTGCTGAAGGAATGAAGTTAGTACGAGATTTTGTTTCTGCAGGCATCTCTGCTCATATAGTTTATTATACCGACGAGTTAGACGCTGTGTTTACAGGTGAAAATGTAGTAAAAATCAGTATATCGGAAATGAAAAGCATCTCTGCATTGGATACACCTTCACCAATTTTGGCTCTATTTGAGCAACCTAAATCGTCCATAAAAGAATTTGAAAAAGATTCTATAATTCTTCTGCTAGATCGTATTCAAGATCCCGGAAATATGGGTACGTTATTGCGAACTGCCCTTTGGTATGATGTAAAATCTATTGCTACCACTGAGGGAACAGTAGATGTGTTTTCTCCAAAAGTGGTGCAGAGTTCTATGGGTGCACATGCTCATGTAAATGCGGTTCAAAAAGATGAATTGGATTGGGTGCATTGGGCAAAGAAAAACGGCTACACTTTTGTTATTGCGGATATGGAAGGCGAGAATGCAAGAGGGTTTACTTGGCCGGATAAAACCATCCTAGTTTTAGGAAATGAGGGTCAAGGACCTTCCCAAATGCTCAAAAAAGTAGGCAATGCGGTAACCATACCCGATGTATCGGGCAAGATGGAAAGTTTAAATGTTGCAGTCAGTGGTGCTACGCTGTTGTACCAGTACGTCGCTTCAATTGATGTTTGAATCTTAAGTTCAAAACTACTCCGCCAATTACTAGTAGTATACCTAGATACATTTGCGCGTTTGGTATGAAGTCGAACAAGAGTATGTCCCATGTTAAGGCAAATAGGACACCAATATATTTTAAGGGAGCTACGGTATTTACTTCAGACAGTTGGTAGGATTTGGTCATGTATAGTTGAGCAAACTGTGTCATTAGACCAATGCCGATGAGCAACATCCAGTCCATGCCTTGAGGCATAACCCAATTGAAGAAGCTAAAAACCACCATAATTGGGAAAGCTACTAAAGGAAAGTACATGACGACCACAAGGGGCTCTTCATTTTTAAGTTTTCTAATGCTATTGTAAGCAAGTCCAGAGAACATACTGGAGATAACACCTAGCGCCAATAGAACAGGAGGTATCTGAGCGCTAGAACCTTTAACAACTACAATTCCAATAAATGAGATAACGAAAAACAACCACTGTACCCAGCGTGTGCGCTCTCCAAGTAATAATCCAGCAATAAAAGCAGTAAAAAACGGGCTGAGGTATTGAATGGTTACTGCTGCACTTAGAGGCATTTTTTGTATGGTATAAAAAAACATGGTTAGTGCTGTGGTTCCCGCTATGCCTCGAATGAGCAACCACTTTTTGTCCCTTCCCCAAGGATTGACTTTTTTTCTTTTCAGGAGGGCATAGCTTAATAAAAAAGTGATTAACGATCTAAAAAGAACCAATTCTGTAGCCGGTAGATGAGGCAAGAATTTCACCATCAAGTTTACAGCTGCAAAGCACCCAACGGAGATGAGCATGTAGCTAACACCCTTAGTCACTATTCGAAAGAAAAGTTAATCAGAATGGCTCTGTTGCGAATTGCGTCAAAGGCCTCCACGGGTAAAGTCCCATCTTGTACAAGTAAGTTACTAAGTCCCCATGCTGCCCTAATTTGCGGTGAAAATTTGAAATATTCGAAGTAAAAATCTGCGCCTAACCCTATCTCATAGTCACCACCGTGCCTCTTGAGTTTAAATAAGTTATCATCTACCACTTTGGCTTTAGAAGAAAGGTCGTTGGTGTAGCGTAGGCCAACCATTAAGAAGAGTCGGTAATTATCAATTCGTACCGATTTAAATTTCAAGTGCAAAGGAAATTGTACATACGAACTTTCCACTTGTCTAGTGGTGATGACACGCTGTTCTGTAAATGGATTTATGAGGTCAAAATGTAACCGTCGGACCGTCGCCGCAAAACCAGGCGTAAAACGAAGGTCTAGATGTTCGTTTAAGCGGAGGTTAGAAATGATATTTATGTTATATCCTGGTAGAGCCTCTGCTTCAACGGCAAAAATGTCTTCAACCTTGCTAAGGTCCTTTAGATCCATGTTGAAGTTATAGTAATTGATTCCCATATGGAAACCAAAGTGAAGCGGAGCTTTGTCGTAAAGAGGCTGATTTCTTAGACGTGAGAATTGGGCACTAGCACTGAGTGATATCATTAAAATTAAAACGACTATTCGAAATTTCATCAGCTCTTTAACGCAAGTTGCCTTATTTTCTTGCCTGATATATGGAGGCAATGCCAAAGGTAACAGGTTGTGTTTTGGTGGGTTTGAGTCCAGCGCTCTTTAATTCCTGTTCAAATGCTTTTCCATAAGGGAATGCTTCAACACTCTCAGGAAGGTAGGTATATGCTCGTGGATCTTTGCTTACTAATTTACCTATGGTAGGTAAGATGGCTTTAAAATAAAACCAATATATCTGTTTAAACGGAAAGTGCTGCGGCTGGCTAAACTCAAGCACGACAAGCTGCCCTCCAGGTTTTAAAACGCGCATCATGTCCTTGAGGCCGTTGCTTAGATTTTGGAAATTACGCACACCAAAAGCTACTGTGATGGCATCAAAAGTATTGTCGGGATAAGGTAAATTTTCACTATCACCCAATTCCAAAACAATCTTCTTAGACAATCCTTTCTTGTTAATTTTATCGCGACCAACACTCAGCATTCCTTCGCTAATATCCGCGCCAGTGATATTTGCTCCTGTTCCTTTTGCAAGAGCTATAGCCAGATCAGCGGTTCCGGTTGCTACATCAAGTACCATAGAAGGTTGGTCGGCTTGTATCATTCGAACTACTTTGCGTCGCCAACCCTTGTCAATGTTCAGGGATAAGATGTGATTTAAAAAGTCATAGCGTTTGGAAATATTGTCAAACATTTC
This sequence comes from Cryomorphaceae bacterium, assembly GCA_038139395.1. GTDB lineage: Bacteria > Bacteroidota > Bacteroidia > Flavobacteriales > Schleiferiaceae > UBA10364. The sequence goes on from JAYOSU010000013.1 coordinate 28,860, forward strand.
TGCTACTTGTTCTTTTTTTTCAGCTTCGCTGTTGTGGTAGGGTTTGATATTTTCTGCTCCCGCCATTGCTTTAAATTTTCGGTCGCAAAGGTAGGCCATATGCCCTAACTTTGCTGCCATGAGTGAAAGAACTACCGAATCCAATAATAAAGCAGATAAAAGGCGCAAAACTCTGAAGATTAGCGACCTAAAGCAGCTCAGTAAAATTTTTGCCTATGTTGGTCCCCACAAGGGGCTATGGGCTTTGGGATTCGTATTCCTTCTTATAACGATGATTACCTCTTTGTTGTTCCCAAAACTTTTGGGTGGTCTAATGTCCTCTTCTCCTGATAACCTAAGGGATAATATGCTGCAGATGATGGGACTTTTGCTGGTTCAGAGTATAGCTAGCTTTTTTCGAGTAGTTATTTTTGTTACCGTCACAGAACGTGCACTTGCTGCCATACGAGAGGATTTGTACAGTCGGTTGATTCATTTACCAATGACTTTTTTCTCTTCAAAAAGAGTAGGAGAGTTGAATTCACGTGTGGCCTCTGATACCTCACAAATAGGGGAGACCTTAACAACAACATTGGCCGAGTTTTTACGCGGTATTTCCATGGTAATAGGCGGAATCACCATACTCGCCTTCACTTCGATTAAATTAACGTTGTTCATTGTCGCAGTTATTCCTCCATTGATTCTTGTTACTATCATTTTTGGAAGATTTATTCGTAAATATTCCAAGAAAGTTCAAGATGAAGTGGCTGCCTCTAATACCATCGTTGAAGAAACTTTTGCCGGCATACAAACTGTCAAGGCGTTTGCAAATGAGGCATGGGAGCGGAACAGATACGCCAAGCGAGTTAATGCAATAGTAGGAATCGCGGTAAGGGGCGGATATTATCGCGGGGCGTTTGCTAGTTTCATCACCTTTGGTTTATTTGGAGCCATAGCCCTAGTGATTTGGTTTGGAGCAGGTATGGTACATGAAGGTCAATTGGCAGGTGAAAAACTGAATGAGTTTATTTTATATGCTTTATTCATTGGGGGTTCGATTGGTGGTTTAGCCTCCGTTTATGCTCAGTTACAAAAGGCCATAGGGGCAACGGAGACGATTTTCAATTTAATGGAGGAAACTCCTGAAATGGACATAAATAGCGAGAATGTGGCATCTATTGACGTCTCTAAAGTTGCTTTTAGCAAAGTGAATTTTAGCTATCCCACAAGAACAGATGTGCAAGTGTTGAAATCAGTCAGTTTTGATTTAAATCGGGGGAAGACTTTGGCACTTGTAGGACGAAGTGGTTCAGGTAAAAGTACTATTGCTTCATTATTGATGAGGTTTTACGCTATTGAAAATGGCACAGTTACAGTAAACAAAAAGCCGCTTTCTGAGATTGATTTGAAGGCTTGGCGGAATGCATTGGCTTTTGTGCCGCAAGATGTGTTACTTTTTGGTGGTACGATTCGGGAGAATATAGCTTATGGCGATACCAAAGCAGGGGAAGAACAAATAATAGAGGCTGCAAAGCAAGCGAATGCCTGGGAATTCATACAGGGATTTCCAAAAGGTTTGGAAACTACAGTTGGTGAGCGCGGAGTGCAACTCAGTGGTGGGCAACGCCAGCGAATTGCTATTGCAAGAGCGCTTTTAAAAGATCCTCAACTACTTATTCTCGATGAAGCTACTAGTGCTTTGGATAGTGAAAGCGAGCAGCTTGTGCAAGAAGCTTTGGAGCGATTGATGAAAGGTAGAACATCAGTGGTCATTGCACATAGATTATCTACCATCCGCAATGCAGATCAAATTCTTGTTTTAAATGAAGGTGAGGTTACTGAGAGAGGTTCACATGACGAGTTGATTGATCAAGGCGGAATCTATGCCGAACTGGTTAAGCTGCAGAATGTGGCGAAGGCGTCAAATGAATCCTAATAGAATGCGCACAATTAGCTACATATTAGGGGGTCTTTATGTAACTTTAGGAATATGAAAAAATTGCTTTCGCATCCATTGGCTAAATTTCTTCTCAATCAATACGCTCTCACGGGTCTTTCCTTTTCATTATGGATGATCTTTTTAGATGCCAACAATTACTTTATTCACGCAGAATTGAATCAGCAAATTGATACATTAGAGGCGGATATTGAATTTTACGAGTCTACACTCGAACGGGATAGAGAACTCCTGAAGCAATTAAATACCAATCCGGAGGCCTTTGAAACCTATGCCCGTGAAAACTTCGGGATGCATAAGGAAGGCGAGACAGTAACCGTCATTGAATTTGAGGACTCTTCTGATGAGTGATATTAAAAAAAGAAGCTATCCGCACGGTGAAGTAGTCGAGCCCCTATATACCTCTTCTCCCAATAACAATGTAGGGTTTAGAAATCATCCTTGGTGGACAATGGTGCAAGAGCACGTGGTAGAAAAAGAATTTATAGCTAATGATTGGGCGCATAATCGACTTCAACAGGGTGCATCAGGATTGCTGTTCTATCTTACTGATGAGCATTACTTGCCCCGAATTCTTAAAGGCATTAAGCTTGAATACATATCTCTTGGTCTAGTAGTTGAAGGCAATGGGCCTGCAGTAATGGAAGCTTTGTTACACCATGCACATAATGAAATTATACCCGTTCAAAAATTAAGTGGATTTATAAATATTGATCCCGTTGAGATTGCTGCTCGAACCGGTATTTGGCATGAGAACAAGATGTATGAATTGGGTGAATTATCGCGCTTGACGCCAACACGCGTGAAATACATGTGTTGTAATGCCAATTTTTACGGTTCTTGTGGTGCTTCACCCACCACACAATTAGGGTTGGCCTTGGCGCACATAGACTTTTATTTATCCAATTTTGGGGATGTTGGACTTTCTCAATACTGGGTTGCTATGACTTCAGGTACTTATATGTTTGAAGAGATTGCCAAACATAGAGCTCTACGGGTTTTATGGAGGGAATTGTTGGAAGAATATGATTACCCTTTCGTCCATTTGGAAATTTATTCAGAGACTTCAACAACGCATCAGAGCAGTTTTGATGCACACTCCAATCTATTACGAGCCACTTCTGCTGCTTTTGGCGCAGTAACAGGAGGAGCAGATGCCGTGCAAATACGACCCTATAATTCTGTAGTTAGAGGATTTGATGCGGAAGGTGAACGACTCGCATTGAATCAACATTTTATCATGGCTTATGAAAGCGGAATGGATCGAGTAATGGATCCAGCAAAAGGTTCCTATTTCATTGAGGATAAAACTTCAGCTTTTGTAAAAGAAGCGAAATTGATATATCAGGAAATTACTCAGCTGGGCGGCATTATGGAAGCCTTAAAGTCTGGCTGGATTCAAGACCGAATAGATAGCGAAGTCAAAGCGGCAATGCCTGAAAAGGTTCTTGGTGTTAATTTTTATCCGAATGATGCCGAAAAATTGCCAGAAGGAATGACCATTGCTCCAACTTTAAGTAGAATCGAGCACAAGGAACGGTTTGCAGATAGAGATATTGAACCGTTAAGAGTGGTTCGCTGGTCCGAATCATTGGAATTTCAACGTCATTCAGGTACCCTATAGTTCATGTCAAATACTTGGAAAACACCAGAGACCATTGAAGTTAAATCATCCTATACCAAGGACGATTTAGAGCAAGTCGAGCATTTAGGAACACTGCCGGGCCAAATACCTTTTGTCCGTGGGCCTTATGCTACTATGTATGTAGGACGCCCTTGGACAATACGTCAATATGCAGGATTTTCAACTGCGTCCGAAAGCAACGCATTTTATAGAAGAAATCTTGCATCTGGTCAAAAAGGACTTTCTGTTGCCTTTGATTTGGCAACACATCGTGGATACGACAGTGACCACGAGCGAGTGATGGGCGATGTAGGTAAGGCCGGTGTTGCCATTGATTCGGTAGAAGATATGAAAGTCTTGTTTGACGGTATTCCCCTCGATCAGATGTCTGTATCCATGACTATGAATGGGGCTGTTCTGCCTATTATGGCCTTTTATATTGTTGCGGCTTTGGAGCAAGGTGTTTCAATGGATAAGTTAAGCGGAACTATACAGAACGATATTTTAAAAGAGTTCATGGTTCGTAATACGTACATCTATCCGCCAAAAGAAAGTATGCGTATCATTTCAGATATCTTCGCTTTTACCAGTCAACACATGCCAAAATTCAATAGCATATCTATTTCTGGTTATCACATGCAGGAGGCAGGTGCTACGGCTGATATTGAGATGGCTTATACACTGTCTGACGGTTTAGAATATGTAAAAACAGGTATAGCGGCGGGTTTAGATATTGATGCCTTCGCACCGCGATTAAGCTTCTTTTGGGGCATTGGTATGAATCCATTCATGGAAATCGCAAAGATGCGTGCTGCTCGATTCCTTTGGTCCAAGTACATGAAGGTTTTAGGTGCTAAACATCCAAAATCAATGGCGCTCAGAACCCACAGTCAGACTTCTGGTTGGTCGCTAACCGAACAAGATCCTTTCAATAACGTAACACGAACGGCGATTGAGGCCATGGCAGCAACCATGGGTGGAACCCAGAGTCTACATACGAATTCATTAGATGAGGCAATTGCATTGCCTACAGATTTCTCTGCAAGAATTGCTCGAAACACACAATTGCACCTGCAATTAGAGACTGATATTACCTTCACTGCAGATCCATGGGGTGGCTCTTATTATGTAGAGAAGCTAACTGCCGATTTAATTGAAAGAGCAGAAGTTCTCATGAAGGAGGTGGATGAATTGGGCGGTATGACTCGAGCTATTGAGGCAGGGATTCCTAAAATGCGTATTGAAGAGGCTGCGGCGAAGAAACAAGCCCGTATAGATGGTGGAATGGATATTATTGTAGGAGTAAACGCCTTTCAAACCACAGAGCGCGCCGAATTAGATATTCTTGAAGTCAAGGGTGATGAAGTTCGTAAACAACAGATTGTTGGTTTGGCGAGGTTGAAAAAGGGTAGAGATCAAGCGCTAGTTACATCTGCATTGGTCGCTTTGGAGGAAGCTGCACAGGGTAAAGAAAATCTGCTGTCCTTGGCTATAGAGGCGGCTAAAGCTCGCGCAACTCTCGGTGAAATCTCTCTTGCATTAGAAAAGAAATGGGGTAGGTACAAAGCGACTACTAAAACCATTAGTGGCGTATATTCGAAGGAGATGATGCAGAATAAAGATTTTGAAAAGGCTCGTGAATTGTCCGAACTCTTCGCTCAGAAGGAAGGTCGAAGACCTCGCATTATGGTGGCTAAAATGGGACAAGATGGTCACGATAGAGGCGCAAAAGTGGTGGCTACATCATTTGCAGACTTGGGCTTTGATGTGGATATGGGGCCGTTGTTTCAGACACCAAGGGAAGCCGCAAAGCAAGCAGTAGAAAATGATGTGCATATTCTTGGGGTTAGCTCATTAGCAGCCGGTCACAAGACGCTCGTTCCTTCCGTGATGGAAGAGCTTAAATTATTAGGTAGACAAGACATCTTGGTGATTGTTGGTGGTGTTATTCCGGCACAGGACTATGAGTTTTTATACAATCAAGGGGTAGCTGGGATTTTTGGACCGGGGACTCCTATTGCCAAGGCGGCAGGCGCAATTTTAAAGTTAATGATGACCAATTAGAAAAATAGAATTTGCAGTTTACAGGGAGATAACCTGCTTTTGTTCGTACATTCATTACACCCCGAATTGGGAATAAGTAGCTTTAATCAAAAAATAAAACGTAGTTTGCGCCTTTAATTATTTATATGAATACTGGAAAAGTAAAATTTTTTAATCAAGACAAAGGTTTTGGTTTTATCGTAGACAACGAAACACAAAAAGAGTATTTTGTGCACGTAACTGGTTTAAATCAACCGATTTCTGAAAATGATGAAGTTGAGTTTGAACTGCAAGAAGGAAAGAAAGGATTAAACGCTGTTAATGTCAGCGCATTATAATTTAGATTTCGAGTAATTAAAAGCCCCGCTGCAAAGCGGGGCTTTTTATTTATAAGTAGATTATTTATTAATCAAATCGAATTTATCGAGTGCTTTTTATTTTTAATACGTGCAAATCAAGAATAAATACTTCATTACACTTGGTTTAGTCCTTGGTTTATTGTTGGCTAACCAAATTTTCATTCAACTGTCATTATTGAATGCGCAGCAAGATGCTCGTATTATCAATATCGCCGGAAAGCAGAGATTAAATACTCAAAAGATGTATTCGACTTTGCTTGAAGAAGAATTGAACCTACAAGACTTTTCGATCACGCTCGAAACTTTTCGCCTTGTGAATGAAGAATTGATTCATCGATCTTCAGGTAGCCAATGGTACCAGACAAAGTATGATATTTCTCAGCTCGATGAACTTACTCGTCTCATCGAGGAGCTTCAACGTATGATAGCTCTGCCAATAAAGGAATTCAATACTTCGATTATAGAGGTACAGGGTCTACTAATTGATATGTTGGAATTATCAGATGAAGTAGTCACCATCATAGAAAATGAACAAGAATTTATCATTCAGCGGGCTCGAATATTTGAACTTTTAATTACGATTCTATCCGTACTAGTTATTGCTTACGAAGTTTTTGTTGTGATGCTACCGGTTTTAAAAAGAATCAGTATTTCAAGACAAGAGTTGTATGTGCAAACTGAAAAACTCAAACAGTTAATAGGCATGATAGGACACGACTTGAGAAGTCCGCTTCAGAATATCAAGACAAGAATTCAATTGATTCGGATTAAAATCCCAAAACAAACTCAATATCATGAGGATTTGGATATTCTTATGGGCTCTCTTGAGAGCGCAGAACAAATAGTTCAACTCATGCTCGATAAAAATTCGGAACACCCAATACAAGAAAATAGTCCGGTACGTTTGAGTAATATCCTTGAGGATGTCAAAAGGGACTTATCTCCTTTGATAGCATCCACTAAGGCAACAATTAATCTTACCGGTGAAGCAGAATTAGATTCAAACCCTACAGAAATAAGATTGGTTTTTCAGAACCTTATTTCGAATGCAATTAAATTTGCTAAAGAGGATACAGAACCTTTTATAACCATCGAGGTAAAGGATACTGTTTCTCAACTAAATGTGGCGGTAAAGGATAATGGAATTGGAATGTCTAAAGAACTTCAATCAAGTATTTTTGATTATCGCTCAAGAGGCAGTTTTGACAAAAATGGGGCTTCGGGTTACGGAATTGGGCTATCACATTGTAAAGAAATCATATCAGATCTAGGTGGAAGAATTTGGGTGAAAAGCGAACCGGATAATGGTTCTGAATTCCATCTAGAATTGCCAAAATAGTAGTTCTAAAATCTAACATCCGTATTATTTGGAGGCACGTTTTCTATCGTGCTCATTCAATAGGATCTTTCTCAATCTAATACTTTCAGGAGTAACCTCAACGTACTCATCTGATCCGATATATTCCATTGCTTCCTCCAAGCTGAACTTAATTGGGGTGGCTAAAGCTGTATTATCATCTTTTCCCGCTGCCCGCATATTATTGAGTTGTTTGCTAACACATGGATTGACCACAAGGTCACCTGGCTTGTTCTGCTCTCCAATTACTTGTCCGCCATAAATTTCATCACCGGGTTCAATAAAGAACTTCCCGCGATCTTGTAATTTATCTAACGAATATGCACTGGCCTTGCCCGCTTCTTTGGCAATTAAAACTCCAGAAATACGACGCTCTAAATCCCCTTTGTAAGGTTGGTAATCCTTTAATCTATGCGCCATTATAGCCTCACCAGAAGTGGCAGTCAAAACATTGTTTCGCAGCCCCATAATACCACGAGAAGGTATTTCAAACTCAAGTCTGGTCAAATCACTCTTGGGCTCCATTACAAGTAATTCACCTTTTCGTTTAGTCACTAACTCTATAACCTTACCGGCGGTTTCTTCAGGAACGTCTACGGTCAATTCTTCAATGGGCTCGTGCTTAACACCATCAATATCCTTGAATATGACTTGAGGCATACCTAATTGCATCTCATAGCCTTCACGGCGCATGGTTTCAATTAAAATCCCTAAATGCAATATGCCTCTGCCGTGAACTATAAATTGGTCTGCGGAACCAGTTTCCTCAACGCGAAGAGCAAGGTTTTTTTCGATTTCTTGGAGTAAGCGTTCACGGATTTTTTGAGAGGTTACATGCTTTCCTTCTTTTCCAAAAAATGGAGAATTATTAATGGAAAATAGCATACTCATCGTGGGCTTGTCAATCTCCATATGGGCTAAAGCTTCTGGATTTTCTAGGTCGGCAATAGTATCTCCGATTTCAAATCCCTCTATGCCGTTTAAAGCAACAATTTCGCCCGCTCTTGCCTCTGAAATCTTTGTTTTGCCCAAACCCTCAAAAGCCATTAATTCTTTAATACGCGCTTTTTTGATACTGCCATCTCGTAAACAAAGTGAAACAGGCATATTTTCTTTAATGTGGCCGCGAGTTACGCGTCCAATAGCAATACG
>JAYOSU010000013.1:37430-43402 GCA_038139395.1 Cryomorphaceae bacterium
GCGTCTACTAAGAGAATCACACCATCTGCCATATTTAAAACACGTTCCACTTCTCCCCCAAAGTCACTGTGACCTGGGGTGTCAATGATATTGATTTTAGTGTCTTTCCAATGGATACTAACGTTTTTTGAGAGTATGGTTATCCCCCGTTCACGCTCAAGATCATTATTGTCCAAGAGAAGATCATCAACCTGTTGGTTGTCACGGAACAATTTAGCCGTATGCAGCATATTATCAACCAGAGTTGTTTTACCGTGGTCTACGTGTGCAATAATTGCTATGTTTCTCAGATTCATGAGCGCTTTATTTTTTCGCTGCAAAAGTAGGCTCTTTTCTCCCCGTAGACTAACTTATTAGTAAGCAGTTTTACTAATCTAAACCCCTTACTTATGAAACTCAACCCTTATTTGGGGCCACGCCTGTGGCGCCTCGCACTTTTTATGGCCTGTTTCTTGGCTATTAAAACTCAGTTAAATGCTAAAAATCAATTAGTTAGGATTGATTCCGTTGGTAACTTTCCGTTTCCCACAATCCGATTCCAATGGGCCTTTGATTTCGATTCGATTGACGGAGTTCACAATGAATTTCTTCTTGTTCGAGATACTTTAGGAGGTAATGACGGCATTATTACCAATTGTGGATTTCAAAATAGCGCTGGTTTTTATCATACCGCTGGAGCCACTGAGCCGAGTTCAAAATTAATTTTAGGCCCTTTTGACGTGCGTGGGATGGATTCCATAGCTTTTGCCATGCATATTGCAGCACACGGTATACTTGAATACTCTGATTATGTAGGTATCTATGTTTCACTTAATGGAGGAAAAGACTATTACCCCCAGCTTAAACTCAGAGGTTCAAAGAGCGGCACTAATATGAAAGGCTGGAGGCATGGTGAAGGCATTCATTATATGAAGGATTTTAGATGGGCAACACGTAGTTCCAGCATATATGGACATGTAAATCCATCAACCAAAGACACTATTGGCGGAATCAGCGCAATCTCTATACTCGATATTCCAAAGACGTCCCAGCTCATGATTAAGATTGAGCTAAAATCATCCACTAAAGTTGGGGAAGCATATAGTATTGATAATCTCTCTATTTCCTCTCGAATAAAGGAGCCAAATGGATTCAACCTTAATCAGGATACTACATATGCTATATCTACACCCGGCACCTTCATCTGTTCAGATACGCTCAAAGGTCTTTATGTAAATGTAGGAGAGGATACAGTGATTTTAGACGGGAATCCTTGGTTGGAAGAGACTATACATATAGCGTCCGGTGTGGTTATGGGTAGTTTAAGGTCTCGTATGGGAGAAGGAACCATAAGCGGTAATTCCTTTGCAGGTGTTCAAAATAAAACACAGACGCTCACAGATACGGGTTACCATTTTATAGGCTTTCCTGGTTTCTTTTCTTCGATTGACACCTTGAAAAATTGTTGGGTGTATGATGCGGAAGTAGGCTATTGGGATATTCCACAGCATCACTATTCAGGTACAGATTCGGCATTTTCTATGGGTCGGGTAATCTATTTAGAGGAAAGTCAAGTTCCGATGACACTCGAGGGTATGATAACTTCTTCAGAGAGAAGCATGTCTTTGTCGTGGGCAGATACCTGTTTAGATGGAACTACACCCTTTGGTGGTTGGAATCTAGTGGCAAATACAACCGGTAGAAAGCTAAACTGGAATCAACTTGTAGAAGCACGTCTATTAGATTCCATGGACTACACCGTATATACTTGGGAAAATGGTAATTATGTTGGCTTTAATCCCTATTCAGGAAGTACCGGAGGGGATGCCTTCATTGAACCTAATGAGTCTTTTTGGATTCGCCTATCAAATTTAAGTAAACCGCTAACTTCTCAATCGTTAGAGTTGAGCCGAAGCTCAGGGGCATTTAAAAATTGGAAGCCCATCATTTCTCAGGCTTCAATTCAAGCTGATACCGTTCATTTTGAATGGATTACTTCGGGTGCTTATGGGGCGGCGTATAAGGCATCCCTATTTATAGATAGTGCTTATAAAAACACCTTTATGCCGTGTTGTGATCAGTTATATTTGGGCGGTCCTTTGGTTCCTCAAATTGCTCTTATCAAGGGAAAAACACCTCTGCTAATTTCACATACCCCAAAGAGCACATATTACCCCATATATTTAGTGGGCGAGGGGATTTTGAACGCCTACGGTGCACCTGGTTGGTTTTTTTTAGCACCACATATCTATCCAGGAGATCAACCACTATGTGTCTCCGGGGAGGGCCCTCATAAGGTATATTGGCTTGGTGCGGATCATCCGGATATTTTTGATGGTCAAAATAACTTTAATGAGACGGAAGTATTAAGACTACCAGAAAGGATGAATACACAGGATACAGCTGCTTTTAAAAGTTATTTTGACTTATTGGGAAGACCAATAAATGGACGGCAACCCATAGAACTTCACAAGGAAGGGCGAAAATGGCGTAAGGTTATTAAGGTCAAGTAATGCGTTTTTACTAAGTTGCACGCTTATTCTACACATAAATGTATAGTACTCCTTGGATGAGTGATATTGTTGTTGGGACCATGCGTTGGGGCGTATGGGATGCCAATTACAAGACCGCGGATTATCAAAGAATGATTGAGAAAAGCCTAGAATTAGGCTTTACTACATTTGACCATGCTGACATTTATGGAGATCATACTACTGAAGAAGGGTTTGGTGAGGTGTTAAAAGTTCAGCCTGCTCTAAGGGAGCAATTGGAAATTGTTACCAAGTGCGGAATACTCCGTGTATGCGAGCAAAAGCCAAATCACTATATCAAGGCTTACGATAGTTCAAAAGAACATATTTTAAGAAGTGCAGAAGATAGCCTGAGAAACTTGAAAACAGATTATATCGATGTACTACTCATTCATCGCCCGGATTTTTTGATGAATCCAGACGAAGTCGGCGAGGCCTTTGAACTACTTTACCGCAGTGGTAAGGTACGCAGTTTTGGAGTAAGTAATTTTACATCAAGTCAAGTAGAATTGTTAAGTAGCGCTGTCCCAATAGGTGTGCATCAATTGGAAATATCTACCAATGCTTTACAGGCATTTTCAGACGGAACATTGGATCAATGCTTAAAGGAGGGTATTGTTCCAATGGCTTGGTCACCACTTGGAGGAGGAGTTAATTTTGCAGCTTCATTAAATGAAGAATTGAATAAGTGGGCGAATCATTTCTCTACCACTCCGCAGGTTGTAGCTCTTGCATGGCTCATGCAGCATCCTGCCGGTATATTGCCTGTCATTGGAACAACTAAAGAAGAAAACTTAGAAAAAGCCAAAGATGCGCTTCGTATCTCTTTGGATAGACAACAGTGGTATAGCATTTACCAAGCTTCCACGGGTTCGAGAATACCATAATTATGGATGTACAGGAGAATTTAGCGCTGAGCGCTGCGAATTATGAAAATTATGTAGGTCTGAAATTTCAGCTTTACAATAGCCTTTTTTTAACGCTTCCATTGGATGGAATTCGAAATACGGGAATGTTTATTCCCATCTTGAATGAATACTGTTTGAATAGATTAGCTGAAGGGCACAGTCCTAAAGATATTATTGAACAGTTCTTTGATGAATTCAAAGAGGGAGAAAGTAGGGAAGAGCGCAATAACTTCTTATTTAAGGTGCTTCAATATGTGGAACGTCAGGTTGTATTAGTAGATGCTTTAGAAGATGCAGCCTATAGCTCTCTTCATAATCTCAGTGGTAAAGGTTCGTTGAGTGAACTCATGATGCGCACAGAACGCACAGGAAACCTAGAAGAACTTAAGAATCAATTGCAAGAATTTTCTATTCGTCCTGTATTAACTGCGCATCCTACCCAGTTTTATCCGGGACGCGTTTTGGCTATAATAACAGATTTGACGGAGGCAATTAAAGAAAATGACCTCAGTTCGATTCGCATGTATCTCAAGCAGCTTGGAAAAACACCATTTTTTCAAAAGAAGAAACCGTCGCCTTATGATGAGGCTATAAACCTTATTTGGTATCTCCAAAATGTATTCTATAAGAGTGCGGGCGATATTACTGCTGAAATGCGTAGAAGCCTTCCGGATTGGGACGGTACTTTAAATTTGATTAATCTTGGCTTTTGGCCAGGAGGTGACCGTGATGGCAATCCATTTGTGAGCGTAGAAATCACTAAAAATGTTGCAGATCGTTTGCGCGGAGTTCTTCTTCAGTGTTATTACCAAGATTTACGAAGCTTAAAGCGTAGAATTTCTTTTGAGGGAGTTTACGAAGACTTAATGGCTATTGAAAAAAAGGTCTTGCGTTGTATTCGTCATCAGGAGGATTGGGATTTTATTTCTTTTCGCGAAGCTTTGAGAGGGGTTAGAAAAGATTTAATTGAAAAGCATGACGGTATTTTTGTGGAATTAGTAGAAGAATTACTAGATAGAGTTGCTCTTTTTGGTTCCCACTTTGCAAGTCTTGATGTTAGACAAGATAGTCGTGAAATAAAGCGTGCTTTTGATGCATTGATTCAACAGATGGGACTTAAGGAGCCAACTTCCCCAGATGAGTTATTTAAAATAGATGCACAATGGGACGGTACACTTACCGGGGATGATAGGGTAGATGATACGCTTCAAAGCTTTAAAACAATAAGGGCTATTCAGGCATCAAATGGCCCGAAAGGTGCTCACAGGTATATTATATCAAATTGTAGAGGAGCAATGGATGTGGCAAGAGTATTTGCTCTAGCCCGGTGGACGGCGTTTGGCGAAGAAAAGGTAAGTGTTGATGTTATACCATTATTTGAAACTATTGACGATCTAGTTGGGGCAGGTGCTTCCATGAACACCTTGTATTCTGATAGCAACTACAGAGCGCATCTTCTTCAGCGAGGGAATAAGCAGACAATCATGCTTGGGTTTTCTGACGGAACAAAGGACGGTGGTTATATGTCTGCCAATTGGAACATCTACCGGGCCAAAGAAAATTTAACTCGAATATCTAAGCAGAATGATATTGACGTATTGTTTTTTGACGGTCGTGGTGGACCTCCTGCGCGCGGAGGAGGGAATACGCATAACTTCTATGCTTCTTTAGGAAAGAATATTGCTTCATCAGAGATTCAATTGACCGTTCAAGGTCAAACCATATCAAGTAATTTTGGGACACCTGAAAGTGCACAATTCAACATGGAACAACTCATTACTGCAGGATTGGAGAATCTACTTTTAGAAGATGACGGGAAGGTGCTGCAACCAAATGAGCGCAAGCTTTTAGAACAATTGAGTGAAATTAGTTTAAAGTGCTATATCGAACTAAAAGAGAATCCATTATTCACAGAATTTTTGGAAGAAATGAGTCCGCTTAAGTACTACGGGATGGCTAATATTGGTTCGCGTCCATCAAAGCGTGGTAAAACCAAAAAGCTGGAGTTGGATGATTTAAGGGCAATACCATTTGTTGGTGCATGGTCACAATTAAAAATGAATATTCCAGGATTTTATGGGTTGGGCAGGGCATTAGAACAAATTACTTCAGAGGGTAAACTTCACGAATTGCAATCGTTGTATAAGAAGTCGAAATTTTTTAGAACGCTTGTTGAAAACTCCATGCAGAGTATGTGCAAGACCTTCTTTCCCCTAACTTCCTATATGGCTGTTGACCCGAAATTTGGTTCTTTTTGGTCATCTATGAATGAAGAATTTGAACGCACGCAAGAGTGGGTACTGAAAATTAGTGGTCAGCCAGAATTATTGAGTAATAACCCTGGTATTAAAGCGTCAATTGCTCTGCGTGAAAATATTGTCCTTTCGTTACTTGTAATTCAGCAATATGCACTAATCTCGCTGCGTGAAGAAGACCTTAGTGAAGAGCAGAAAACAATTCTTGAAAAGCTTGTGATTAGATCACTCTATGGAAATATAAACGCTTCTAGAAATAGTGCTTAATTGAAGCATTTGATTCATTAGAATTAAGAGGC
>JAYOSU010000013.1:43502-44831 GCA_038139395.1 Cryomorphaceae bacterium
GTTCTATGGATTAATTCATACTGACCACCAAGCTGCATACTAGTAGATTCAGGGAAAGCTCCGTTGGCATATCCATAATAGTACGTGGCCAAATCCGTCTGTTCGTCAAAATCAAAGACTACTTTATTCAAAAATTGAGTTTGATAAGCATCAAAATACAATTGAAGTTCTTTGTAAAACACATCTTTAGTAAACACTACGCTTTGTCCAATTGTAATGGCATCTTCAATTGGTAATGGAATTCGATTTTGAGTTGAACCAATAAAATTAAAGTTCCGATTATTAGCCATGTAGCCCATATACTCTGCTCCCAAGGTGGCAACACGATAAGAGTAGCTTAATTGTGACCTAAATGACCATGGCCCGGTAGCGTATTTGATGTGTACTCTTGGAACTGGATAAAATCTCTTTTTCCCGCTTTCAAAATCTTGGAGGTAATCTACACGTTGACCAAAAATTGCACTTAATCCTTGACCATCGGGAGAAGAAACAAAACTGTATTCGGCATAAGCACCTGTAGTAAGTATGTTGTAATCTCCATTTATACCCCAAATGTCCTGTCTTAGATTGCGCCAATTCGCATCTATCCCTGCTTTAAGTGTGTACCGGGTATCGTAGATATTGTCTTGAACAATTAGATTGCCATATACATTTTGCTCTTGGGCGTTGAATATCCTATTTCCGAAATAACTTTCTAAATCTTGATAATTGGCTGAAAATTGGGTGCCAATACTTCTGTTGATGCCCTTATCTAAAAAGTAACCTCTTTTGGCCCATAATTCATATCTATCCGTTGCAAGTTCATGCGTCCAGATTGGAACCAAAGTTTCATACCCATATAAACTGCTCCCGCCAATATTACGAATCCAACTTGCCTTGACCCCATATTGAGCTTCACTCTTTTTCCCAATTTGTTTCCAAGCGTTTTGAATAAAGAAGTGATTGGAAAGAGGAGCGTCTAAATATCCATCTTCATTCCCGTCCCAACGGAATAACTGCTGTCGCCCGTGCACCATCAAATTTGACGACCACGTTTCGTCCTGGTGCCATGTATGAACGGCATTTTGCTCAAATCTTCCTGGTCCAGCAAATAAATTCAAGTGAGATTTCTGCTGCGTATGACTTGGACGTAATTGGTAATTGATTTGCCCACTCATGGCTCCTGCGCCGTTTACAACACTTCCTGGTCCTTTTGAAAGTTGAATACTTTGAATCCAGGCGCCAGGAATTAAAGCAAGACCTAACACGCTGGACAGTCCGCCCATGGTTCGAAGGTTCCCACGCGTATATAAAGCGTAGGGACCCTCTAAACCGATTAATTATATTAGT
>JAYOSU010000014.1:0-42079 GCA_038139395.1 Cryomorphaceae bacterium
AAGCAAGATCTTGAGATGCCTTTTCTAGCTCTTTTT
This sequence comes from Cryomorphaceae bacterium, assembly GCA_038139395.1. Classification (GTDB taxonomy): domain Bacteria; phylum Bacteroidota; class Bacteroidia; order Flavobacteriales; family Schleiferiaceae; genus UBA10364. Next base: position 37 of record JAYOSU010000014.1, read on the forward strand.
CAAAGTAAGCGACAACATCTCGAGACATCGCTAAATTCATGTCTTTCATTTTATCGAACAATACTTCTAATATCAAAGAGAGCGTTTTTTGCGCAATACCAGAATCCCTCCACCTGTACGTCAGCCGCATCAAATCAGATGAGCCAATTCTATAAATTTGAACCTTTCCGAGACTTTTTAGTCCATACGGGGAGTTTTCACTTTCAAAAACACGATGGTAGTTCTCTGTTGTAATATTTTCTTCCTTCCAAAGGTTTATGGCTAATCTTCTTTTACTCTCATTTCTTTCACTTCGCCATTCTTCCAGTAATTCATAAGGAAAATAATCCTCGAGATCTGATAAACTTGATTTTGTAATTATTCGCTCCGAAGCCTGAGTGTCCAAACCCAAATGATACGAAAGCAATGCAGAACTTACTTCATTCAAGGTCTGACGGGATTTTACTGTATTAATGATGTTATCGACCTTCGAACTCGTTGAAAAAAAATCCATTGGTGCTGGACCGATATCACCTAGATTAACAGAAGTACTTACGCTAGAGTTAAGCTCAGCCTCACTCTCATATTCCCTAGGCATATTAATGGTTAAAATGAACACGCTTATGGCCAATGAAAATCCTAGGATAATCATCCACCGAAACGATTTTTGCAACAGTCTTATAAAATAAATCGCGTTCATTTAAAATTTAAATTTTGACAACGGTATTCCCACCTTTCGCTCTAAGTCTGTAAAAGTACTCTTGTACGCAGCATATACTCGTTCATATTCTAGGCCATATTTCGTCATTAAATCGTACAGTTGACTGAGTTCAGCTAACTCCATTTGGCCATTACGGAATTTCTCCTCTCCAAGTTCCACCCCAATTTTACCCATTTGGATGGCCTTTTGGTTTATGGCTAGCATCCTTTGATACATGAACAAATTGTTGTATAAAACTGTAATTTCATTCGCCACGGTCCTCTTGGTATGCTCCGAATTTTCCACTAATGCGTTTGCTCTAGCTTTCATTGCCATCTTTCTGGGCTTTTCAGTAAGCCACTCTTGTATACGAATTTGAGCCTGAAGAGTAATCACTGAAGGAAAACCAACGAAATTATTATCGTCTATGGGATCAAAAATTGTAGTAAAGTCGTTATCAATGGTGTATTGTGGGTAAGGATTTATTATTGGTGACCAATTGGTTCCTGCCTTCAAATCAAATTTATCCCACTTGATTGCCTTTAAAGCATGCTCATAAGCTTCACTTTCAGAAAGTTGAGATCGCACAATAGGATTATTGGCAATTGCGCTATCTATGAGCATATACAATGGGGGAATATATTTTGTTAAATCAACATCAAGGGTATCGGTTACTGGAGTCTTTATGATTTTCAACTGACCAAAACCAATCTTTGAATAGGAGAATAATATGATAACTAAAATGAACCTATACATTTTCTCTTTGTAATAAAGCAGGGATTGTTTTAAAAAGAATCAATAAATCCATTACAAAACCACCCTTTAAAGCATAATCAATATCCAATTGCTTTCTATCGTTTTCAGATATATTGGCACGGCCACGTTGCTTAACTTGCCATAACCCAGTAATCCCGGCTGGCGCTAGAAATCTTCCCGCCCACTTGTCGGTAATTAATTCAACTGCCTCATAGATCGGTAGCGGTCTATTTCCTACTACACTCATGTCTCCTCTAAGAACATTGAAAAATTGGGGTAATTCATCCAAGGATGTTGACCTAATGAACCTACCTACTTTCGTCATTCTGGGATCATTCTTAATTTTTACAAATGTAGGTGCTGAATTTTCAGCTCTTATTTTCATCCAATCTGCTTCGCTCAATAGCGCACCATTATCTCCAACTAAAACCGTTTTAGAATTCCCATACCCCTGATTTTTACGATCATCTGTGTTCTCCTCCGTTTCATATTGGTTTAGCTCCTTTATTTCAGCTAACTTTTTATCCGCATCTACATACATTGATCGGAATTTTAAAAATTCAAAAACTCTGTAGGCTCTTCCGACTCTCTTGGAACGATACAAAATCGGCCCCGGACTTTCTATGTATATAGCTAAGGCTATAATCACGAGTAATGGGCTAACAGCGATAAGGGCAATTAACGAAAAAGCAATATCGAAGAATCTTTTCCAAGGTGGTAATCGATTATCAATGAATACATGGTCTTTACTTCGATGTGATTTTTTACTATTAATTTCTTCCCTAAAAGCCAATAAAACTGAAAAATCCTGAACATTAGAAATGATTTCGGCGACTCGAAGTTTTAATAAACGAGATTTATTTTGATAGGATAGATTTTCTGCTAGAACGTATACAGGAACTTCAAAATTATGCTTCTTAAGTGATTTAAGAACTGATTCTATGTTGGTTGTTTTTAAATTGTAGTCAATGATGATTACGGATGGCTCAAACCCAGAGTTCAACAAGCCCATAATACTCTTAGACGTTTTAGCATGAAACTCATCTTTTAAAATTAAGTCTGCATAAAACGCCGAATTACAGCCTATATAGTATACTGGGTATGCACTCATCTAATTTAGGGGGCTTGTGATAGTCATTAAATTATTAATTCTATACTTTAACTCCTTTGGATTAAATGGCTTAATGAGGTAATCATTAGCACCTAATTCAAAACACTTTAATCGATCATCAACACTATCTCTTGAACTCAAAACAATGATTGGAAGTCTATTGAAAAATCCCGATCTCCTAATGTATTCAACAAAGTCAAAGCCATCCATTTCCGGCATTTGTAAATCAACAATAATCATGTCCGGAAGATTTCCTTTATAAAGCCAATCAAGAGCAAACTTTCCGTTTTCTTCCGTGATAACCTGATAATCTGTTGATAAAGTGCGTTTCAAAAAAGAACGCATCATCGGTTCATCCTCTACTATAAGAATTGAGCGCTTAATATTTACCATATTATTTTCTCTCTATTTCTTTATTCTTAATCATGCGGTAAAGCGTGCTCTTTCCTATTTTAAGTTTTCCGCTAACCGTCTCCAAGTCATTATTGTATTCAGCCAAATAACTTTCTATGATTTCTCTGTTGTATTCTTTAAGCGTCTTTTTACCAAAGTCCCGTAATTCACCTAGTACACTTTCTCTTTGAATTCTGATGTCTTCTTTCATTATCTCCTTGTCTTCTGCTATTACAAACGCCAATTGCATGGTTGCTTTCAATTCACGAATATTTCCAGGCCAATCATAAGAGAGTAATTCATCTATGGCTTCATTGGATATCTTCTTGACAGGTAATTTTTCATTCACAGAGAATTCAAGTAAGAATTGATTTGCCAGTAGGATAATATCACTTTTGTGTTCCCTAAGAGGATAGAGCCTAATGGTAAATCTCATGAGGTCATCATGCAAGTGCTCACTGAAATAAATATCAGATTCATTAGAGTTAACACTTCTAATTGAGCCAATGATAATTTTACATTTACATTCAATGATTTTCGTTCCCCCTACTCGCGTAAAAACATTGTCTAATAGAACTTGGTACAATTTTGCCTGTACTTCCCTGCTGGCATATTCTATGTTGTTAATAAAGAGAATGCCATCCTGCGCTTCTTCTAGAGCACCAACCCTAGAATTGGAGTCATTCAATTCGTATCCGAAAAGCGTATTCTGTAATACGTCATTTGAAACAAGTTTAGTATTGACCGAAACAAATGGTTTATTGCGCCAATTAATTCCATCATGAATTGATCTAGCAATCATTTCTTTGCCTGTACCCGCCTCTCCTATTACACAAACTGGAGATGCATTTACTTGAGCTTTAGAAATTAGAAGCGATATTCGTTCTTCTTCAAAAGAGCTTCCTACGAAATTGAACTCTTTATTCACATCGCTTGATTTATACATTCGCTCATATTCACGATTGTAGGCTACCTGACGCTCTACTTTCTTTAAGGCAAGCCTTAATTTTAGCTCAATAAAATCATCTGCAATAATATAATCGAATGCTCCCTCCTCTATGAATACCTCCATAGATTCATGGTTTTTATCCGGACTGACTACTATAAGCGGTAGGTTTTTACAGCCAACTAATAATTGTTTGGAGTATTCTAGTGTATCTAAAGAGAATTCTTCTATATGCAGAATGACAATATCACAACGAGCATCAACAATATATTGAGCCCTTGGCACATCTTTCACAACTTGGATGTGATATTCTAAATAGGAATCAAGGAAATCTTTAATTCCTTCAGAGACTACTTCGTTATTTTCTATCAAACAAACCTTGATCATCGCTACAAATATTTTTCATATCTGTCCGCCGAATCTAAGTTTTTACACGCAAAAGGCTTTCTATTTTCGAGAATTATTACTCACTGTTACTATTTTGGTGTCACCTTGAACTCTTGTGCTACAGTCTTATTGGCAAATATTCTCGATTTGATAATTATTAGTATGGACTTTGGCAAAGCAAATACAGCTAAAAGTAAATCAGTGGTAATTAAATACGACGGAGTCGCTATAGCAATTGCAACCATTTCTGTAGCTAAAGGGAGTACGAAAAAATTAGGGTCGACATATTGAAACGGCAAGAGATATAAAAATGAGCAGATCAAACATAACCCTAGTCGAATACTACGCTGCGGATTGGAATAATGTAACCACTTATCCAAAAATTCTAGGTTACCTAAATTTTTTAAAAAAGCACTGCGAAATATTTTCTTGATTTGAACTTTACCTCCTACCCATCTTGAGCGTTGGGTGGAGAAATCTTTTCCTCTGGAAATACTGGCATCTATAACCCCTGGGGTGAGTAAATAGGTTGGTTTTACGCCTTCTTGAATTAAAAATAAATCCAAAGCCTTATCCTCAACGATGCTATTTTCATTAGCAAGTAGAAAGCGTCGATATAAATTCGCTTTAATTCCAAATCCTGAGCCGACTATAAATGGATGCATAGACATCACAATCCTCGCGTGAATCGCAATGGTAATTCCAACTTCAGTATTCCACCTGTCCAATATGCCTAATGCAGAGCGAGGCGCTGTTTTTTTTCTGGCAAGTTGGGCGCAATTTGTTGATTGCATTGCATGGCTGCAAACCGAGAGCGCATTGGGTAACAATTCGTTATCCGCATCAACAATGAAAATACTTTCATCATTTACTTCTACTCCATTAAGCCAGTTTCTTATGGCATTCATTTTTGAACCCAATGGACCTGATTCTATGATTTGGATTGGATACCGCCGTAATTTCTCCAGAATAGGCATATCGATACTTTGTGCTAACAGAATTACCTCAAATTTGTCACTTGGATACTTTACAGCAAGGGCTTTCTCAACTGTATTGAATAAAACTTCACCCTCGTTTAAGGCCGGAATTACGATATAAAAGAATTCGTGATTATTTTTTGCCAACTCTTGTTTTCTCAAAAATAGAGCGCAAATAGAATAGAATAAATCATAGAGACTCCACCACAATAGATAGAGTGTAAAAGAGCATAAAAGGAAGATTAATGTTCCGTTCATCCTCTAAAAATACCAATACAAATAAAGGAAAGACTTTAGATATGCCTTTAAACATGGATTTTCCGCCTAAATGCTAAATCTATGATTACGAACTTTGATAAGGGTTTGTAATTCTATACAACCGTCTTATTTGATTCAAACTTTTCATAGAAATAAATTGTCCCCAAGATTAGAAGCATACCGTAAAAGATATCTTCGAAAGGAATGGTGCCCAATCTAAAGCCAAGATTATGTTGGTCATTATACCATACTACTTCTGTATCAATAAAAGAACCCGTTAGAATTCCATTCTTAATAAAAAATGGAAGGAGCGCAATGAAATAGCTTTCATAAAATCTTGGAAGCCAATTTGAACCGATAACAAATTGTATGAGCACAATCGCTGTAGCTAAAAGTAAGAAAGTACTTGTAGTATACCATTTGCCCGTTAGCAAACCATAGAAACCGATTGTGTATAAGAAAACAATGAATACTGAACTAATTACCTTGGTTGATTGGGAGCTCAAAATACCATTTGGTTTAAAAAATTTAAGGCAATCATAAATAAATACACAAGCATAAGGAACTGTAAGAAAAAACAAATATTCTCCAAGCGGTAGTCCGAGAAACATTATGCCAGATAAATATTCTGGTGTAAAACCCCAAATGCCTTGTTGGGTAAAATATATATCCCAAACCAAAAAAAAGCCGCTGACTATGAACATTGACTTAAAAAGGGAGGAAAACCGTCTGTAAAATTCTACCCTACTTTCAAAACTCCTTATCAGAGGGATACTAATCGTGCCAGCATTAAGAATGAGATATAACCATTTAGTTTCAAGCATATACTTTAATTGTTATTTCTCTGATCACGAACTTGTTTAATGTACTTCGGATGCACCCAAAGCATTCCAAAATTTTCACCTTCCTCTTTACCAAGATGTCTGTGATGCATTTTATGGGCTAATCGAACTGCTTCCCAATACGTGTGTTTGGTAACACGTAAGAATGGTAGTCTTTGGTGAATAAAAACCTCATGAACAATGGCATAGGCTAGTCCGTACATGGCAATCCCTAATCCCACGGAAACTGAATAGCCACTGGCATTCATCATGCCTAGCATGATGCAAAGCCAAGAGGGTATTGCAAAAATCAAGAAAAAGGTGTCGTTCTTTTCTAAGGCACCCGGAGTTTTCACATGATGATCCTCATGTAAAAACCATAAAAATCCATGCATGAGATAACGATGTGCAAGCCATGCCATCCCCTCCATACCAATAAATGTTAGAAACACAATTAAGATTTCTAATGCACTCATAAGCCTAAGTTTTGAAGAAAGTTAAGACTTTCATTGACGTGGTGTATTGCTTTGGATAAACTTTTAAACGTGAAAACAATCCTATGCTGTGCATCAGTCACAAAAGTAACTCGATCTGCCACCCGATTAAAAAATAAGCCGGGTGAACCGAAGGATTTTCTTACCTCATGATTTGGGTCGCTTAAGACAGGATAATTCAAAGCGTATTTTTTCGCAAAAGTCTTATGTTCTTTTACCGAACCACTATTAATCCCAATAACCTGCGCTCCCGTAGCGGCAAATTCTTTCTCATAATTCCTGAAAGCGCATGCCTGCGCTGTGCAACCCGGGGTGTGATCTTTTGGATAGAAAAATATGACCAAGGGTTTGTTCTTATAATCTTTTGTTGAAAAGAGCTCACCTTGTTGATCATATAACTCAAATTGCGGGATAAAATCTCCAATAGCAAGGGGTTTGGTACGAGGATAAACCATTAAAAAGGATAGAATAAATTAAGTTGTCTAACAGTAGTTATAACAATGCCCTCATATCTAATGTTTACAAATAGAAATTGTAAATGGAGCATAAGTCGTCTACTGTTCCCAACGAAGATTTTTGAATTTCCGAGCTTCAACATACCTATTTCTTTTTTCTCCATCCTCACCGAAGTCAAAACCCTTTCTTACCCCTCTCCAATTTGTTCGTCCATCGAACAAGCGAAGCAAATGGTACATAGTATTGTCATAAGCCTCCATAGCATACTTATCAGGCTCCCGGCTAAAGTACTGCCTGAATCCATATACAAATTCACGAACATCTGAATTGTTATAGTCTGTAAAATTTGAGGTGAATAAAGTTACCTGCTCTCTTGCAAAAAAGTCACTGACAATTCCATTATCGAGTGCCTGATACTCGTGGGTTAACCAATGAAAGTTTATGTTGACCGACCGTAAATTTCGAAGAACATCCAATACATATGCAGGGTCATTGTCTGTAATCACCAAATCATAGACTACAGTAGTATCTAACCCCGCTAACTCCTCGTTATGAGCCCAAGAATCATCGCCTTCGAACAATAAGAATTGATTGTTTTCGAGGCCGTCAATGATCATTTGTGAAGCCCTTTTGCTTTCCCCATAATCCAATCCCGTAAGCAATAATTTTCTTGGCTCTCTGTAATTTACTGAAAATTGGCCGCTACCGCTGTTTTGATGATACTGAAGTATAGCAATCCAAAACATATCCTCTGAAACAACATTATTCCAGATGTTAGTATTTTCTATTGATTGTTGCTTTGAAATTAGATTGACGGTTCTGGTTTCCAACGGACTCATACTAAATTGTAGAATTCGAGAACTATACATTGGCCCGAGAATAATGTGCGGTTTTAATTTATAGATCGAATCAATAAGCTTACTTACTGTATCCCGCTGATTCATTGAATCATAAAAGCTTATTTCACATTTGACTTGTGCATATTTACTAAACGAAGAAACGGCATATTCAACCCCTTGTCTGTAGCTAAAGGCAAGTTGCGATCGTTTTTTACCTGGGCCCTGATTTATATATTGATCCATGAAAAAAGGTAGAACACACGCAATATTGAAACTGTCATTTGTGCGATTTGAAGTATCTACCTCTCTTCTCTCTTTAATATTAAATCCATAATTCGCAACATCCTCTGAAGCTGGTTTTACTAGTCCCATCCCTTTGAACCAAGAATTTCGCGCATCAGGGTTTAAGGCGTAAAATTCATCAAGTGAATGGATTCCCCACTCTTTTCTTAGTGACTCCGGTGTATCCTTTTTCTTGATGATATAAATCTCGTATTTCGGCTTTGTTATTGGGACTAACGTTAAGAAATCCCCACTCTTTTTCCTCCAACCATCGGGATCCTTTGGAACTTTTATGATTTGGCCCTTAAATAAAACTGGATTCCCATTCAAATTTTTATTGTGCCAAAAAATTGTACTATCCTTAAGTTCATACTTATTGGATATGCTGTAGACACTTTCGAAACTTCGAACTTCATGAAAGATGAATTTGGCAGAGTCTATGATTTCTTTTTGAAAGATCGGGATTTTTACGGTTTCGCCAATAACTAAACTCCGTTCTCGGAGATTTGGGTTAGCCTCATAAATACGATCAACAGAACTATCGTATTCTTTGGCTAAATCATAAACTGTGTTGCCTTTAACAATTTTGTGAACTACAACATTCTGTGCAATTCCACATAATGAAACTACTAATGAAAGTGTAATTATGAAAACTAATCGCTTTATTCCCATTCAATTGTTGCCGGCGGTTTGGAGCTTATATCATAAACAACTCTGTTTACCCCTTTTACTTTATTGATTATTTGGTTGCTGATCATAGCTAAAAAATCATAGGGCAAATGAACCCAATCTGCAGTCATACCGTCTGTGCTTTCTACTGCCCTTAGAGCTACAACTTTTTCATAGGTTCGTTCATCTCCCATAACCCCTACTGAGTTTACAGGAAGTAAAATACTGCCCGCTTGCCAAACATCGTCATAGAAACCCTCACTTTTAAGCCCATTTATAAATATATAATCTACCTCCTGCAAAATCCGGACCTTTTCTTTGGTCACATCTCCTAAGATACGAATGGCAAGACCAGGACCAGGAAACGGGTGCCTTTTTAATAAATCTTGAGACATCTCCATTGATGCACCTACACGGCGCACCTCGTCTTTAAATAGAGTCTTGAGTGGCTCCACAACTTGTAATTTCATAAAATCTGGCAATCCTCCAACATTGTGGTGCGACTTTATGGTAGCTGATGGTCCTTTTACACTTACACTTTCAATGATATCAGGATAAATAGTTCCTTGGGCCAGCCATTTAACATCTTCAATCAACGTAGCTTCATGATCAAAAACTTCAATGAAAACTCTACCAATTGTTTTGCGCTTAGCCTCTGGTTCAGCTATGCCTGATAATGCTGACATGAATTGATTCGTTGCGTCCACACCTTTAACGTTCAAACCCATGCCCTTATATTGCTCTAAAACGTCCGCATATTCATTTTTACGGAGCAAACCATTATTTACAAAAATGCAGTAAAGGTTTTTTCCAATGGCACGATGCAAGAGTACAGCTGCGACCGAACTGTCCACTCCACCGGAAAGGCCAAGAACTACTTTATCATTTCCTAGCTGAGCTTTTAAATTTAACACCGTCTCTTCTACAAAATGTGAAGGGGTCCAATCCCCTGCCATTCCTACAATATCAAACAGAAAATTATGCAGCATTTTTTTTCCGTCCGAACTATGATAGACCTCTGGATGGAATTGGATTCCATAGGTTTTTTCATTTGCCACTTTATAACCTGCAACTTGGACATCAGCAGTTGAGGCAATTATTTCAAAATCCGATGGCAATGCAGTAATGGTATCTCCATGACTCATCCAAACCTGAGAGCCTGCATCAACACCAGCAAAAAGAACATCTTCATTTATTGAGCTAAGATTGGCTCTACCGTATTCACGAATCTCGCTAGGCGCAACAGACCCTCCGTTGGTTAGTGCCAAGTATTGAGCGCCATAACAAATACCTAAAAGGGGAATGTCACCTTTAATTCTCGTTAAATCTATCTTGGGAGCATCCTCTTGAAGCGTACTGTATGGAGATCCCGAGAGAATTACGCCTTTGATGTCATTAGTGAATTCAGGTGGATTGTTGAAAGGATGAATCTCACAATACACATTCAATTCTCTGACGCGCCGAGCAATAAGTTGAGTGTATTGAGAACCAAAGTCTAGGATAAGTAGAGTTTCTTGCATGATGCAAAAGTAAACCTATTTTTAGCCTAATAGTATGTGTGTACCAGCCTTTATTGTTGACATCTTTTCAACTAGAAACTCTTTTGGATCATGACCTAATACTCCCAAGGCATCCGCATAAGAAGACGTACGTTCCCAAAAAACATCATCTGGATAGACTGTGTCGAATACCAAGTCTAATCGATTCAAAAAATCTCGGTTTCTTCGTTTGTGCGTTCTATATCTGTGTTCTATTGATTTGGAAGCAAGTTTATCCATCTTTCTTTTGAGCGCCTCCGTATGCATTTTCATCTCTGGATAAGACTCGAGCATCTTTTGCTCCCAAAGTGAAATTGCATCTTTTATTGGACCGGCGAATTGCTCCGTTTCAATACTTTTAATTTTATCGTATCGCAAATATTCTTTGAGAATGAGTTCCTTACCTCCACTGAGAATATCTGTCCATGTTAATTTATTCTTCTGTAATAACAAATCTGTCTTTACTGGACCAACTACCAAAGAGTCTCGAAGGTACAATCTGGGCATTGGGATGGCTAAAAGATCAAAAACTTTACCGAGCTGTAGCCAATAGGCTAATTCTGCTCCACCGCCTACATAGGCTATATTTGGCAGCAAAGCCTCTTGATATATAGGCCTCATTAAAGCGTTAGGGCTGATACAATCTGCTTGAATTTTCTTTGGTTCTAGTATTCGTTCCCTACTTCCTGGTTTTAATTCAAAGAGGTTGATTGGACGCGGCGTTACCTGAGCCTTGTAGCCCAAACTAACCATCTCATTGGTTCTTTCCTGCATCAAAGAACTGAGCTCTCCATTCAATTCCATAGACCATATTTTCTTCCCAGCACTTTTCAATGCAGAATCATCACCATCTATAACTAACACCCCAAAATCACCGCACCATTCTCTAACTATTCTTCTGGTCGCTTGAGCAAGTGAATCACTTTCTTGGTATGCTTCAATTCTTTTTTTTATAAAACTCCGCTGACATTCTGACAAGTTCGCTTTCTTCTCAAAACTTGTTAATTGTATTGCAAGATCCTTTGTTCTGAGCCTTCCAACGGCGCCTGAAGCATTCTCGTTTTTCCAGGTAAATTTTTGGCCATTGACACGAAATGAAGCTATTTCTTCAAAGTCGTGATCCTCAGAAGCCATCCAAAACATGGGGACAACAGGTTGACCGGATAATCGCTGAGCCTCCTTAGCAAGGGCCACGGTAGATAAAATTTTTACTTCAAAAAAGGCAGTACCCCCACAAACCATCAATTGATGTCCAGTAGTTATGGTGCATGCTCCTTTGGCGAAAGCCTTTAAATTCGCGTTCTCCTCTTTATTTAGGCCTTTATTTTGCTCCTTCAAGCATTCATAAACAATTTTTCGAGTATCGTTAGAATAACTATTCAATCTATTACCGCAGATTGAGCGTAAATCCTCTTCATTCCCTATTGCGCTGCCGAAGTCAACTGGAAAAACACCGCCATCAATGAGGTCCTTCATTATCTTTGAAGGAATCGAAGAATCCGTATGTTGAACAAAATGATGTTTCATAAATGTTTAATGGCCTAACGAAGATAAGTTCAATATTATTGACCGCATTCTTAATTTCGTGCTCGCCTTCCGGAGAAACACAGGATAACAACGAGAGCGATTGCTCTTTAGACGCGCCATACTCTTTCAATTTTGAGCAAGCGCAATATTATTCTCTTCCGGAAATTGAGTTTAGATTCAAACTGGACTATGAGTGGGAAATAAAATTACCCGTTTTTGCACAGCAAAATTTTTATTATTATCAGGCTGCAAGAATGAATAAAGCTGAAACTAATTCTATACTTCTCAAGGTGTTGCCCTTAAGACGCAAAGGAGCGTACACCACCGTTTCTGAACATTGCCAAGCTATTGTTCAGACGAATCTATCTTTGGCGAAACGAGATTCATGGGTCACTGAGTCAAAAGATACCGTTGATGGATGGTGGGTAAATTACGGCAGATATGAGCAAGAACCTTGGGATTTTATCATTGCTCACAAACTCATAACTAGGGATACATCTGAAAATAGTTTAGTGCTTGAACTTCAAATGCAGTGCGAGGCAAATACTTTCTCCCTAAGACATGAGCCGTGTTTGGAAGAAATTATTAACTCATTCCAAATTTACCTTTGATAAATTAGTGGATTACGCTCTCCCTAAGAAGTTCTCTTCTTTTCTTCACTGGATCGGTGCCAAAATAATCCTTAAAACAACGAGTATAGTAGGAATGGCTTTTAAAACCAACTAGCTGTGCGATTGTAGCAATAGAATTTTCCTCTTCGAGCATATATTCGAGAGACTTTTCTAGCCTAATAGAACGAATAAACTTACTTACACTCAAATTAGTAAATTGCTTAATACGTTTTTGAACTGCACTCCTGCTGTAATGTAATGCTGTAGAAAGTTCGTCCAAAGAAAATTCTTGAGATGTCAAATTATCCAAAACCACTTGTTCTGCCTCATTAATCCAAGATTCAACTGCACTTTTACGCACGGCCTGAGGGGTAGTGACAATGGAATGTTCCGTTGTGATTTTTGAAAATTGATTCAAAATACTCTTTACTGCTGCCTCCAATTCATAAGGGTTAATTGGCTTATTTACAAAATGAATTGCTCCAGCTTTAAACGATTGAAATCTTATGTGGTTTTCATTTAGGGCTGTCATCACAAGCAACGCAATATTTTCAAACTTTTCATTTGATTTAATATTTCGAATCAATTCAATGCCATCCATACCTGGCATATCAAGGTCGGTGATGACTAAAACCGGTTGTTCCAATTTTAAGCGTTCCAGTGCTTCTCTAGAAGACATAAATGATTCAACTCTCCAACCGCTTTTAGAGAAGAATGTAGAGAGGTATTTCAGGATTACCCGATCGTCATCTACAATGAATATAGTTTGGTTTGTTTTCATGGTTTTGGTTATTCATTTGTTCAAATTTAAAAGATTATCTACCAAATAGTGAAAAGCATTTTAAGTTTTTCTACTCAAAATCACTCAAGTATATGCTTAGTACTAATCTTTAGTCTTATATTGTCATCATTCAAGGGAAACTTTGAATTAGGTTAGGGGTACGGAGCCAAGAAATTGGCTCCTTTTTTATGCCCTAAACTTTCGGCTATTTTTCGTGTTTTAATACTATGATTAAAACAATCCGTGTTATACTTGGAGATCAGCTAAACCCCTGTCATAGCTGGTTTAAGGAAGTATTAATCGACGTTTTGTATCTGTTCATTGAATCGCGAGGAGAAGCATCTTACGCACCCCATCACATCCAAAAAGTTGTTGGCATATTTAGCTCAATGAGACAATTCGCCAACACGTTAAAAAGTCAGGGACATAATGTACTTTACCACAAAATTCTCAAGTCGAGAGAAATTGAACTCATAGATATATTGGATTCCGTATGTGTTAAAACAGGTGTGCATAATTTACAATTCCAATACCCTGATGAACTTCGAATGCTCGAGAATATTCAAAAATTGAAGACCAGAGGCTACGATATCTCCTTTATATCTTCTGAACACTTCATATCCACACCTGAAGATTTCCGGGAAACATTTGCAGGCAAGAAAACATTCTTGATGGAAAGTTTTTACAGAAAACTTCGCAAAAAAACAGGGATTCTCATGCAAGGGAATCAACCTACGGGTGGAAAATGGAATTACGATAACTTCAACAGGAAGAAAATTCCTAAAAATCATACCATACCAAAACCCTTTTTGCCCAGTACAGATGTTACAGAAGTGTACAAAGAGGTTCTTCGGGCAAATCTTCCCACCATTGGATCTATGGGGGATTCCAAAAACTTTATTTGGCCCACGAATACAAATCAGGCTCTTGCAATTTTTGATTTTTGGTTAGAGCATCAATTTCAATTTTTTGGAGATTATCAAGATGCCATGACAGTAAGTAATTGGTCTTTATACCATAGCCGAATTTCATTCGCTCTGAATACTAAAATGTTGGACCCATTGACCATATGTCAAAGAGCTGAGTCCTTTTTTGAAGAAAACGACCAAATACCCATAAATGCAGCCGAAGGATTTATAAGACAGATTTTAGGTTGGAGAGAATATATGCGAGGAATCTATTGGGAGCGCATGCCGGAATTTGGTGAAGAAAATTTCTTCGGACATTCTAATAAACTACCCGATTGGTTTTGGAACGGTGAGACTAAGATGAAATGTATGGAGCACAGCATTAAGCAAAGCCTTGAATATGCTTATGCACATCACATTCAAAGATTAATGGTTATTGGTAATTTTTCATTGTTGGCAGGTGTCCACCCTGACGAACTTGATCTGTGGTTTTTAGGAATTTACATTGACGCATTTGAATGGGTGGAAATCACCAACACCCGCGGCATGAGTCAATTTGCTGATGGAGGGTGGATAGCCACTAAACCCTATGTTTCCTCTGCCAATTACATTAACAAAATGGGGGATTATTGCCAAAATTGCTTCTACAACGAAAAAACAAAAACCGATTCAGAAAGTTGTCCATTCAATGCATTGTATTGGAATTTCTTTGATCGGCACAGAAACAAGTTATCCAATAATTTTAGACTTGGCATGGTTTATCGCACCTATGATAAGATGAAGGACTCGCATAAAGAGAAACTAAGAGAAAGGGCACAATATATTTTGCAAAATTTAGAGTCATTATAATGAAGATATGTATTCTTTGGTTCAGAAATAATCTTCGAATTGGCGATAATTGGCCAGTTGTTGAAGCGTATACCCATTATGACCTTGTTATTCCAGTATACATAGATGAAGGTTCCCAGCATAACCAAAAATGGGCTCAAGGTCCTCGTGGAGAATATCGTGAGGCGTTTTTGATGGATAGCCTTATTGATCTAAATGCAGGGTTAATGACGTATGATAGCGAACTAGTAGTCTTGCGCGAGAAAGATGCTGTAAAAACTCTTCAATCTTTAGCGATTGAAGTAGGCGCAATGGCGATTATTGGACCTAAAGAATTTGCATTTAATGAAGTAACACAGGAAACCGCTCTGGAGCAATGGGGAAAGCTAAAAGGGTTAAAGATTAAGTTCTATAATGAAAGGACTTTGTTTCTTCAAAGTGACCTACCGTTCGCTCTAGAAGAACTGCCCGATGTTTTTTCTCGTTTTAGAGGAAAAGTAGAAAAATATTCTAACGTCCGCGCACCAATAGAAGAAGCTGATGTATCACCTTTTGACCCAGATGAGTTTAATATAAAAGGTGTTTCACTTACAAAGTCTGAAATCTATCAGGATGACCGATCAGCCGTACCCTTCAAAGGAGGGTATATAAGTGCTTGGGAAGAATTAGATTACTATTTCTGGGAAAGTGAAAAGGTGCTGGAATACAAACAAACTAGAAATGGTCTACTCGGCAGAGGATTCAGTTCCAAATTCTCGCCATTTCTTGCATTGGGCTGTTTGAGTGCGAGACAGATAATAAGCGAACTAAATAGGTTTGAAGAAGAAGTAGAAGGTAATGAGAGTACCTATTGGTTGTTCTTTGAATTATTATGGCGGGAATATTTTCAATGGATAGCACTGAAGCACGGTAAGGATTTATTCGTTGCGTATGGGTTAAAGCCTGAAAAACCTATTGAACAAGGCTTCAATGCTCGTGCATTTGAAAAATGGACCTCTGGAAATACTGGTGATAAGCTAGTTGACTCTAGTATGAAAGAACTTGCTCAAACCGGTTTCATGAGCAATCGTGGTCGTCAAAATGTTGCGTCATATTTGGTTCATGATATGGGAATCGATTGGCGCGCTGGTGCAGCATACTTTGAACAGCATCTAATTGATTACGACCCTGCCTCTAACTACGGAAACTGGTTATACAATGCAGGAAGAGGCAATGATCCTCGACCTTTCAGAAAATTCAATACAAAAGTTCAAGCAGAACGCTATGATCCTAAAAGTGAATTTGTGAATACATGGTCCTGAATTACCTTTAGTTCATGGATTGGAAATACCTTAAAAGACTTCAGTTTTCAGATTTAAACTTAGATGCTGAGGACAAAACTATTTTAAATACCCTCGCTGAAAAGCTGCAAAATAATTATCCCTATCAAAGTGTAAATTATGCGGGGCAAATGATTAAACCGCCTCATGTTCTAGCGCAGGCGGCGTATTGGATGAGCACCTACGTCAATCCAAATAATCATGCACTAGACGGTGGTAAAGCTACCTCTGAACTTGAAATTGAAGTCATTCAATCCATTGCTTTAATGTTTGGCTGGACCTCCTGTTTAGGACACTTAACTTCTGGAGGCACCATGGGCAACCTAGAAGCTTTGTGGGTGGCTAGGCAAGTAAATCCCAACACCACAGTATTAGCAGGTAGATCTTCTCATTATACGCACCAACGTATGTCTGAAGTTTTAGGTATTCCCTTTCAAGAGGTTCGAACAGACCTTAGTGGGAGAATGGATGTGCAAGATTTACAAGAACAACTA
Source organism: Cryomorphaceae bacterium (assembly GCA_038139395.1). GTDB lineage: Bacteria > Bacteroidota > Bacteroidia > Flavobacteriales > Schleiferiaceae > UBA10364. The sequence continues at coordinate 17,111 of JAYOSU010000014.1, forward strand.
AGAAAGGTGAAAACGCCTCCTGTGGTGGTAGTAACCATGGGTTCCACCGGATTGGGTAAGGTTGATCCATTGGCGGAAATTCTTGAATTGAGAGAGGAGCATGATTTTAGAATTCACGTAGATGCTGCATATGGCGGTTACTTTGGATTATGCGGACTCCCCGAGAGAACGGCAACTCATTATGATTTTTTGAATCAAGTAGATTCTATTGTTATTGACCCTCACAAGCATGGGCTCCAACCCTATGGTTGTGGCGCCGTACTTTTCAAAAATCCTAAAGAAGGTAAATATTATAAGCACGATAGCCCGTATACATATTTTACGAGTAACGCATTGCATCTAGGTGAAATTACCTTGGAATGTTCACGATCAGGTTCAGCTGCCGCCGCCTTATGGGCAACAATTCAAAAATTTCCTTTAGAGAAATCAGGAAAGTTTGCCGCTCGTTTAGAAGAAAGCCTGCATGCAGCAACGGGTCTTCATCGTATGGCTCAGAATATGGGTTTTTGGAGCCTTGAACCTGAATTAGATATTTGTGTATTCTCCTTAAAGGGAAATAACAGCAGCCAAATCAGTAGACTTAATCGAGATTTTTTTGAGCGGAAAGCCAACAATAACATCCATTTAGCATTACTCAAATTAACAAGAGAAAATTGTCCTTGGAACCTGGAATGGGAAACAGATGAATTAGTCGTGATTAGGAGCGTTTTAATGAAGCCGGAACACAACTCCCCCTCTTTTTGGAGAAAAGTTTTAGAATAATTTTTCTATTTGTTGTAAATCCATCTGCAGCTGTTCACCAGTTTGTAGATTTTTTACCGGTATTTTTTCTGCTCCAATCTCATTCTCACCAACCAAGGCTATGAATTGAATTTGCTTCTTATTTGCAAAGTCAAATTGTTTCTTCATCTTCACAGCATCAGGATAAAGTTCGGCTCGAATTCCTAGTGCAATCAACTTTTGTATCCATTCAAAAGCGGTCTTGCTTTCCTTACCGCCAAAGTTGGCAAATAGTATGGAAGCCCTTTTAGTGACTGTGTCTGGAAATAAATTCAATTCTTCTAAGCACAGATATACTCTGTCCAAACCAAAACTGATTCCAACACCAGAAGTATCTTTCAGACCAAAGATACTAGTGAGGTCAGCATATCTTCCTCCACCTCCAATACTGCCTATTTCAATGCCCTTGGCACTAACTTCAAAAATTGTCCCGGTGTAATAATTCAACCCCCGAGCAAGGGTAAAGTCAAATTTAATGTCCGCACTTTGTAATCCGGAGGAAGCATTTGACAATACAAACTGAAGCTCCTCTATCCCCTGCTGCCCAATTGAACTTGTTGATAATAATACTGAAAGCCTGTCTACATCTATACCATCTTTAAGCCATGAATTAAATGTGATAATAGCTTCTTTATTGAAGCCATTGGCTTTCATTTCATCCAAAACCCCTTGAGGACCTATTTTGTCTAACTTATCTATGGCTACCGTGAATGCAGTAAACTGATCGGAAACTTCCAATACCTCTGCCATTCCGGCCAATATCTTACGGTTATTAATCTTAATTGTAGTTGATAAGCCAAGCCCAGTAAAAGCACCATCATAAATATGAATAAGTTCTACCTCCTGCCATAAACTATCCGATCCAATAACGTCTGCATCGCACTGGTAAAATTCTCTAAACCTTCCTCTTTGCGGCCTATCAGCGCGCCAAACAGGTTGAATTTGGTACCGTTTAAATGGAAACACCAAGTCATTTCGATTTTGTACTACATAACGTGCAAAAGGAACCGTTAAATCATATCGCAGCGCTTTATCTGCAATTTTTGAAGACAAGATTTGAGGATTCTTCTGCTGCCATTCTTCTTCAGAAGTCTTTGAAGTAAAATCTCCAGAACGCAAGATTTTAAAAATCAAACGATCTCCTTCTTCGCCGTATTTACCAGTTAGTGTCTTGAGGTTTTCAAACGATGGTGTCTCAATAGGATCATATCCTCTTAATTCAAACTGTTTTTTGAGCACAGAAATGATGTACTGACGTTTTTGAACAGTTTGCGGGGAAAAATCACGGGTACCTTTAGCTAATCCAGGTTTCATAATGAGACAATGAATAATTGTAACAAAGTTATAGGTAGGAATTCAATTTACTCCGCCTGAACTAAACAACTTCTGTACAAATTTTGGTATTCTTCTGACGCAACAAGACCTTCATATGTGTTTTCATTGTGGTACCAATTCTTTAAAAAAGGTGTTTTAGAAAACAAAACATGCGCCAAGCCGTCCACACCAAATCTATCTAGGATGCTCCAATACATACAAATAACAGCAGGGTCTTCTATGCTTAGACCAAGCTTTTCAGCAATGGAATGTCTAACTATATTGTAATAAACTTCGGCAGTCTCAGGGCTGATAAACCTATCCTTTAAAACAGCAAATTTGGGATTAGACGCGTTAAACCTCACTATATAGTTGTTCCCCAACAAGACTGGCATACCTGCGTCTGATATTAACCACTTCCCTTCCACAAATCGACCTTTAAACATTTTCTTATAATTCTCACCCTCAAATTGCCAATTCACAAAGAATTTGTCTGTTCGATCGGTATATACCACTGTAGCCATTCGTTCTTCTGGATTCCTCTCTACTATGAAGCTATTTACCCAAGGTTTAATGAGAATAAAGACAATTAGGCAAATCAATGAAAAAAGAATACGCTTTATCCATTTGGTCGCTTGAACATTTCGTAGATAATCTTCCTGTGCCCTTTTTTTGAGCATAGCCTCACGCATTGCATCCCTTTTCTTTTTTAATGCAAGTTCTTCAGGGGTAGCTTTGCTCACATTGGAAGCAATGACCAAAGCCTTTAATACGGTATCATAAGCTTGCTGCAATTCTTTGAAAGCTTCCTCTGAACCACCAATGTCCGGATGTAATGCTTTTGCACGACGCTTGTAGGCCTCCTCAATTGTATCTTTTGAAAAAGGAAGCTTATCTAATTTTAGAATATCAAGCGCTTTGTTTATTTTCACATGAGCTTTTAACAATGAAAGAATAAAAGTAAAAAAACGCGAGAACTCTTTTGTGTTATTCACAAGGGTTCCATCATCAAACATTTTTATATGAGCGCCAAACGTATCCTTATAGTGGATGATCACGAGCAGATCCGCCTGAGTATTTCAGAAATTTTAGAACTTCAAGGATATGAGGTGCAAACCGCTATAAATGGCAAAGATGCTATGGAAAAAGTAACTGGTTTTCAACCAGATTTGATAGTAACAGATATTCTTATGCCTGATATGGATGGTTATGAACTCATGATGAAGAAATGGACGGATCAACAGATTTATGAGATTCCAATCATCGTGGTTTCCGCTATGGTAAGTAAATACGACATTGCTGCGGGCAAAGCTTTAGGCGCAAAAAGATACCTTACAAAACCCTTCAAGGCTAAAGATTTAATTGAAGCCGTTGCGGAATTTGTCTAAGACGAATAAATATCTAGTTATTATTCCTGCGCGATTAGGTGCTGAGCGCTTGCCCAACAAGCCTCTCAAAATGCTTGGTGATTTACCATTGATTGCACATACATTTAACGGAGTCAAAAATGTTATTCGCGACGTTTATGTAGCTACAGATTCTGAGCAAGTTCATTCAGTTTGTGAATCGCTACAAATACCGTGTATAAAGACTACTAAGGACCATTTAAATGGTACAACTAGAACCTTAGAGGCTTATGAGCTAATCAATGATGAATTTGATTACATCATAAATGTTCAAGGAGATGAGGTTTTTATTTCTGAGGAAGTCCTTAGTCCTTTAATTCAATTGCTTGAAACCAACCAACCGCAAGCAGCTACACTGCGTGCTCCAATTACTGACCACACTTCCTCATCCAATGTTTACGTGGTGAGTAATTGTCAAAATGAAGCTATTTTCTTTTCAAGAAATACAATACCATCATCCAGAGATGGCAGTATCCAAAGATTCCAACATATTGGAGTTTATGCTTATACGCCCAAAGCATTGCATGAATATTGTAATCTTTCACCTACACCCTTGGAAAAGGCAGAATCCTTGGAGCAACTAAGATGGATTGAAAACGGAAACGCTTGGGCCATTGCAACAGCACCAGTAAAACCGTTAAGTATAGACACTCCTGAAGATTTGGAGTCCGCTAAAGCGCTTCTTTAAAAGTTATTTTCGTTGGTATCTTTCCAATTCATCAGCCCTAGCAGGCTTTAGCTGTCCCGATATAAATTTCCTAATCAAAATATTCTCAATGAGTTGATCTTCTGGATCATTAACCGGGTCATATGGTCTCTTTAAATCAATATCATACCACCAAGCTGTCATGGACCAAAACCTGGCACTAAATCCATTGCGATAGGTTTTGATAATCTCATAAACGGGCAGGCCAGTTTCGCGGTAAATGAGTTTGGACAATATTTGACCTTCACTCCTAGTTAATTTTCTGAGTTCGGGTTCGAACTTTTCTTCCAAATACTTTTGGTATTGTTTGGTATACTTTCTTCGCTTTCTTCGCCTATCAATGTCTTCTAAGGCTATATTCACGCTATCCATTCTAAGTGCTGCCTCGCGAACAAATGGGTATACTCTTCTAACTTTTTTAGTCAACAAATAATAATTTCTACGAGCTTGAAAATCATTTAAGGTTGGTTTAGGAACGAATAAAACCTCATCTAAAACCGTCCAGGGAATAGTGTCCCCCGCTATAACCAATTGACCAACCAATGGAGATGCACCGTTTTCAATCCGACTCAAAGTATCCACTTGTGCCGAACAGCCTAGATAAAGGAGAAGAGCAATCAGGCAAAGTCTCCTACGAACGGTTCGATTTCCAACGAGAAGTTGTTTCATTTGTTACCACAGATTGATGTGTCTTCTTTTCTTGCAAAATACTTGCCACAGCAGCAGCAGCGATTGTTTCTATGGATGAATCTTCATTTTGCAAAGAATTTTCTGTGAAATACTTGGAAACAAAATGTGTATCAAAATCACCCTCAATAAAAGCTTTATGGTTTAATACAAATTCGGCGAAATCGAGGGTAGTATGCACACCAGAAATTCTGTATTCGGAGATTGCTCTTTTCATTCTGGCAATCGCCTCATCACGCGTAGCACCAAACGTAATCAACTTTGCAATCATTGGATCATAGTATATACTGATTTCCATGCCCTGCTCTAAACCGTCATCAACACGAACGCCCAAACCCTGAGGGCGTCTATATTCATGTAGTTTCCCCGTAGCAGGCATGAAATTCTGTGCAGCATCTTCGGCATAAACTCTTACTTCAATTGAATGTCCTTGTATTGTTAAGTCATCCTGAGAGAAAGACAACTTTTTACCTTCGGCAATCTTTATTTGCTCTTTTACCAAATCAATACCCGTAATTTGCTCGGTTACAGGGTGTTCAACTTGTAAACGCGTATTCATTTCCAAGAAGTAAAACTTGCCCCCGGGCTCAAATATAAATTCTACCGTTCCTGCTCCACGATAATCACATGATTTTGCAACGTTTACTGCAGCTTCACCCATTTGAGTTCGGAGTTCTTCCGAAAGCACAACGCTTGGAGCCTCTTCTATAACTTTTTGATGTCTTCTTTGTATTGAACATTCGCGTTCAAATAGATGAACAACATTACCGTGTTCATCCGCCAAAACTTGAACTTCTATATGTCTTGGATCTTTAACATATTTTTCCACAAACACAGATCCATTCCCAAAACTACTCGTAGCCTCGCTCACTGCGCGCTCCATTTGTGACACAAATTCGTTCGGATTTTCAACAATCCTCATTCCTTTTCCGCCTCCTCCAGCACTGGCTTTAATCATAACAGGAAATCCAATTTCTGAAGCAAGCGACATGGCCTTTTCAACCTCAACTACTTCGCCATCAGAACCTGGAACGAGTGGAACATCAAATTCACTTACTGCTGCTTTTGCGCTGAGCTTATCCCCCATTATTTCTATTGCATGAGGCCTAGGACCAACAAATATTATCCCCGCAGCTTCCACGGCTTGGGCAAAAGAGGCGTTTTCACTTAAGAAGCCATAGCCAGGATGTATAGCATCAACCTTTAGCTTTAACGCTTCAGAAATGATTTTATCTCCACGTAAATAGCTTTCAGAAGATGGTGCTGAACCAAGTAAAACAGCTTCATCTGCAAACAAGACATGAGGTGCTCTGCGGTCAACATCTGAGTAAACTGCTACAGTTTGAATACCCATTTCACGGGCACTCCTCATTATTCTCAAGGCAATTTCTCCTCTATTTGCAACGAGGAGCTTCTTAATCGTTTTGGACATTGTAAGCGTTTGTATTGCTACAAATATACTAATGGATTAACTAGCTCATTTGAAGTTGATACTAAAGATAACACACGTCTTTTGGTGGTATCTTTAACTGCAGGCGAATCGGATTAACCCGTTATATTTACAACATGAGAAAGTCAATTATTATTCTCTTATTTCTACTTATTCAAATACCTGTTTCTGCACAAGTATTGGGCTTATTAAAATATGATGGTGGTGGCGATTGGTATTCGAATCCTACCGCTTTGAATAATTTAAGTAACTACTACAACAAGGCGACAAAAGCCAACAGCTATGTTTTTCCTCAAGAGGTAACCGTGGAGGCTCTGCTTTCTTCGGGAATTTCATTTCTTCATGCAACGGGGCACGGTAGAATTGAATTCACTGAATCTCAAAGGTCTATTCTTCGTCTTTTTGTTACGCGTGGTGGCTTTATACACATGGATGATAACTATGGAATGAAAGACTATGCAGAAAAACAATTAGATATGTGTTTTCCTAATGCCATTAAAGAAGACGTTAGTCATTCGCATGAAATATTTAATAATGTTTTCTCGCTCAAAGGACTACCAAAAATTCATGAACACGACAATGAAACTCCAAGAGCAATTGGATATTTCATCAATGGAGAACTCATTGCCTTGCTTACCATTGAGAGCGATATTGGAGACGGCTGGGAAGATGAAGAAGTCCATAATGATCCAAAGGAAAAAAGAGAGAAAGCACTAAAAATGGGCTCAAACTTGGTACATTGGTCCATAGTAAGAGACTAAACCATGCTGAATTATAACCTACAACCCCTTACAAAATCCATCCTACAAGTATTTTTGTTAGGGCTTCTTGTTTATGTATTATACCTTATTCAAGGTATTTTAGTTTATGGAATAATAGCCTTATATATCAGCATTTTAGGACGACCTGTAATTGGACTGCTGGGTAAGATTCCAAAGATTGGGCACAGGCTAAACATGACATTAAAAGCCTCTATCACCTTGTTATTGTTAGCAAGCATTCTTTTTGGTATATCCACATGGTTCTTTCCTGTAATAATTAGAGAATTCAGTTTTATTGGTGCTATAGAATATGATTCGCTTTTATTAAGTCTTCAGCAAGAGTGGACTCAATTGGATGCTCTTCTGTCATCTTTTGGAATCAATACTGAATCGGAATTAGACGCCATCAATCAAACACTTCAAGGCTTTGCCTCTATGGAAGCCATTTCTTCAGTATTAAGCGGAATCGCGGGTTCTCTAGGTCAATTTATAGTAGGTCTGTTTTCTATTACCTTCATTACTTTTTTCCTTTTCCGCGAGCAGGATTTAGCAAATAGGTTTGTGGATTCACTCACTCCAAAAAAATACCACGACAAAGTGGATATTATTGCTCCACAAATTAAAAGAGTAATTACTCGATACAGTTTTGGAATTCTATTTCAAATTACTGCCATCTTTACGCTCTTAGCTATTGGAATGTCCCTTATCGGCGTTGAAGGCGCAATAGTATTGGCTTTATGTGCTTCTGTTTTCAATCTAATCCCGTATGTTGGGCCAATTATTGGTGCCGCGTTAGGAATACTTTTGGGCATGGGTCAGCTTTATGCCGCTGGTATTTCAGATCCAAGCCTAACTGTAGATTTACTTCAGTCATTGTATTTGTTGGCTGGGCTTTTCTTTCTGGTACAGCTTCTAGATAACATTTTGTTCCAACCATTAATTTTTAGCAATAGCGTAGGTGCTCATCCTCTAGAGATATTCTTAGTAATCTCTATCGCTGGATCCCTTTTAGGTGTTGGTGGAATGATCATCGCAGTTCCTGTGTACAGTATTGGTCGAATCATCTTTAATACTGCTTTGAAGACCATAGATGAATAATCTTGAACATGCTTCTAAACAGGTCTCACCAACCGTTCTTACAGAAGAAGTTTGGAAATGGATATTTGCACATCTTGATGCAAAGCCTGTTGAATTACGCTTAAAACATGGCAACCAAGAACCTTTTTTTTCTGCAATTTCTCAAGTAGAAGCGAGAGCTAGATATTCAAAAAAGTTCAAAGATTTTATTCATTCGCGTTGGGTATTTCCTGTTGGCATTGGACTGGAGCAGAGTTCCTCTGTAGCAACAGCAAAAATTAAACAACGGCTATTCAGAGCACCTTATAGTGCCGATCTATGCGGCGGTTTGGGAATGGATAGTTATTTTATTTGTGACAGACAATCCAATGAGAAACACGTTGTTTTTGAACGTAATTTTGGCTTGGCCCAATTACTCAAGCATAACCTAACTGCTTCAACGGTTATCTCTTCTGAATTCAATTTTGATGACCTCGATAATTGGATTAAACGACAAAATATACCCACAAATGAGCTAGAGGTCTACCTTGACCCTGATAGAAGGTCAAAAGACAGGCGCTCTTTTTCCATCCTTGAGGGAGCCCCCAATCTAGTTTCAATCCAACGAGACTTACTTACAAGATGTGCTAAAATAATAGCAAAACACAGTCCTATGGCGGATTTCAAGGAGATTAAGGAATTGCTCTTGAATCTGAGCGAATTGCATATTATTCAATACCAAGGGGAATGTAAAGAAGTAGTTTCGGTTCAGGAAAAAGGATATGAAGGATCTGTAAAAACCATACTGATTGATGCTGAAACTCAAGATGAATTGAGGGAACAGCATACCATACCTTCCTTGGACGTTCTAACTTCATTGAATACATATATTATCCAACCCTCAGCTGGACTTAATAAATCTGGATTACATCCGCAATTTGCGCAGATTCATGGATGGTCTAAACTCGTTTTCGGGAATTTATATACATCAGAAAATCAGCCACCGCCGAGTGTTTTTTATAAAATATTTAAAGTGAATGAAGTATTCGATTCTTTGAAAAGAGCCAAACTATTTGGCCCTGCGGCTATTGAATCAATCGGCTCTAAAATCTCCTCAGATGAGCTTCGCAAGAGATTCAGGCTTAAAGAAGGTCGAGAGCAAAAAATATTTTATCTACAAAACGGAAAATTAAAATTGATCGTTACATGTCAATTGATTGAATAGGCATACTTTTTGGTTAATTTAGTAGCACATGCGTAAACCTTTTGCTGTCTTATTTTCTATACTCTTTGTGCTCAAATCTATCAGTGCGCAGGAGGCACTCTTTATTCCTAATGAAGGACAATGGGAGAAAGAATTCACGCATAAAACTCCTTTAAAATACGGAGCCCTATTCTTTAAAGAAAATTCCATTCAATTCGTTTTAAAAGATGCCGCACAAATAGATGATCTGCACGGTCACGATATTCATGAGGCCGGACTTTCCCACAGCGGAGAACGCTTGAATTTTCACGTGTTAAACATGGAATTTATTGATTCAAAAAAGGATCATGCAATTGGTCGTGAAAAGGTGTCCTTTAAACACAATTACTTTACAGGAGATGACCCGTCAAAATGGCGTTCAGGTGTTGAGCCCGCTCGAGCACTCCAATATCAAGATTTATATCCCGATGCTGTTTTGCATTTCAGCACCTATGATAGGCGTATCAAATATGAATGGCGACTAAATAATCCCAACACCATTGATGACATAAAGTGGAAATACAATGGAGCTGAATCCATTGAAATCAATTTGGAAGGAAATTTAATTGTAAAAACCTCTGTTGGTCACTTTTACGAAAGCAAGCCTATTGCCTGGGGATGGAGAGAAGGCAAACGTATAAACTTCGGAATTTGGTATGAATTAACGCACGATACTATTTCTTTTGGCGTCGAAAATGTTGCATCAACTTTGGATAGCCTAGTTTTAGATCCGCAGCTTGTGTTCACTTCATTCAGTGGATCACTCACAGACAATTGGGGCTTTACTGCAACGTATGATGATCAAGGAAGGCTCTATGGTGGTGGCGTCGCCTTTGCAACGGGATACGTAAGTACGGTTGGAGCGTTTCAAACAGGTTACAACGCATCTACGGGTCCCTTTCAAAATTTCGAACCTGATGTAACCATAAGTGTCTTTGAACCAAACGGTAACAACCTGCTGTATGCCAGCTATTTAGGAGGCACAAAAAGTGACCATCCCCACAGTATGGTTGTAAATTCCAATGGAGAGTTAATTGTTATGGGTACCACCGGCTCCGCAAATTTTCCAACGCAAAATCCCATACAGAATTCCAATGCTGGGGGATCAACAGTGAATGTAAACGGCTATGATTTTGAAGACTCGGATATTTTTATAACTCGATTTAATGCCAATGGAGCCGCATTACAGAGCTCCACCTATATTGGCGGTAGCGGTAATGATGGTATTAATATACTTATAAGTAAGAATTACGGCGATGCATCTCGTGGGGAAATCTCTTTGGATGAAAATGATAATATTTATGTAACTGCCTCTACCACAAGTTCTGATTTTCCAGCCACTAATTGCACAACTTGCAGTAAGGCAGGAGGACAGGATGCTGTAATCTTTAAATTAAATAACCAATGCACGAACCTGCTATGGAGTAATTATTATGGATCCACTGACCACGATGCCGGATATAGTATTAAGGTCGCAAATGGTACGGGATATATATGTGGCGGCACGGAAGGTAGTATTTTACCTTCTACCTCTGGCGCCTTTAAACCTTCTAAACAAGGAATAGCAGAAGACGGATATATAGCTAGATTTGATGCGCAATCTGGAGCGTTAATTAGGAGCACTTTTGTTGGGACGTCTGAATACGACCAAACCTTCTTGTTAGACATAGATAAATTGGGTAATGTATTTGTGTTTGGGCAAACTTTTGGAAACTACCCCATCTCAAACGGTGCATGGGGTACGCCTCAATATCGAAAACAATTTATTCACAAAATCAGTGCAGATCTAAGTTCAAGCATGGCATCCACCGCTTTTGGATCTCCTCAAGGCAACATGAACTTAGTGCCAACTGCCTTTAACGTTGATGATTGTCTCAATATATTATTGTCTGGATGGGGCGGAACAACCAACTCCGCTTTCACAAATACGTCAGTAGTGGACCTTCCAATATCTCCAGATGCACTGCAAGACGCCTCCAACGGTTCGGATTTTTATTTTATGGTGCTTGGCAAGAACCTTACTTCATTTAAATACGGTTCTTTTTTTGGGGGTGCAGCCAGTGCAGAACATGTGGATGGAGGAACCTCTCGGTTTGATGACCGAGGGCGCATTTATCAGGCTGTTTGCGCAGGGTGCGGAGGTAACGACGATTTACCCACTACCCCTGGAGCATTTTCAATAAACAATAATAGTAACAACTGTAATCTGGGTGTGATAAAGCTTGATTTTGAAACTGCAATTGAAGCAAATGCGCAAATAGATTTGAATTATCTCATTGATACCACTTGTTATGAGTTGACTTTACGACTATCGAACAACAGCGTAAATGCAAACGCATATTTTTGGGACTTTGACCAAGGAGACACTTCAATCCTTGAAGAGCCCGTGGTCACCTTCCCTAACCTTGGTACTTATGAGGTCATGCTTGTGGCAATTGATACTATATGTGATACCTATGACACAACCTATGTCAGCATTGTACATGATACGGCTAACTTTCCTACTGCAGATTGGAATGCAGATTATGTGAGCTGTGATTTATTTCGTGAAGTTAAATTCACCGAAAGTTTAAATGACGCGGATTACTATGAGTTTAATTTTGGCGATGGGACAAGCTTGACCACAACTGAAGATACCGTCTCTCATGCTTTTCCAAGCACCGGTACATTTACGGTAACGATAACAGCGCGCGATTCCTTTTGTAACGTAAGTTCAGTGAACACAGAACTTATATTCTTTGATAACGACGCGAATGTACCGACCGTAAGCGTTTTGACTGATAGTTGCCGTTATGGTGGTGTAGACGTGGTTTATACAAATGTAGATAGCACCATGATATTCGATTGGGATTTCAGCGGTAATTCAGATTCTGGAATGATACCATCGTTTAGGTATCCTGAATCTGGTCTAGAATCAGTCGCGTTAACCATTACAGATACTGTTTGTAACCGAGCGTATGATTTTGATTTTTTAGCAGATATCGTGAGAATAGATGGACGCGTTTTTATCCCATCGGCGTTTACCCCGAATGGTGATAACAAAAATGAATTATTTAAAATCTATGGGAACAGCTGTCTTGAGAATCCAATATTTCGAATTTATGACAGCTGGGGCAATGAAGTTTTTAGAAGCGAGGACCCCTTCAAAGAGTTTTGGGACGGGACATTCAATGGAACCGAAGTCAAATCGGATGTATTTACCTATAGATTTACTGGGGGCGACGAAGTTCGTTTGGGAACCATTACCATCATTAGGTAATTCAGCCTTCTACCTGAGCAGTATAGATTTCTCGAACAGCATTTAAGAATCCATCCGCGCACGCTTTCGTGTTAAATTTACTCATAGATACACGAACAGGTTGATAGTCAGCCGTCCAAGAACCTAATGCACGTATGACATGAGATCCTTGACTAGAACCTGAATTACAGGCGGACCCACCACTTACATTTACTCCTTTGATATCCAAAGCAAATGTGAGCATTTCGTTATTTGACTTTGGGAAAGCAATGCTCAGTACAGTGTATAGACTCTTATCTAATTCTCCACTTCTTCCAAAGAATTTCACCCCAGGAACAATAGACTGCACCTCTTTAATTATGTATTGCTTGAGCCCTTCTACTTTCTTTTGGTCCTCCGCCATCTCGTCTAATGCAAGCTCGAAAGCTTTGCCTAAAGCACAAATACCAATAGTATTTTCCGTTCCTGCACGCATGCTACGTTCTTGAGCGCCGCCTTGAATTAAAGGTTTTATTTTTAGTCCTGAACGTACATAGGCAAACCCTACACCCTTGGGGCCGTGAATTTTGTGAGCAGAACAGGTTAAAAAATCATATTGCGTATCTACAACGTTAATGGGTAAATGCCCCATAGCCTGTACGGTGTCTGAATGGAATAACGCACCATACTGCTTGCATAAATCACCTATTTCTTTAACGGGATTAAAATTACCTATTTCGTTGTTGGCGAACATCAAAGACACCAATGTCTTTGGCCCCTCTTTAAGTAGATTTTCTAACTCTCCTAAATCTATATCTCCGTGTTCATTAACACTTAAATAGGAAGCGTCAATTTCCCCGCGCTCCGCCATGAATTCAACTGGGTGGCCTACCGCATGATGTTCTATAGGCGTTGTAATTATTCGTTTTACCCCCAGATCTCTAACGCTACAAAACAGTGCCATGTTATCCGCTTCTGTCCCACCAGATGTGAAGAATATTTCACTAGGCTGTGCGCCTATAGCCTTGGCAATTCGCTTGCGGACAAGCTCAACTTCAACCTTTGCGCTTCTTCCGCTTAAGTGAGTGGATGAAGGATTACCAAAGTTTTCCATCATTCTAATCATCTCGTCTTTAACTCGAGGTTCTAGAGGGGTTGTGGCAGCGTTATCAAGAAAAATTACACTCATGGTTGTTTCTGTGTGGTTCGTTTCAAAGATATGGCAAATGGCGAAATTTATACTTGCTTAGCAAGTTCTGAGAGCTCAAGAATAAATCGGCCACCTAATTCAATTGCTTCTTCCGTACTTGGAGCTTCTGTGTAGATTCGGATAATAGGTTCTGTATTGGACTTTCGCATATGAACCCATCTGTCTGACCACGTTATTTTAACACCGTCAATAGTGCTAAATTCTTCATGAGTATACTTGGCTGCGATAGCACCTAAAATTGCATCAACATCTAATCCAGGAGTCAATTCAATTTTTTGTTTACCCATAAAATATTGAGGGTAGGACGCTTTGAGCTCACTTAATGTCTTGCCACTTTTTGCCAGATGAGTGAGCGCTAAGGCAATTCCTACAAGAGCGTCGCGACCGTAGTGAAGTTCAGGTAAGATAATACCTCCGTTTCCTTCACCTCCGAGAATACTTGAAGTTTCCTTCATTTCATTCACTACATTCACCTCACCTACCGCAGAGGCACTATATGTAGAACCCTTACTTTCGGCCAAATCGCGCAAGGCTTTAGATGAGCTCAAATTGCTTACTACATTGCTTTTTCTGTTTTCCAAAAGGTAGTCGGCAATCAATACTAGGGTATACTCCTCACCAAACATCTTCCCTCTTTCATCTACAAAAGCCAAGCGATCCACATCTGGATCAACAACAATACCCATATCATAACTACCCGATGTACATTCAGTAATAATCTCTGTAAGGTGCTTTTCTAAAGGCTCTGGATTATGAGGAAATTGTCCGTTTGGCTCCGGATAAAGATTATTGTATTCCACTCCCATTTTGTCTAGCAACAAGGGTATTGCTACAGAGCCTGAGCTATGCACAGCATCAATGACTACTTTGAAGTTTTTGGAAGCAACTAATTCTGCATCCACTGATGATAGGGCAAGAATTTGGTCGATATGCCACTGCATTCCGTCAGTATCCTCAGTAAGTAAACCCAAGTCATCAACTTCGGCATAACTAATCTCCCCTCCTTCTGCTAATTCTAAAATTTCCGCACCGTCTGAGCCACTAACAAACTCACCTTTATCATTGAGGAGCTTGAGTGCATTCCATTGCTTGGGATTATGAGAAGCCGTTAGGATAATACCACCTTGTGCTTGGTAACGCGGCACCAACATTTCTACAGTTGGAGTTGTGCTCAACCCTGCATTGATTACATGAATACCCAATCCTTGGAGTGTGGAAATCACAAGATTCTCAATCATTTGACCTGAAGGTCGAGCATCACGGCCAATAACAACAGTACAATGACTATGTTGTTTTTTCAACCAAGCACCATAGCCTGCCGCGAATTTGACTGCATCCATAGGCGTTAAGTTCTCACCGGTTTGACCACCAATTGTCCCTCGGATACCTGATATACTCTTAATTAATGTCATTGTCCTAACAGATTTTCAGCGAAGATAATACCCTTAATCGCCTTGACAAGAACCGATAATGAATTTTGATGTATGTTAATAACAGTGTTGATATAAGGTCATATTTACTCAGGTTCAAATTTTAATCGATTCAAAATGCTCTTAAATTCATAATATGAGATTTGACGATAGAGAAGTACACAGTCTAGTTCAGTCGTACGAGCGAGCTACGGAAAATAATCGGCAGCCCTACTATGATGTGGAAGACTTGGAGACCATTGTCAACTATTACTACGATACTGGTTCATTTGAACAAATGTCTTCAGCCATAGAATTTGCAATCCTTCTTCATCCACATTCTCTCATTTTTAAAATCAAAGAAATTCAATTAGATCTAGCGACGAAGAATTTTACTCGCGCCCAAGCTAAATTGCAACAGATAGAAGGACTAAGCGACCACCACGTTGAGTTACTCATAGCACGGGCTACGCTATTCATGCATCAGGGAAAAACAGAAAAAGCGTTAGAATTGCTAGATAGCGCACTGGAGCGAGCAGAAGATGAAGAAGAAATATTGCAACAAATTATTGATGCTCATCTCACACAGGGCGCTTATGCTCATGCGGCCGAGTCCATTTTGAGATTGTGTAAACTTGACGCTAGTCTAGACGACGGAACGATTTATCAACTGGCACTTTGTTTTGATTTTATGCATGAATACGAGCGCGCCATTGATTGCTTTGATCAATTTATTGAACGAGAACCTTATAACGGACTTTTGTGGTATCAAAAAGCGGCGTTTTCTATGCGGCTAAATAATGAAGAAAAAGCTTTAGAGTATTTCAATTGGGCCATTACTGCAGACGATTCATTCCATGCTGCGCATTTTGAAATTGGCAGAATACATGAAAGGAATGACCGTTTAATCGAAGCAATGAATTCCTACAAACAAAGTGTAAGTGAAGAAATACCTTCTGGATACATTTACTTCAGAATAGGAATGATTGAACAAGAGTTAGGAAGCCTGAAGCAAGCCTTGACCGCCTTTAATAAAGCCATAGAAGTTGAACCTGAATTGGAAGACGTATATCTTGAACGGGCAAATGTTTTGTGCGAGTTAGATCGTCATGACGAAGCTGTCCAAGATTACAAGAAAGTATGGGCATTTGGTAATTACGGCGCTGAAGATGTCATTGATTATGTAGAAGCACTGGTAGAGTTAGACCTTCTTGACGATGCTATTCAAATTCTGTATGACGGGTGCGGTCAATTTGAGGACAATGCCCAACTTAGACTAATTCTTACAGGCTACTTATTTGCAACTGCTGCTTACGAAGAAGCAAGGGTAATTATGAACGAGTGTTTAGTTTTAGAACCAACCTCTATTGATTTATTTCATCAATACTTCCCAGCTTTTGGGAAAATACCTGAGATAACCGGTATTTTAGCCGAAATTCAATCGGCGCACAATGCTTAAACACATTAGACTTTTCTTAAAGGGCATGGCCATGGGAGCTGCAGATGTTGTCCCAGGGGTAAGTGGTGGAACCATAGCCTTCATAACTGGGATATACGAGGAACTAATTGGTTCAATCAGCGCTATAGATAAAGAAGCATTCTCATTACTTTTTAAAGGTAAGATTGGACCGCTTTGGGCAAAAATTAATGGGAATTTCCTTGTTGTATTATTTGCAGGAATATTCACGAGCATTCTTTCTTTGGCCTCTGTCTTCACCTACGCTTTGGAGTTTTATGAAATATTCACTTGGAGTTTCTTCTTTGGATTGGTAAGTGCATCTGTATGGATGGTTGGTAAAACCGTTGAAAAGTGGAGTGCCAAAGCAGCTTTAGCGTGTATAACGGGCACCATCATTGCCTACTTCATAACGGAAATGAGTGCAGTCAATGGTATAGACGCACCATGGTACCTAGTTTTATCAGGAGCGCTTGCGGTGTGTGCAATGATATTGCCGGGAATTAGCGGTAGTTTTATTCTATTACTTTTGGGGGCGTATTCGGTCGTTTTAGAGGCCGTTGCGAATCGTGAGATCACTACCATTGCGTTGGTGGGTATAGGGGCAATCACCGGCTTATTGTTATTTTCCAAAGGATTAAAATTTATTTTTGAGCGCTATTATACCATGACTATAGCCCTGCTCACTGGATTTCTACTCGGTTCACTCAATAAACTGTGGCCTTGGAAAGAAGTTATTGAAACCTTTACCAAGCACGAAGGCACTCCTAAAGAGGAAATAATCCCCTTAACTGTTCAAAACCTACCACCAGATTCAAATTGGCCCATAGCATTGGTATTTGCAATAGTTGGGGCCGTAACAGTTATCGGTATAGAATACGCCGGAAAGAAACTCAAATGATTAAACTTGGGCTCATAGGAAACCCTATTTCGCACAGCCTTAGTCCTGGTATTCACCAAGGATTCATGAAGAATGAGGGACTTGAAGGTTCCTATGAATTGTTTGAATTAGGGCATCTTCCAAAGGAAGGGTTGAATAGGTTTATGAATTCTAGAGAACTCATAGGAATGAATGTAACCATTCCGTTCAAACAAACCGTAATAGAACATTTAGATGAAGTAGATGAGCTTGCTCTTGAATTGAATGCAGTGAATACCGTGGTGAAAAAAAATAATCGACTCATTGGATACAATACGGACGTTTATGGCATTGAGCAAAGTTTAAACAGCCTCTCACCTAAAGGAATGAGCGCACTCATTTTTGGAGAAGGAGGAGCTGCTCGTGCTGTATTTAATGTGCTGACAAAGAGAGAGTTTAAAGCTAGATTAGTGAGTAGGAACCTCAGAAATTCAGCTTACCAAGATCTAAATCGTGAAGAATATGCACAACATAAACTTTGGGTGAATTGCACGCCAGTAGGTTCTGAAGGAATTCGATACAATCTTTTACCTTTACCCTATGATGTTTTAAACGAGGAATTCGCCATATTTGACCTTGTATATAAACCCAACCCTACTCCTCTTATGTACGAAGGCCTAAAGTATGGAGCCAAAGTATTAGGAGGCGAGAAAATGTTAAATGAGCAAGCGACTAAATCATGGGAATTATTCCGTGACGCTTACTACAATAAATTGTAGATGATAAACCAAGAAGAAATGGACCCTAAGGACCTTGAGCAAGTGGCTGCAGGAGAAGAAACTACTCCCGTTAAAGCGACTACTCCCGTTGAAGCGACTGCTGAGAAACCCAGTGAAGAGGAAACGAAAGAACAAGTAGTCGCTAAGGATGACCAAGTACGAACTGTTGAGGCAGAGGAAGACCATGAAGAAGCGAAGGAGCAAAAACTCCTTATTCCCGACTTTGAAAGTCTCAATCTAGAGCAGTGCCTTGCAGTAATAAAGGAGCATATAGCAAAATATCCCCCTCAAAGAATTAAGGGAATTGTTGAGAGTGGACGCTCTCGTATGCTGCGTGAGCTTAATGCAGAGCAAGCCACGGTAAAAGAAAAGTATTTAGAAGAAGGTGGGAATATTATTGACTTTAGGTTTGAGCAGCCTTTGAGAAAAAATCTAGGCGCAATCTATGGTGGATACAGAGATGCATTGAGAAAATACTATGCAGATTTAGAAGCGCAACTGGCTTCCAACTTGACCACGAAACTTGATATCATTGAAAAAATAAAGGAGCTTCCTACTTCCGAAGGGAGCGCCAAGGAGAAGTACGAAGCATTCAAAGCATTGAGAGAACTTTGGAATGCTACAGGTTTAGTTCCTAAAATAGAAGCACGAAACGTCTGGGCGAATTTCAACCACCACGTAGACAACTTCTTTAATTTCATGAGGCTTGCGTACGACCTCATAGACAAGGAGTATCAGAAGAATTTGGACGAAAAGATTGCAATGATTGAAGAGCTTGAAGCAATGGTCGAAGACGGTGCTTCCGCTCAATTGTTTAGAACCTTACAAAAGGCGCACAGCCGTTGGAAGAAAATAGGCCCAGTCCCAAGAGAGCAAAAAGATATAATCTGGGATAGATTCAAGGCTGTTACCTCGAAAGTTCATGAACAACGTGAACAGTTCAATGAATCCATGAAAGCGCAAAATGATGCTAAAATTGCAGCAAAAAAAGCTGTGGTTGATGGAATCAATGCACTAACTGCTGACCTACCAACAAGACACAACAGTTGGCAAAAAGCTAGTCAATCTTTAAATAAGCTTAGAGAAGAATTTAAAAAGATAGGCTTTGTTAAAAGTGATGAAAACGATGCTGTCTGGGAAGATTACAAGAAAGCACAACGGGAATTCAATAGACTCAAGAACGCCTTTTACAAAGAGGAAAAGAGGTCACACAAAGTCAGCATAGAGAAAAAGAGAGCACTAATAGATTTAGCGCATAGCTTAAAGGACAGTGAAGATTTTGGTCCTACAGCAAATGCATTGAAGAAAGCTCAAGCAGATTGGAAGACTACAGGCTATGTCCCCAAGAAAGAAGGAGATAAACTTTGGGAAGAATTTCGCGGTGCCTGTAATCATTTCTTCGACCGTATGAATGGTAGTCGAAAGGCTCGAGAAAAAGAAATTAATGCAGGTAATAAAGCCAAAGAAGAAAAGCTTGTTGCCTTGAAAAAAGTTAAAATCAAATCTATAGAGGATTCTATTGCTTTAAGCGAAGAATGGAGCGCATTAGGAATTTCAAATCGTAAGCTTGACGCACAGTTTGATGCACTTTTAGAAGAAAAATTATCTGGCCTAGGAATTGAAAAGTCTGTCTTAGAGCGAACGCTCTTTGAAGCAAAAGTGAAAGCATTGGTTGAGGCTGATGACCAGCAAGGATTATTGCAGCAGCGCTCTTGGATAAGAGACGAAACAGATAAGGCAAAGAAAGAATTGCATCAATTAGAAAATAACATTTCCTTCTTTGGCAACGCCAAAGGAAACCCACTTCTAGAGGCAGCTCAAAAAAATATTTCGATACAGAAAAATCGGGTTGAAGACCTTGTTAAATTGCGCAAATTGTTCAATAGCTTATTGAAATAAGCACATGAATTTCAAGCTGAAAGCGCCATTTGAGCCAATGGGTGACCAACCTACGGCTATAGATGATTTAGTTGAAGGCTTATCTAGCGGAGAGCGCAACCAAGTCTTGTTAGGTGTTACCGGTTCGGGTAAAACCTTTACTGTTGCCAACGTTATAGAAAGAACGCAACGACCAAGTTTGATTCTTTGTCACAATAAAACTCTGGCCGCACAGCTTTATGGGGAAATGAAAGAATTCTTTCCAGAGAATGCGGTAGAATACTTTGTAAGCTATTACGATTATTATCAACCTGAGGCCTATGTTCCTTCATCCGGATTATACATTGAGAAGGACCTCAGTATAAATGATGAAATTGAAAAGTTAAGGCTAAGTACAACTTCTTCATTACTCTCTGGGCGTAGAGACGTAATTGTAGTCGCCTCTGTTTCGTGCCTTTACGGTATGGGGAATCCTGAAGCATTCAACGCCAGTGTGGTGGACTTAAAAGTTGGTGACACCATAAGTAGACAGGGGCTTTTACATAAGTTTGTCAATGCACTTTATTCGCGCACGACCGCTGAATTCAAAAGAGGTTCATTTCGCGTGAAAGGAGATACTGTAGATATTTTTCCAGCTTATGCTGAAACCTATTTCCGAATTAGTTTTTGGGGAGACGAAGTTGAAAGTATTGAGCATATGGATCCTGTGAGTGGCTCAAGGATTGAGCATATGAATGAAATGCGCCTCTTCCCTGCTAATCTATTTGTTACAGAAAAAAATCAACTTCAACAGGCCATTCATCACATTCAAGATGATTTAATGTCACAGGTTGATCACTTTAGGAATGTTGCGCGTCCCTTGGAAGCAAAACGTTTGGAAGAGCGAACCAATTTTGATCTTGAAATGATTCGTGAACTAGGCTATTGTTCTGGTATTGAAAATTACAGTCGCTACCTTGACGGTAGAGCACCAGGAGTACGCCCTTTCTGCCTTTTGGACTATTTTCCAGATGATTTTCTTTTAGTAATTGATGAAAGCCATGTAACCATTCCTCAAGTTAGAGCAATGTATGGAGGGGACAGATCAAGAAAAGAAAATCTTGTGGAATACGGCTTTCGCTTGCCCGCTGCTTTAGATAATCGACCCCTAAAATTTGAAGAATTTGAGAATTTACGAGGCCAAGCATTATTTGTAAGCGCCACACCAGCTGATTACGAATTGCAGCTCAGTGGCGGCGTATTTGCAGAACAGGTTATTCGACCCACAGGGCTGCTAGACCCGAACATAAGCGTTCGTCCAAGCAAAAATCAAGTGGACGACCTGATGGATGAAATTCACAAACGTGTTGAAATAGATGAACGTATTTTAGTTACCACCCTAACCAAGCGAATGGCAGAAGAACTAACCAAGTATTTCACCCGTTATGACATCCGTTGCCGCTACATCCACAGCGACGTTGACACCTTGGAGCGAGTAGAGATCATGCGTGATTTACGCTTGGGAGTATTTGATGTCCTGATAGGAGTAAATTTACTTAGAGAAGGGTTAGATTTTCCTGAGGTAAGCTTAGTAGCCATCATGGATGCAGATAAAGAAGGTTTTTTGAGGAGTGAACGCAGTTTGGTTCAAACTATTGGACGCGCTGCACGAAATGTCAACGGGCTTGCCATTTTGTATGCCGATAAAGTTACTGACAGCATGCAACGAACCATAGACGAAACCAAGCGCAGAAGAGAAAAACAAGATGAATTTAATAAGGCCAATGGATTGGTACCACAGGCACTCCAAAGTAGTCGTGAAGAAATCTTAAGTAAATCTAGTGCTGTTGGCAGGAATACTGACTATGAAGTTAGTAAATCAAACTTAAAGGCCGCTGAAAAAGCAATGAACTATATCAATACAGAAGATCTTGAAAGCAGTATTCGCAACGTTCGTAAGGAAATGGAGAAAGCCTCTAAGACGCTTGACTTCATTGAAGCTGCAAGATTGCGCGATGTATTAATTGAGCTGGAAGGGAAAAGAGAAAAAAGATAATTATCGGCAATGATTTATGTAGTAATAGGTTTAGGAGCATTATTCGTTGGATTAGGTTATCTAATTACCGAAAAAAATGCAGATACACTTCTCAGTGGATACAATACCATGAGCAAGGAGGAGCAAGAACGATTTCCTCTCACGGAATATCTTGAGCGTTTCAAGGGCTTTCACCTTAGATTCGGTATTGCGTTTTCACTGATAGGCGCCGTGCTCTATTTGACCAATGAAGAACTGTTGGGATGGCATTTAGGCATCACTCCTATCCTAGCTTACATCTACTTCTTCTATCAAGTTAGGGACCTATACACGAATATGGAATCTCAAAAGAATTCTTTCAAGATTGGCATTGCAATCCTAATTGCTACGCTTGCTTTTGTCATTGGTATGTTTTTTTGGTCGGATCGTCCATCTATAGTTGAATTAGATGATCAAACATTAAAAATTTCTGGACCATACGGTATAGAATTACAGCTTGAACAGATAGACTCGTTGGGAATTTCAAAAACGCTTCCTGAGATAAACAAAAGAAAGCACGGCTTCTCCACAGCAGGTGTTGCCAAGGGAAAGTATAAAGGTCCTAAAGGTGATTATCTTCTACTGATTGAAAAACCGTATAACAAAGTTTTGTGGATTGGGAGAAAAAGCGGTGAACCAATATTGATCTCCTTAAAGGAATTGGACGAAGAAAAGCTACTTCGTGAACTTAAAGAGTCCCTAAAGCTTGATTCCTTTTGAATTTCCTCTTAGATAGACTTCAATATAATTTCTTAGAAAACCCATTCCATATCCTTCATTCATAGTTTTTGTGGTACGTATAGCTAGTCTAGCAACTTGAAAATTTTCAGTTCGCCATGCCTCCGTAAAAACTGCAGTCATATAACCGATATAAGCCAAATAAGGAAGCGCAAAGAATACATTACCAAGTCCAAGACTGACTACAAATAACAACAAACTCAAGTAACCATACAGAGTGAAAATTGTAGGAAATAAATGCGTGATTTTTAGATTGCCGGGGTGTGCTTTAGCCAATAGGGGACGTGCCGCTCCAAAACGGAAAACTTGACGACGGAATTGCTTTAAAGTCGCACGGCGTTTATGGAATACATGTGCTTCTGGTATAAAACGACTTATTGCTCCCGATTTTTGGAGGCGTAAGCTCAATTCTACATCTTCTCCGCAAACAAAATCTTCATCGTAGCCGCCAACCTGTTTGAAAAGAGCTGAAGACATTCCCATATTGAATCCACGAGGTTGGTATGAAGTTACAGAAGCTTTACCTCCTCGAATTCCTCCTGTGGTTAAAAACGAGGTCATTGAGAAATTTATGGCTTTTTGGAGATCTGTAAAATCGGCCGAAGCCGCATCTGGTCCACCAAATAAGGTGGTATCTGGATATTTGGTAAGAAAGGAATCAATTCCTTTTAAATAGCCACTTGGAATGATACAATCGGAATCCAAAAAAATGAAATACTCTGCTGCTGCCAATTCTGCCGCTCTATTACGAGCATCACTTACAGGCAAAAATTCCTCATAATATATCTGTAAGGGTAAGGTTTTGAAGTAAGACTGAAGTAAGGGACGTAATTCGTCATTAGGCGTCCCATCGCCCAGAATAATTTGAAATGCTTCTTTGGGATAATCTAAAGACTCCAAACTTGATAGAAACTCTGTGACCTCGTCAGGACGTTTAAACGTGGGAGAAATTAGGGCGTATTTGACCTTCGCCATTATAGGCCGACTTTTTTATCTACCGTGTAATCGTGCTTTTTATTACTTTCTCTCAGCAACAATTCAGCAATAAAACCTACACCAAACAATTGTACACCAATAACGTTCAAGGCTAGAAGTATGTAGAACAAGGGATTATCCGTGATTAACCGAACCGTTTGTCCTGCAGACATTGCCCATAATTTATACCCGCCAAGATACGCGAGTAAAAAGGCAGATAGCACGAACATTAATGTACCGGCGGCTCCAAAGAAATGCATGGGTCGACGGCCAAATTTACCAATAACGGCAAGGGTAGCTAAATCCAAGAATCCATTTATGAATCGATCCAACCCAAACTTTGTAGTACCATATTTACGGGCCTGGTGTTGAACCACCTTTTCTCCAATTTTATCAAAGCCTTTGTTCTTTGCTAAAAAGGGAATGTATCTGTGCATTTCACCGTATACTTCTACGTTGTGAACCACCTCAAGGCGATACGCCTTCAATCCACAATTGAAATCATTCAATTGTATTTTAGAAATTCTCCGTGTAGCGGCATTGAACAACTTGGTAGGAATTGTCTTACTAAGAGGGTCATAACGCTTTTGCTTCCAACCGGAAACTAAATCATACCCGTCTTCGGTAATCATTCGGTACAATTCTGGAATCTCTTCTGGACTATCTTGAAGGTCGGCATCCATTGTAATCACTACATCTCCCGATGCAGCTTTAAAGCCTTGATTTAACCCGGCACTTTTTCCTTGGTTTTTACGAAAGGAAATAGCCTTAACGTTGGTGTTTTTGCTGTGAAGTTCCTCTATAACCTTCCAGCTATCATCCGTTGAACCGTCATTCACAAAAATAATTTCATACGTATACGATTCCTTATCCATGACCTTGACTATCCAATCAGTCAATTCAGGGAGACTTTCCTCTTCGTTAAAAAGTGGAATTACTATACTTAGGTTCAATGTGTTCATGAGGTTATGTTATCCAAACTAAAATTCCGG
>JAYOSU010000015.1:0-40843 GCA_038139395.1 Cryomorphaceae bacterium
TCCTTATTCACCTGAAGTTGACGCTCTAATTTGACCAATGTTGCTTTAGTTGCATTATAATTTGCATTTTCCTTCTGAAGTTCATCTTCCATATTCTCTTTCATCACTGAAAGCGCCTCCGTTTGCTCATAGAAATTTAAAATTTCATTTTCCGCTCGGAAAATTCTCATTTCATCTTCCGCAAAAGCAAGATCTTGAGATGCCTTTTCTAGCTCTTTTTCAAAGTAAGCGACAACATCAGGTGAATAAGGAACTGTTGCGATACGGCCGGCAGTTACTGATTTTAAAGGACAAAATCGCTGATATTCAAAGGCAAATTGCTATTGTAGAAGTGGGAGGGAACAATAAAACACTTCTCAATAGATTGCGAAAAGAAGAGGCTGCATTGAATATGCAGCTGAAAACGGATTTATTGAATAGAACTGCTTTTGAAAGAACTACTGACGGAGTTGATATTAAAAAGCTTCTAGAGAGTTGGGTTGATGCTACTTTGGCATTAGATGCGAGCGAGGCAAGACTAGAAGTATTTGAGGAAAGAAAAGCTTATTTCGATAGAGAATATCGACGTATGACACCACTCGGTACGCAAATGACTAAAATCGAACGTAAAATCAGAGTTAGGGAGCAATACTTTTTAGAAGTACTCCATGGTTTAAACCAAGCCGTTTTGCATAAGCAGACCTTGAGTATGTCTTCGGATGGTCTTCGAGTTTCGGTTCCGGCTACCTATCCGTCAAAACCTCTTCCTTCCAAGAGATTGTTTTTAGTGATAATCGGATTCTTTATTGGTATATCTCTACCTTATTTAATAGCATTCCTATACGATTTATTGGATCAAAGTATAAAAACAAAAAATAGGGCTGAATTCTTTACAAAGAAAAAAGTAATTGCTGGTTTTCCTTCTAAATCTTATCGATTATCCAACATGGACGTAGATATGTCGCAGTTGTACAGAAAATCCATGAATCAATTGATGCAGCGAATTTTAGACAGGCGTGAAAAGTCTAAATGTGTTACCATAAATATTTTACATTTTTCTATTCACAGTAAGAAGGAAACCTTTATTGACTTTTTAAAGAACGCCCTAGATTTTGAAGAGATTAGCTACCGAATAGATGATTTTTCGCAAATTGAAGAACCTTCAATGGGGCGATACAAAGATTATATAAATGCGAACAAAGTTACATCTATAGAAAGAGTAGATGTTGAGATTGTAGTACATCCCAACATTCTTGAATTCAATTATAATAAGTCACTTATTCAAAAATCTGCAATTAATCTTTATGTTCTAAATACTAAGTCCATTTGGAGGGTGGCGGATACCTGTAAACTCGGCGAGCTCAATGCACTTGAATTAAAAGATGATCATATTGTATTGATGAATGTCAAAGATTACGACATCGAAAATATTGTGGGAGAAATTCCCAAAAAACGCTCTCAAATACGCGTGTTTTTAAAGCGATTAGTCGACTTCACAAAATAGTGCAAGTCGTCGTTCCCGTGACAGTAATAGGTACAAAACTCTGCATTTAAAAGGACTTTGCGCATGTAGATTATGGGAGAATAGTGGAGGACCATTCTTTCTCTAAGATGGTATAGTGTAAACGGTCCAATGTTCCATCCATGTATATACTCTCGTTTTTAATTTTCCAATTAGTTCTGATACCTAAGGGATCTTCAAAAATTGGGTGAATGGAATAAATCAATAATCTTAACTGTCCCTGATCTTTTCTTTCTAGCTGCACTACTAGTTTTCTATCCGATACATTCAATTGCATATTGGCCGAAATGAGGTCCCATGGATTCTTATAAGCCCTATCAGAAACGTTTTTAAAAACACCTTCATCAAGTATGGTGAACCCGTAAAACAGATTAGTATCTAGCTGTAAATGATGAATTGAATCTGTCCGTAGCGGCTTATTAATTACGCTGTAATACAAATAATTGGATGTTTTCCAACCTTTTTTGGTCAAAGGAAACTCGTAGCTGCCGGTTTCATACTGTTTGACGTAGATAAGAAATTCATTGGAATCAATCGTCATTTGATAGAAGGCCATGTATTGATAATTGTCAATCCCAACCTTAGCTTCCTTGCTTTTGAGTTTCTTTCTATCCGAACTCAAACAATAAAGAGGTAGAACATTTGTTTTTATGAGCCATTTATCGTCGATTGATTTTGTCCATCCATAAGAGTCTTTTGGGAATACATAGACGGGGTCAGGGTTAAAAATCTTAGAACCAGAATCATAGTGGTATTCAACAAGTACTGAGTCGCGAGCGTTTAACTTTTTCTTTGGTTGACCAATTGCAACTATAGTTATAAGTAGGCATACAGTTGTTAGTATTTGTCTCATTAGATTCAGTAGTCTATTTTTATTAAAGATATTAAAATAGCATTCTTGATACCCATAAGTTTAATAACTATCAATTATAATCATTCAGATTTGACCATAGATTTGATTAGATCTCTAGAAGGACTTGAGGACAAAAGATTTGAGTTGATAGTTGTCGATAATGCTTCTCAATACCCATTCGAATTTGATGGTGAAGTTTCGTTTGATTTGACCATCATTCATTCTAACCGCAATTTGGGTTTTGCCGGTGGAAATGAACTAGGCATGAAAAAAGCCAAGGGTGAATATTTTTTCTTAATAAACAATGATACGGAGATTCATCAATCTTTCGTTGAGCCCATTATCCAATGCTTTAGGAGTCGTCCTAATTTAGGCATGCTAAGTGTTCTCCTCCGATTTTATGATACTCGATTAATTCAGTTCGCAGGAGCCACTCCATTGAGTAAGTTGACCTTAAGAAACCGAAGTTATGGTTGGGGTGAAATGGATGCGACACCATTTAAGGGATATCGTCAAGTTGGTAATATACATGGTGCTGCATTGATAGTCCCACAAGAACTGTATAAAAAACTTGGAGGTATGTGGCAGCCGTTTTTCCTGTATTATGAGGAGTATGATTGGTGTGCCAAATTCAAAGAGGCAGGGTATGAAATAGGGTTTCTAGGTGATGTTGAAATTCTACACAAAGAAAGTGCCAGCGTAGGACAATGGAGTCCATTAAAAATTGAGTATATGTTTAGAAATCGTATTCTTTTTGCGAGAAGGCGAAATTCGTCATTAAAATACATTTCTGTGCTCTATTTATTATCCTTTGTTCTTTTAAGGGATACTTTGAAACATCTCTATAAAGGGAAATTTACCTTGTTAGTACCGTTATATAAAGGGGCTATTCGTGGAGTATTCAACGCTGCTGAATGAAAGCATACATTGAATTTGACTCCTTTAAACAGTATGTATTAGATTATCAGAAATTATGTACCAACTAATAATCGTTTTAACGGGTTTGGTATTCTATACCTACTTAGGTTACCCCTTATTAATTGTTTTATTGGCCAAGTTTTTTCCAAAAACAAGAAAGATAGATGTGCTTTCTAGACCTACAGTAACTTGGATAGTGCCTTGCTTTAATGAGGAGACAGTAATTTTAAGTAAAATTGAAAACCTTTTGGCTTTGGATTATCCAAAGAATAAACTAGAAGTCATTTTTATCACAGATGGTTCTACGGACCGCACAGTAGAGTATGCTAAAAGCCATAAAGAGGTAAAGGTTTTACATCAGGATACTAGGGCAGGAAAGGCCGCTGCAGAAAATAGAGCAATGAAATTCGCTAAAGGCGAAATAATAGTCTTTAATGATGCTAATACCATGGTATCTAGTAATGCTTTAAAACAAATGATTAAACATTATGCCGACCCACAAGTTGGAGGAGTAAGTGGTGCAAAAGGTATCATTGTAGATCAGGAGGATACGGCGGCTAGTGTGGGAGAGGGCATGTATTGGAAATACGAAAGCATGATAAAAAACGCCGATAGTAATTTTAATAGTCTGATGGGTGCTGCTGGTGAATTAGTCAGTTTTAGATCTGAATTAGTAATGGACCTACCAGAGGATACAATATTGGATGATTTCATGCAAAGCTTCAATATTTTAAAACAGGGTTATATAATGATTTATGAACCTAAGGCTAAGGCGGAGGAAACTAGTTCAATAAACGTCGGAGAAGAACTCAAAAGGAAAGTGAGGATTGCTGCGGGTGGATGGCAATCGATGAGTCGTTTGCCTTTCATGTTAAACATATTGAAACGACCAATTCAAGCATGGATGTATATCTCACATAGAGTACTTCGTTGGAGTGTCACAGCATTTACTTTGCCTATACTTTACTTATTAACAGCTTTTACGTTAGATTCAAATAATCTTTTAGTAATCGTATTGTTCATTGCACAAAGCACGCTTTACTTTATAGCCCTTATCGGACATCAGTTTAGAGATAAATCACTACCCGGACCTGTTTTGGCAATTTATTATTTTGTGTTAATGAATTATGCTGTAATAGCTGGTTTTCAGCGATTTATTGGTGGGAAACAAGGAGGTGCTTGGGAGCGTTCGGTTAGGAAGTAAAAATTTATTTACTCATCACAAAAGGTTTCATTCTTTTAATCTCCTGCTTCACCAGACTATCAATATTTTCAATTTCAGTTTTTACATCAAGCCATTTTTGCATGGCTTTATTCCCACTAATACCCTTATCTAATTCTTTTTCCCAAACTTCAAAATAGGTTGTAGTCTTTGGAAATCCTACCATTGTAAACGTGGGCTTAAGTTTATGAACGATTTTTCGGACATCATTGGATCGTTGTTCTTTCAAAGCCTCAGTTAAAATTGGCAAGGACTCTTCTAATTGAACTATGAATATGTTAAATATTTCTAGCGCATATTCGATATCACCATCATAGTACATTTGTAAAGAATATTGGTCGAAGTTTTTATTAAAGGAGAAATCGAGTTCTTTTTGAACTGAAGATTTATGACTTTTATGTTTGATTAACTTAGATATTTCTACCAATACCTGCTTTATTTCATTGGGATGAAACGGCTTACTAATAAACCCATCCATACCAGCTTGGTGGGCTCTTTTTTTATGTTGAACAACCGCAGTGGAAGTCAAGGCATAAATAGGTGTATTTTTATTCGGATTTTCTGTATTCCTAATGTTTTCGGTTGCTTCAAATCCATTAATGATTGGCATAAAAATATCCATGAAAATCACATTGAATTTTTGACGCTTGCAATTCTCTTGGGCCTGCTGACCGTTTTCTACAATTTCATAATAAACGCCTATTTTATCTAATATTCGTCCAATATAGGTTTGGTTCATTGCATTGTCCTCTGCAACAAGTACACTAACTGAGTTTAGAATGTTATCAAATTCTTCTGTTGATTGTTGTTGAGTGGTTAGGTTATTCTCGATTTCGACTTTTTCGATCCTTTGAAACGGGAGTACTACATGTATGGATGTGCCTACTTTCAAGGTGCTTTCCACCCAAATTTTGCCATCTAATAATTCAACAATTCGCTTGGTTATGGCTAATCCAAGGCCTGTTCCATCGCTACTGTTTAGAAATACGCCTTTTTCTTGAACAAACTCATGGAAAATGGCATCTAAGCGCTCCTCTGCAATTCCTGAACCAGTATCACTCACGGTAAATTGATAAGTAATTGCGCTTTTTGATTCAGATAAAACCTTCGCTCCTATTCGTATTTCACCTTCTCTTGTGAATTTTTCCGAATTACTCAACAGGTTCATGAACACCTGATTCAACAGGGTTTCATCCGTTAATACAAGTGAATTGTCAATGTCTAAATTGGAAACGATTTTAACTAAACGTGAACCTCCCTGAATTTTTAACCTGAAAGTTTGGGTCAAATCACTAAGCATAACACCTAAATCTGTAGGGGTTTGCCTAACCTGGATTTGTCCAGAATTCAATTTACTATAATCAAGGATGTCATTGATTAGATTCAAAAGAAGATTACCAGATCTCGTTATTACCTCAACGTACTCTTCTTGCTCTTTATTAATATCAGTTTCACTGAGCAAATAAGACATGCCAATGACCGCGTTTAAAGGAGTTCTTATTTCATGCGACATTTTTGCTAAAAACCTTTCCTCTGCACGTTTAGAACGGTCGCTTTCTTCGCGCGCTTTTTGAAGCGATTTTTGTAACCTTTTCTGTCTGGTAATATCCAGATGAATACCAATCGAACCAATTCTAACACCATTGCTGTCATAGAGCGGTGACCCTGAAATAGTAACCCAAATCTCTTCACCGTTTTTTGCCACAATAGGTATTTCATAAACACTCGATTGGTCTTTTTCTCTTAAGATTTGTTGCTCTTTGATTTGAAGATTGGATATTACATCGCCTTTGCGCAGCAATATGTCGTTTGCACGCTTACCTACTAATTCACTTTCAGAATAACCAGTTAACACTTCAAAACTCGGAAATACCTTAGTGATGATATCATCATTATCAACAACCAATAAACCTAAATTCAGATTCGTTACCATGGCTTTAAATTTTTCAAGATTTAAAAGCTGTTTGCGATATCCTTCGTGAAGATTTATAATTTTATCTTCAAGTTGTGCAATAATCTCCTTATCGGTCATAAGTCAAATATCGTTAAATAAGTGAGCAATGCCTTAACCGTACAGAACATACTTTTTAATATGCTTTTTGAATCAATTTTTAGTTTACCTGGCCTCATATCTTTATGCACTCTAGCCCTGCTCGAGATTGTTTTAGGAATAGATAATATAATTTTTATTTCGCTGATTACGCAGGATTTGGAAAAGTCCAAACAACCAATGGCACGTCGATTAGGATTGATTTTAGCATTGGTTTTTCGGGTAATGATGTTGCTAGGTATAACTTGGATAATAGGTTTAACAACACCTTTGTTTTCTATACTAGATCATCCGGTTAGTGGTCGAGATGCAATATTGTTTTTGGGCGGAATTTTCTTGTTGTCTAAAGCTTCTGTGGAAATAGTACATAAAACCGAAGGCAAAAAAAAGAAAGAAAATTCGAAAGCTCAAAGTGTTGTAAGCGCAATAGTTCAAATTGGATTACTTGATATAGTTTTTAGTTTTGATAGCGTACTTACAGCTATTGGAATGACTGAAGAAATAGGTATAATGATTACAGCTGTGGTTATTTCCATGCTTGTCATGCTCTCCTTCGCAGAACCGATTAGCTCATATATTAGTCAGCATGTTTCACTTCAAATACTTGCCTTATCTTTTTTAATATTGATTGGAACAGTTCTCATTGCGGAAAGCGCCCACATTGATATTCCCAAGCCCTATGTATATTGCTCTGTTGGTTTTGCCCTTATTGTGCAGCTCCTAAGTATTCGGGCTAAAGGGAAAATCAACAATTAGATTATCGAAACCTACCAATCAATCGGAAATAATCCTTCAAAATTACTTCATTGGTTTTGCCGTTTGGTTTGGTCCCAAACAAAAGGGTAGAGTCCGAACCGTCGACCACATAGGGAAGTTCATAGTTCAAACTCCTCTTGAAGATTTCTGATGCAAAGCTATAATGATCTTTATAGTCCATATGATCAATCTGTAAGTTCATCACAGTATCACCAACGGCTATGTAAATTGTATCCGAGAAGAACGATGGATTACTCGGTTCTAATATAATATAAGCACGATCCTCTCTCCAGTGATTGATGATAGCGAAGTTAAAGTGAGTCTTAATACTATCTTTTTGGAACTTAGACATGCGATGAACCTTTAAACCGGCTGTATTAAGCTCTGCGCTTTCTGTGGTCTTGTAGTGTACTATTCGTGTATTGTTAAAGTACATTTCGTTACCTTCTAAAACAGTGAAATCCGGTTCTAAATCAAAATCAATTAATTGATGCTTGTACGGCCAAAGGATACTTAATAATAAAGCTCCTACAATGAAGCCCAGTGCCGATTTATAAAGCTTATTTACCATCTTTACTCAACAAATATGACACAAGGATGTTTACTTGTAAAGACCTAAATCATTCATGGTTCAAAAGAAGGTAGCTGTTGTTGGAGCAGGGATTGCTGGATTAGCTTCTGCTATAAGATTGGCGGAAGCAGGAATTCGGGTGGACCTGTTTGAGAAAAATTCTTACACAGGAGGTAAAATGACCGTCTACGAGCAAGATGGTTTTCGCTTTGATGCAGGTCCTTCCTTGTTTACGCTTCCACACTTGGTAGATGAAATTTTTGAATCATGCGGCAAAAATCCAAGGAACTATTTTAACTACAGACAACACAACACGGCTTGTAAGTATTTTTGGCAAAACGGGAAAGAGTTAGTTTTAAAGGCAAATTTGGCCGATAATATAACGGCAATCGAGGCCAATTTTGGCCGTGCTGCTGCCCAATCGGCCAAAACATATTTTAAAGACTCAAAAGAAAAATACGAGCTGACCGAACCTTTTTTTCTTCAGCAAAGCCTTCATCGACTAAAAACCTTTATTGATAGCAGGGTATTTAAGGTTCTTGCAGCAATTCCTCGGCTTGGATTGTTTACAAGCTTGAATGAAATAAATGAGCAATATTTCCAAGACAAAGAATTAGTTCAACTCTTCAATAGGTATGCTACTTATAACGGTTCCTCACCATACCAGACCCCTGGGATAATGCAAATGATTAATCACCTCGAACACGGTAAAGGAACATTCTTGCCCATTGGAGGTATGCATGAAATTGCAAAGAGTTTAACCGTGCTTGCTAGGGAAGTGGGGGTGCAAATTCATTTAAATAAGAATGTAAAAGAGGTATGTTCTCAGGGTAAGGTAATTAATGCGCTTTCCATTGAGGGTAAAAAGAAATTCTTTGATGCAATCATTTTAAATACGGATGTTCACTTTGCATATGAGTACCTGTTGGATGAAAAAATAAAGCGGCCCAAAAAAACTTTAGCTCAGGACCCTAGCACAAGTGCCCTCATTTTCTATTGGGGAATAAACCGCAATTTTGAACAATTGGACTTACATAACATTTTCTTTTCCAAAGACTATGAAGTAGAATTTGATCAGATAGCCAACAATGACAACTTTTGGGTAGACCCGACGATTTACATAAATATTTCTAGTAAGGTTGAATCGGGAGACGCTCCTGAGGGTTGCGAGAATTGGTTCGTGATGATTAATGTACCACCAAATCAAGGCCAAGATTGGGGAAAAATCACCAATGAGGCTAGGAATACTATACTCAATAGACTATCCGTAGAGTTGGATGTAGATTTGAGGCAATGCCTAGTAACAGAGCGCATCTTAAATCCAATAATGATTGAAGATTTAACCTCTAGTAAAGGTGGTGCGCTCTATGGTACGAGCTCAAATGACCCTATGGCTGCCTTTCTTCGTCATCCTAATAAAAAACTCAGAGGGTATAGTGGTCTTTATTTTTGCGGTGGAAGCGCACATCCTGGCGGTGGCATTCCGCTGTGCCTGCTGAGTGGTAAATTAGCCGCAAATTGGTGTATAGAAGACATTCATGAATAAAGAACAAGTCCAAAATTTTATAAAAGACTACGGCGGGTGGTTAATTTTAATAATACAGTCTGTTGGTGTTATATTATTGGGGAGTACGTGGAGTGATTCCTTTGTTTTCTTGACACCGGTTAATCTATCAATTATTGCAATACTATTCTTTTTGGTTTCTGACGTTCCTAAGTCGTATACCTATTATTTTATGCCGGCTTTATTGGGGTGGTTGATTGAAGTATTAGGAACCAATACGGGTTTTCCATTTGGAGAATACGCATACAGCGATATACTTGGACCAAGTCTTTTTGGTACGCCGGTTATGATAGGTGTATTATGGTGGGTGCTCATACGTTCAGCTTATGATTTAATGGGCTACATTACTTCTTCATTATTTTTTAAAAGCATTTTAACGGGTTTATCCATGGTGAGTTTGGATGTTATCATTGAGCCAGTCGCAATTGAACTCAATTTCTGGCAGTGGACGGAGCCAGAAGTGCCTATGGAAAATTACTTGACTTGGTTCGTATGTAGCGCGTTATTTGCAGGTTTGACTGATAAAGGAGCTGCTAAAAATCCGTTGAGTCACTGGATTTGGATTGCAATGATTTTGTTTTTTGGCGCTTTAAATGTAGTGTATTAAAGAGCCGGCTCAGAAGAGCCGGCTTCAATCAATTAACCTTGGAGGTTATTCATTTTTCAAGCGCTTAATCTCCGATTCAAGTTCCTTTATTTTAAGCTGAATTTCCTTTGTGTCCTCTATTTCACTTTCGTTGTAATATCCAATTTCTTCACAATCTAAGCAAACAAGACCCTTTTGAGACATTCTCCAAGTATGACCAACCATATTGCCATCCCAGATATTATGCACATTTTCAATGTCAAAAATTAAGTTTTCTATACTTGGATCAAGGAATATTTCAGCGCCAACGGGCAGCTGTAATGTGAGTTTTAACTCTTGACCTCTATACAAGGCTTCTTTTGGAACAGAAAAGCATTCACTTAAAATCAAATAATCACCGTTTTGCTCAAAAGGGTAATCAAATAAATAAGCACGTTGACGAGCATCTGAATTATTCTTTCCTCTCGCCTTGTGCTTCATCATCAGACTTGCTGTTGAATCCTTAGATTTTTTAATCTGTAGGCTTACATTTTCTATTCTCAGGTTCTGACCATCGATTTCGAATAAAAACCCTTTGTTGTATTCCAATAAATCTGTTCCAATATCAAAAACATCTCCGCTGAGCTTAATTGTCCTTACTTCGGTTGCACCCACTTTAAACGAGTTTGCTGCTTGTCCGCCTGCATACAATACTAATGCTAAACCAATAAAAAAGCTGATTCCGCCGATAACATTAAAGAGTTTGCCCTTAGTTAGATTTTTGCCTAAAGCTTTGGCTATGAGTGTGATTAGCCCTAATAGAGGGAAGAGTAAAACAAGCAACGTACCTATGCGAATAAGCGTTAAGTCAAGGCCTTTTCCGAGTATTGCTTCTGCCACATTCAGTCCCAATAGGTTGCCGTTAATGGAAATAAAGTTCAAACTACCAACATTCCAGGCACTCCCAATAATTCCAAATAAAATCATGAACAGAATGAACCCAAGGATACTGGCAAAAATGATCAGTATAATATTGAAGAAGTTAAAAATGAATTTTATAACACGTTCAAATACTTGAAGAATAAAATTCGCAATACGCTCCAAAAAGTGAACAAAGGATTTGCCATTCCCTTTACTCTCATTGCGAAACTCACCAAATCTTTCTTTCACTCCGTTTAGCTCCTCCTTGACACTTTTTTCAATGTTGCTCAGATTTACAGGCTCGCCTTTCATTTGAAGTTTTTGTGCGGTTGTCTTTGCCTGTGGAATTGCTGCCCATAAAATGACATAGGACAGAAAGCCAATTCCAGTGGTGAAGAGCAACAATAGAAATATTGCACGAATCCATATCATACTAACTCCAAAATAGGCACCTATACCACTACTTACCCCACCTATGACTTTTTCATCTGGATTTCGAAATAAGCGCTTTTTTGATTTAGTTTCCTTTTGATGCGTTTTGTTGCTCTCTTCTTCTTCAGTAAAATCGTTAGGCGTACCGAGTGTATCACAAATAAAATTCACATCATCGACGGTGATTACTTCATGTCTAGATTGTTCTAAACGCACGGCAAATAATTCAGCAATTCGCGCTTCAATATCTAGGATTATTTCTTCACGACCTTCTTGGGATTCTAAGGCGTCTTTTACTTCGGTTAGATAATTTTTGAAGAGATTATAGGCGTCTTCATCAAGATGAAATATTATACCAGATAGATTAATGTTGATAGTTTTATTCATGATTACTTTGGGGTATTAGTGATGATTTTTACTGCGGTTTGAAGCTCTTCCCAGGTCAATTCTAGTTCTTTGAGAAACGATTTTCCTGATTGAGAAAGTGAATAGTATTTCCTTGGAGGACCGGAATTACTCTCTTCCCAACGATATTCAAGAAGCCCCGCGTTTTTGAGTCTAGTTAAGAGCGGATATAATGTGCCTTCCACTACGATTAATTTGGCTTTTTTGAGCGTTTCAATAATGTCAGAGGCATAGGCGTCCGAAGATTCTAAAATACCTAGAATACAATATTCTAGGATTCCTTTTCGCATTTGCGCTTTCGTGTTATCTATTTTCATCCAGTTTTTTGTTTAATGAAAAATCGCCATATGCGGTCAACAGCATCGTGAATCCTTTTTCTGCTATTAAAAAGTGTGCTTCGTCAAAGTGCTTTTTACTTCCTCTAGTGTAGATATAACTATCTGTTCCATCATTATCAATCATTATTTTATTGTAACCAGTGCGACTAAGAAATCTTTCCCAGTCTTTAGTTACCTCAGTGAGGTATCGGTCATCATTGACAATTAACCATTGAATACGTGAGATTTCTCCATTAAGCGTTTGCACGAGCTCTTCTCCAGGAGACATTTCAAAGTCTAAAGGCAAGGCTCTCAGTAATGATCCGCCAAAACTAAATCCATTGACATATGGCTTTGGGTCGTATTTTTCATACAGTTCATCTGCTTTGCCTTTTGGCTGACTTAAGGAAAGGAATGGAATAAGAAATGCAATTAAAAAAGCTGGCTTCATTTTATAGTAGATTGTTTCGGTAAAGATATATGTATAAATAGGTACT
This sequence comes from Cryomorphaceae bacterium, assembly GCA_038139395.1. Lineage (GTDB taxonomy): Bacteria > Bacteroidota > Bacteroidia > Flavobacteriales > Schleiferiaceae > UBA10364. Next base: position 12,573 of record JAYOSU010000015.1, read on the forward strand.
ATGCAATACAATGTACTGTATAAATTATATAATTTCTCTCATTTACTAATATTGGTTCACATATGAGATTATTGGACGATATTTTTAACAATAAGCCGATTATTTTAATTTATTATTACGAATATTGAGAAGGCACATTGTTGTTAAATCTACTCAATCACATACCTTGCAATAAATATTAAATTCAGGTATGACTTTAACCATTATTCAAATAGCCGCCCAAGCCATAGGATTATATTTTCTTTTAGACTTTCTAACTGGAGTAGTGCACTGGTGGATGGATAGATATGGAAAGGAGGATATGCCTATAGTAGGAAAAGCCATCATTGAAATTAACACTTGGCACCACGAGAACCCTAGAAAAATGACGACTAGGAGTTATTGGTATCTCTGTAAAAGTGGTTGGGCCGGTGTCTCTTTAATGTGGATTGTGGCTTATTTCGCCACGGGTCAATTGACATGGCAATGGTGGTTTGTTGGAATTTTGGGTGCTAATGCAAACATAGTACACCGCTGGGCTCACGAATTCAATGATGAACGACCAAAATTAGTCACGTTGCTTCAAAGGTTTAGAATTTTGCAGCGACCAAAGGACCATGCGAGACATCATACGAAACCAGAAACGCGTGCTTATTGTACCTTTACTCCATGGTTAAATCCAGTATTAGACCGCATTCGATTTTGGTTTACCGTAGAAGCCGCTCTAGCAATAGTAGGGTTCAAGACAACAGAAAGAATTCATTAATTATAAGCCGCGTAAAACGCGGCTTTTTTAATGTTTCAAACTTCGTTTTACTTGTAGTTTTTTGTGGCCTTTTGTCGCTCTTTATTTCTTTCGAACTCTTCGTAACATTCTAGAAGAGAGACAAGGAACTGATAGTCATTAAACGTCCTTATTTGAGTATCAGAGTATTTACAATAGAACATGAAAGCTTCCATTTCTTCCTTTGGAATTCCGGTTAATTCCTCTAAACTTTCCCTATTGTTGCCTTCCTCTAGTTTTTGTCGATAGTAATCTTCTTTTTGCAATCTGCGCAATGCAGCCAATTGTTTAGGTCGTTTCCCGAAACTGTAATACAATAAATCTAAAGGATTGGCGAGTGTTGGTGCCACAGCTTGGGGAATTCTAATGTCCTCATTACTTGGTACACGAGGCTTTGATTGAGGCATTGTTCTTGGGTTGTTAGAAGTAATTGCATAGATACTTACTTCATCAAGCAGGTAATTGCGAGGTGGGAGTTTAATTGTCTTGACCTTGTTGATATTCGAAATCACAGTAGAATCGATTCCCAGATACTTAAATTGATAGCCGACGTTCGAAAACACGATAGTATCACCTTTTGCAACGGAAATCTCAAAATAGCCAATACCATTGGTTACTGTGCCTGCAAATGTTTTATTATTTACAACATAAGAATTGGGCAATGCGAAAGATGAGTCCTTGTCTAAAACAATACCTTTCAATATGTAACTTTGAGCAAGTGCTCCATTACTAACGAGTAGCATAAGGAGCGAGCTGTAAAAAATATTAATAAATCGTTTAATTCTATTCCACATGTCGGACGACGGTAAAAAAGTCATTTTTTCAATGTCTAAGGTGAGCAAAATATTGCCGCACAACAACAAGGCTATCCTAAAAGATATTTATCTCTCTTTTTTCTATGGAGCCAAAATAGGTATACTAGGTTTAAATGGTTCAGGTAAATCGACTCTTTTGAAAATCATTGCGGGCGTTGACCAAAGCTATCAAGGAGATGTTGTCTTTGCGCCAGGATTCACTGTGGGTTATCTAGAGCAGGAGCCAGTATTAGAAGCCGGAAAAACGGTTTTGGATATTGTAAAAGAAGGTGCCGCTGAGACGGTCGCAATTTTAACGGAATACAATCGTATCAACGACATGTTTGGCCTACCCGAAGTGTATGAAAATCCGGATAAAATGGAAGAACTCATGTCCAAGCAAGCAGAACTTCAAGATAAGATTGATGCTTCCAATGCCTGGGAATTAGATACCATGTTGAATCGAGCTATGGATGCGCTGAATTGTCCACCTGCAGAGCAGCTTGTGGATCAGCTTAGTGGAGGTGAAGCTCGTCGAGTAGCATTGTGCCGTCTTTTGATACAACAGCCAGATGTACTGCTACTTGATGAACCTACCAATCACTTGGATGCTGAAAGTATACTTTGGTTGGAGCAACATTTACAACAATATAAGGGCACTGTCATTGCCGTAACGCATGATCGGTACTTTTTGGATAATGTAGCGGGCTGGATTCTTGAATTAGATCGTGGAGAAGGAATACCTTGGAAAGGTAATTACTCATCTTGGCTGGATCAGAAGACAAAGCGTCTTGCTCAAGAAGAGAAGCAAGCCTCAAAGCGCCGGAAAACACTAGAGCGCGAATTAGAATGGGTTCGAATGAATCCCAAGGGAAGGCAGAGCAAGAATAAAGCACGTCTGAGTAACTATGAAAATTTATTGTCTCAGGAGCAAAAGGAAAAAGAGAATAACCTAGAAATATTTATACCTGCTGGTCCTCGACTAGGAACAAATGTTATTGAAGCTAAAAACGTAAAAAAAGCTTTTGGTGAAAAACTACTGTATGATTCGCTAAACTTTAAACTTCCACCAGCTGGTATTGTGGGAATTATAGGCCCCAATGGAGCAGGTAAGACTACCATTTTTAAAATGATTATGGATCAATTATCACCAGATGATGGTCTATTCGAAGTAGGTGAAACGGTAAAAATATCCTATGTAGATCAAAGCCATGAACAGATGGACGCACAAAAGTCACTCTTAGAGGTTATTGGCGATGGTCCAGACGAAGGTGTACTTGGTGAACAGCGTGTAAAAGCGAGAGCTTATTTAAGTAGATTTAACTTCGCCGGGGGTGATCAAAGTAAAAAAGTCGGTGTCCTTTCTGGGGGTGAAAGGAATCGGCTTCATTTAGCAATGGCGTTAAAAGAGGGAGGTAATGTATTACTTTTAGATGAGCCTACCAATGACTTAGATGTCAATACTTTAAGGGCTTTAGAAGAGGCTCTTGAAAGCTTTGCTGGATGTGCGGTAATTATTTCTCACGACCGTTGGTTTCTCGACCGTGTTTGTACACATATATTGGCATTTGAGGGAGATTCTGAAGTATATTCTTTTGAAGGCACTTTTTCAGAATATGAAGAGAATAAATTAAAGAGATTAGGTAGAACAGAACCTACGAGATTTAAGTACAAGAAATTGATGAAATAGATAAAAGTTCAACTTTAGAAAAGAAATTTAAGGATGCTCTCAAACCTATTTGGGAGCATTCTTGTTATCTTACCGCAACCTATTTATAAACAGAACCAAACTATGAGAATCACCATGAGTGACGAGCGTCAGGAAACGCTCGAAATGATTCGTCAGTCAGCAAAAGATTTTGCTCAAACAAAAATTCGTCCGAATATGATGGAATGGGACGAAAGCCAACATTTTCCAGTTGAAGTATTTAAAGAATTAGGCCAGCTTGGATTTATGGGGATTCTAGTTCCAGAACAATATGGTGGTGCTGGATTGGGTTACCAAGAATATATTACTGTAATTGATGAAATCGCCCAGGTTTGCGGCTCTATAGGTCTTTCAGTTGCAGCACATAATAGCTTATGCACTGGACACATACTTCAGTTTGGAACGGAGAGCCAAAAAGAAAAATGGCTACCAAAGTTGGCTAGTGCTGAATGGATCGGTTCATGGGGACTAACAGAGACAGGTACTGGCTCTGATGCCGGTGGAATGGATACTACGGCTAGACTAGATGGAGATCATTTTGTCCTCAATGGTTCCAAAAATTGGATTACTCATGCCATATCTTCAAACATCTCTGTAGTTATTGCAAGAACTGGAGAAAAAGGAGATTCTAGAGGAATGACCGCTTTTGTTATAGAAAAAGGGACTCCCGGCTTTTCGGCAGGTCAAAAGGAAAATAAATTGGGCATGCGTGCTTCCGAAACTGCCTGCCTGTTTTTTGATAATTGCCGAATCCCAAAAGAAAATGTCTTGGGAAATATTGGAGAGGGCTTTATTCAAGCCATGAAGATTTTGGACGGAGGAAGGATTTCAATCGCTGCATTATCACTTGGAATTGCCAGAGGAGCAATGCTTTCTGCGATTGAATACGCAGATAACCGGGAGCAGTTTGGTAAAAAAATCCGTTCTTTTCAAGGTATAAGTTTTAAGTTGGCTGAAATGTCCACCAAAGTGTACGCAGCTGAATTAATGACAAGGCATGCAGGAGCTCTTAAAGAGGAGGGAAAACCAATGACCCAAGAGAGTGCAATGTGTAAATTATATGCCTCTGAAATTTCAACTGAAGTTGCAAATGAGGCGGTGCAAGTGTTCGGGGGTTATGGTTATACTAAAGACTACCCAGTTGAAAAATTTTATCGCGACTGTAAGCTTTGTACCATTGGAGAGGGGACTTCTGAAATTCAGAAAATAGTGATTTCAAGAAATCTTTACTGTTAGACTAACTTTTGGAACATCTTTTACTGCAGTATTTGACCTGTTCCCAATTTTCTTTCCATTTCCGGCGCCATGAAAAAGGCCTTCCGCATGAAGCGCAAACTTTTTCCGGTAGATAAGGTTTCTTGTGCATGAAACAGAGAACAACACAATAAATGAAAGGTTCCCAGATTGTTAAAATGTTATCGGAGGATGTTATTGATCGTATTGTTGAAATGGCGTGGGAAGATAGAACTCCATTTGATGCCATAACTGATCAATTCGGATTGACAGAGTCTGAAATTATAGCATTGATGAGGCATCAAATGAAATCTAGTTCATGGCGTATGTGGAGAGCACGTGTTCAAGGTCGAAGTACAAAACATAGAGCACGTCGAGGATTCGAAGTAGGTCGCCATAGGAGCTCAAGACAAAGACATATTACCCACAACAAAATATCAAAACGTTGATATTTTATCCCAAGTGCTTAGCTTACAGAGCCTAAAATCGTTCACTCATTGGTTGAAATACTATCCTAATCAAAGTATAATTAATGGAATAAATCCATTATTTTCGAGGTTCTATGATTTGGATGAGAAATATGAAGAAGATTTTATTGACCCTAGCAATGCTGTTAGTGAGTCTTCAGGGCATGGCAACGCACGTTTACGGAGGAGAACTAGTATGGAAATGTCTACCAAATGGGAAGTTCAAGTTTTTCCTCACGATGTATCGCGATTGCGGCGGTATAGACTATAGTGCGGTGAATCACACTATTACAACAAATGCTCCCTGTGGAAATTTTGTAGTCAATAGAGTCGTACCAGATCAATTTGTAGCCCCAGTCTGTTTTTCATCGACTACAACTGCGCAAGCGCAGTGTACCGGCACAGGTTTTGGAAATTATGGTACAGGGACACTACAAAAAATAGTTTTTGAATCCGGAGAATTGACTATAAATGGTTCACCTCCTGCTTCGGGTTGGTATTTTTATCATTCAATTTTTGCTCGCCCTTCGCAACTTACGAATGGGGGAAGTAATCAAAACTTTATTGCCAGAGCTATAATGTATCCTTATACAGCTCCAGGGGCTACAGGACCTACAAGCGCGAACCCCTGCTTTGACAGTAGTCCGGATTTTTTAGAAGATCCTGCCCTGTTAGCGGTCACCAATTCTGATATTGTATATAATAATCTGGGTTATGATCCTGACTTGGATTCATTATATTACGATTGGGCCGATCCAATTATTACTTTTCCGAGCACACCGATTTCTTGGAATGCTGGTTACAGTTCTTCATCTCCATTACCCACAGGTGCAGGCAGCACAGGTGCAATGCTGGTTGGTGAAACTGGGGAAGTTTCATTTACGTCTGCCCAAGCAGGTAGTTTTGCGACCTGTCTGAAAGTGGAATCCTGGAGATGTGGTCAGAAAATAGGCGAAATATTTAGAGATATACCTATTAGTATTCTATCTCAAACCAATCCTACTGGTTTTTGTGCTGCTACATACCAGCCAGGTCCTCCATTACTGTCTTTGACTCCTGATGCATCTTTAGTTACTCCGACGGTTTTGACGCCAATAACAAACCTTAGTGGAGATACCATCGCCTATCAAACTTCAGCATATCCAGGAGATACCGTAAAGTTCGAAGTTCTGGCTTCAGACCCTTATCCCAATCCAAATTGTAATGCACAGATAATTACGCTCAGTGCTGCTGGCGGTAACTTGAGTAGCGCTGCTAATTACGGAAATGCAAGTAATTGTCTTTTTAACCCGCCTTGTGCAACTCTTACTTCAAAAAATACAGGAACTTATTCGGGCTCGTTTAGTTCAGCGCAGATTAATAAGGCAGACTTTGAGTGGGAGATTGATTGTAATCACTTGTTCTATCAAGAATTCCAATGTGGGGCCTTAAAGTCAGATTATGATTTTTACTTTAGGATGATTGATGACCAGTGTCCAATCAATGAATTTTCCTATGCCAAGGTGACTGTTAAAGTTTTGAATTATATGCCACGAAATGTAGACATTACTAACGCCTGTATCTCACAAGATCCAATAACAGGTGCGGTGTCTTTTGATTGGGTTAATAATGTTGATACCGGTTTTAACTATGATTATTATTTGATCAATCATATTGATGCGTTAGGCAATACCACCGTGGTAGATACCATAAAGGATTGGACAGTACAGTCATATACTCACGTGGGCGCCAATCCAAACGAAGTAAATAGATACTTTATTCAAACTGGTGGTGGATGTGGTTTAATTACGCCGCCATCGGACACCATACAAAACATAAGAGTTGGTCTTCAAGCTTTTCCGCCGCCGCCAAACAGTAGTATTGCAAGGTTGGATTGGAACAGATGGTTGTTGGGTGATACATCTACAAATTACGCTATTTGGGTAGAGGCGCCTGCAAATTCAAATCAATGGACTCAACTGGGTTCAACTAAGGATACTTCTTGGATTGACACTGTTGCATTTTGTGGTTCATGGTTGAATTATCAGGTACGCTACAACACTACTTGTGAAAGTTCTCTAGATTCTGGTTTTTTCTCGGATAAGACGGAGCCGAATAGAATCCTTTTTGATTCTGTTACAGTTGCAGGTGGTAATATTGCCTCTATTGCTTGGCAACAGTCAAACGATAGTGATGTGGTATACTATCGCATACTACGTGAAGATAATAATGGCTTTCCAGTTCCTGTAGATTCTGTTCTTGCGGCAAATTGGGCTACTTCCATGCCTTGGGCTTATGCATTAAGCAATGCTGCAAATCAGAGCGAAAAATATTGGGTTCAGGCTGTAGACAGCTGTGGAAACTTTAGTTCATTGGGCACTACTACTCCTTCAAGTACGATTTATCTGCAAATAGGAATAGATCCTTGTGATGGATACGCTCGCTTACGCTGGAATTCTTATAAGGAATGGACGCAAACACAACCGCTTGAATATAATCTTTATGCAGATATCACGGACCCCACAGGCGGAATCATTTCAGGAGTACTGCTCAAGGGTGGCAATTTAGATACAACCTTTAATCACTACGGTATTCTCAACGGGTTCTCATACTGTTATTACGTAAGAGCAGTGGATACCACAGGAACTATAACTTCAACTTCTAATAGAGTGTGTAATAGTTCGGCAGTTGTTCAAGGCTCAAAAGTTTTGTACTTAGGTAGGGCATCTGTAAATAGCCAGAACGGTGTGAATATGTACGCCTACATAGATAAAGATGCAGATGTAATAGACTACCAAGTGCAACGTGCCGATGATGAAATTGGTCCATATTTAACCATTGGTAGTGTTGTAAAGCCTTCCTTAGGTCCATGGGAAGTGAAGTTTGTAGATTATACAGCAGATCCAATGTCAAGAAGGTACTATTACAGAATCACCTCAAGAGACTCGTGTGGTTCTTTAGATACGGTTTCAAATATTGCTACCAACATCCTGTTGAATGCTGAAGCAGTAGGAAATTTAACATGTGCTCTTTCGTGGTCAGCATACCGCGATTTTGATGCTGGTGTTGATGAATATGAGGTATACCGGTCAATAAATGGCGGTAATTCTTTTACCTATGTTACGTCTACAGAAGACACAAGCTTTATTGATGATATTAAGCCATTTACAAACTCCAAAGGCAAATACTGTTATTATGTGAGAGCAATAGCCAAAGATGGTCTTATCCCTTGGAGAGATGAGTTTGGTGAGAAATTCAATGCTAGATCAAATGTTGCCTGTGCTGTGCATAAGGCTCGTCTTTGGTTCCCAACGGCATTTAGCCCGTATTCTGATTATCCAGAGAATAGAATTTGGAAACCTCAAGGCGTATTCGCGCGTCCAGATAGTTATACGATGTTCATTATGGATAGATGGGGACAAGAAGTCTTTAGGACAAATGTAATTGAGCAAGGTTGGGATGGTAAAACCAATGGAAAAGATGCATCAATGGGAGTGTATACTTATTATGTGAAATATCGTTCAATAGAAGATATTCCCATTGAAGAGCGAGGAAATTTTAGTTTACTATACTAACTGTTAATATTTCAAAAAAAACAATCGGGCGGCCATAGGTCGCCCGAACTATTGGTAGAAATTGCGTAATTTTGGGCGCAATTCAAACGAGAATTGCAATGTCAGATTCAACCAACAAGGTAATAGGTCTTGGACTTACTTACGACGACGTTCTCCTAGTTCCAAATTATTCGGAAGTATTGCCGCGTGATGTAGACTTATCTTCTAAGGTTACGCGTAATATTGATTTGAAAACTCCAATTGTATCTGCTGCAATGGATACAGTGACTGAAAGTGCAATGGCCATCGCTATCGCTCAAGAGGGAGGAATAGGTGTCATTCATAAAAACATGACTATTGAGCAACAGGCCATTGAGGTGAGAAAAGTAAAGCGCGCAGAGAGTGGAATGATTCTGGACCCTGTCACTCTTTTGAAAGACGCTACTGTCCAAGATGCTAAAGAAATGATGGCCGAGTTTAAGATTGGAGGTATTCCAGTGGTAAATGCCAGCAAGAACTTGATAGGCATAATTACTAATCGTGATTTACGTTTTGAAAAGGACAATGATCGATTAATTGATGAAGTAATGACCAAGGAGTCTTTAATTACGGCTTCTCCTGAAACCACAATGGAAGAAGCAGAATCAATACTTCAAGAACATAAAATTGAAAAATTACCCGTAGTCAATTCAAATGGGCTCTTAGTTGGGCTAATTACCTACAGAGACATTACCAAAAACCGGGTAAAGCCAAATGCCAATAAGGATAAATTTGGCAGACTGAGAGTAGCTGCGGCTGTGGGTGTTACAGGAGATATTGTAGAACGTGTGGCAGCCTTATACGAAAGCGGTGTGGATACGGTAATTATTGATACAGCACATGGACATACCAAAGGGGTAGTAACGGCTCTAAAAAGCGTCAAGGTCAAATTTCCAGAGCTTGATGTAGTCGTAGGAAACATTGCTACTGCTGAAGCCGCTATTTATTTAATGGAAGCTGGTGCTGATGCCGTCAAGGTGGGTATTGGTCCTGGTTCAATTTGTACCACTAGAATTGTAGCAGGTGTTGGTTATCCGCAATTGAGCGCTGTCATGGAAGTTGCCAAGGCAATCAACGGCAGAATACCTATAATTGCGGATGGCGGTATTCGATTTACTGGAGATATTGTAAAAGCTCTAGCCGCTGGGGCGGATTGTGTCATGTTGGGTTCTATGTTCGCTGGAACAAAAGAAAGCCCGGGTGAGACGGTAATTTATGAGGGTAGAAAATACAAAACGTATCGAGGTATGGGTTCTGTTGAAGCCATGTCAGACGGTTCAAAAGACAGATACTTCCAAGATGTTGAAGACGATGTAAAAAAATTAGTTCCGGAGGGAATTGTGGGTCGCGTACCGTATAAAGGAGAAGTAGGCGAGGTAATGTTCCAATTTATTGGGGGGTTGCGCGCAGGAATGGGGTATTGTGGAGCTGCCAATGTTCCCTCATTAAAACGTTCTGCTCGTTTTATACAAATTACCGCGGCCGGCATGCAAGAGAGTCATCCGCATAATGTAAGTATAACAAGAGAAGCACCAAATTACAGTAGAAGATAAAACATGAAAAAACGTATCATTTTCATTTTATGCCTATTAGGCATTCAATTACAGGTCAAAGCACAAAACCAAGATGTATTATTTACAGTAGGTAAAGTGCAAGTAACTGCGGAGGAATTCAAAGCGGTCTATGAAAAAAACAAAGGTGTTGGCAACAATATTGACCCTAAAACACCTGAGGAATACTTAGATCTATACATCAATTTTAAACTTAAGATTGCTGAAGCTTATAAACAGCAGCGTGATACAAGTTCAAAATTCATTAAGGAATTTGGTGGCTATAGAACCCAATTGGCAAAGCCATATTTAAGTGATTCAGGATCTGAGGAAAGACTTGTAAAGGAAGCATATGAACGCATGAAAGAGGAAGTCAGAGCATCGCACATCATGTACGAGTTGGCTTCTAGCGCGCTTCCTTCTGATACCTTAAAGGTTTATAAAGCAATGATGCAACTTCGTGATGATATTCTAAATGGTACTATAAGTTTTGAAAATGCGGCACGTTCAAAAAGTGCAGATACTTGGAGCGCCAAAAGAGGTGGTGATCTAGGTTATTTTACTGCATTTAATATGGTTTATCCATTTGAATCTGGAGCTTTTAACCAAGGAATAGGTGAAATCAGCAAGCCAATCCGATCTCAATACGGTTACCACCTGATTAAAACCACAGATAGAAGACCAGAAAGTGGCACGGTACGTGTTCGTCAAATATTCTTTGCTGCTGGGGAAAGAGCTGATAAGGAGGAAAAAGCTCGTGCTCTTAGAAGTATCAATGAAATACACCAAAGACTGGAAAATGGCGAGGATTTTATGGATCTAGTCACCTACAGCGAAGATAGAAAAACGAAGTCTAGAGGCGGAGAGATGCCTGAATTTGGGATTAATAAGATGATGCCTGCTTTTGAAATAGCGGCTTTTGAATTGCAACAACCAGGGGATTATTCGGGCCCAATTCAAACGAACATTGGTTGGCATATTATTCAACTGATAGAAAAAAAACCACTTCCATCTTTTGAAAACCTAGAAAAGGAAATTTTGGCAAAAATTAAAAGAGATAATAGAAGCCAGCTAGGCGCTTCCAAATTTGTAAAGTCTTTAAAAATGGAGTATGACTTTACAGTCAATGAACGCGATTACAAAAGAGCGGTTGCCTTGGTTAATAGAGCGAGTTTTGCAAAAGGTAATTGGCAAATTCCTAAAGTGAGGTATGACCGCGTGATAGCCACCTTTGCGGATGAGGAATTGCTATTGACTGAGCTGTTAGAATTTTGGTCAATGAATCAAAAGCCTATGCAGGAGTCATCGGTGAATGAATATTTACGATTGTTATTTGATGTGCATGCGAATGACAGAATAATTGGCTATGAAGACAGTCAGCTAGAAAGTAAATATCCAGATTTCAGAAACTTAGTGCGGGAATATCGTGAGGGAATTCTACTATTTGACTTAACGCAAGAAGTGGTTTGGGACAAAGCGGCCAAGGATAGTCTGGGTATTTATAATCATTATGAAAAAGTGAAATTTGACTTCAGCTGGGAGGATAGAATTAGATATAAGCTTTGGGTTACCAGTGATGAAAAAATTGCAAAAAAGATCTACAAAAGAGCTGCGAATAATAATATTGATAAACTCAAAAAATTGTTAGAGAAGAATGAGGCACTTACCGTGGCAGTTTCAGAGGGAGTTGCTGAGCAGAAAGATGAAATCGTCTTCAGTAAGATTTGGGAAAAAGAACAAGGTGTATTTGGGCCAGTAGCTATAGGTGATGGCTTTGCTGTTTTACAGGTTTTTAACTTTATTCCTGCCAGTCCAAAGGCGCTCAATGAAGTCAAGGGTTTGGTTATTGCAAGTTATCAAAATGAGATTGAAAAGGCTTGGATTGCAGAGTTGAAAGAAAAATTTCCAGTGAGCATAAATAAAAAGGTTCGGGATAGTCTTTTCCAAGAGTTAGCTGACTAAAACATGCGCCATACACTACTTTTTTTGATTCTATTGCTCAGCTCTTGCAAGCATCAAACAAAGGAAAATGGTGATGTGATAGCCAGTTTAGACGGTAAGCTATTGTTATATGAGGATATAGCAAGCCAGCTGCCTAAACCGGGTGTTTTAAACAAGGCCGATAGCGTGGCTTTATTGCACACTATTGTGAGAAATTGGGCCAAGAATCAGTTGTTGGTAAAAGCCGCTGAATTCAATCTCAAAGAAGATTTATTGGATTTTGAAGAATTGGTGATTCAGTATAGAAATGATTTACTGAAACATGCTTACATGGAAAGGTTTGTTAGCGAAAATTTGGATACCAATGTTAGTGCCTCGGAGATTAGTGATTACTACGAAAAGAATTTGAGCAATTTTGAACTAAAGGAGAGTATAGTGCGTGCAAAGTTCACTGCAGCTCCACTTGAAGCACAAAAGGTTAATGAAGCAAAGCGCTGGTTCAAAAGCAATTACTACGAAGAAAAGTATTTAGATTGGATTGAAGTTTTTGCAACTGACCAAAGCGCGTATACTGATTCATCTTGGGTACCTTTAGATGAATTTCTTGCTGACATACCATTAGAGTCGGGTAACCCTTATAGTTATTTGAAAAGAACTTCAAGGTTTACCTGTGAGGACACTATGATGGTTTATTTTGTAACCGTAAGTGAATTAAGGATTGAAAATAGTTATTCGCCATTGGAATATGTGCGGGAAAGTATAAGAAAGATGATTCTCAATAAACGCAGAATGAAATTAATTGAGAAAGTTGAAGAAAATATAATAGCAAATGCAATTGAAAAAGGCGATTTATTCATTCATTAGTGTTTTAGGATTTACAGCAGTAGCATTTGGTCAAGGCCAAACCGTGGATGGCGTGGTTGCAGTTGTTGGGGGAGATGTTATTCTCAAGAGTGAAGTGGACGAACAATATGATATGATGCGTCGTCAAAACTTTGGCGAGGACATTAACGAATGTGCTGTTTTTGAAGAATTACTCTTTCAGCGACTTTTAATCCACCATGCGGAAATTGATTCAGTGACTGTGGGGGAAGAAGAGGTTGAGGCAAATATGGATCGTCGTATCCAACAGTTGATTGCACAAATGGGTGATCAAAAGAAATTAGAGGAATTTTACGAAAAATCGGTTATTGAGATCAAAGAAGATATGCGAACGTTGGTCCGCGATCAATTGACAGCACAACGTATGCAAATGACGGTGGTTGAAGGTATTGAAGTAACTCCTTCAGAGGTGAGGGAGTTTTATGAAAGTTTACCAGCGGATAGCGTTCCTCTAATTTCTGAAGAAGCAGAACTGAGCCATATTGTGAAGTACCCAGAAATTTCAAAAGAAGCCGAACTAGAGGTTATTGAAAAATTAAAGACCTTGAAAGAACGCATAGAGAACGGAAGTTCATTCTCTTCAATGGCCATACTTTATAGTGAAGATCCTGGATCAAATAAGAAGGGTGGTGAATACAAGGCCATTCAAAGAGGTGTTTTTGTTAAGGAGTTTGAAGCAGTTGCTTTCAACTTAAAGAAAGGTGAAATAAGCGATCCGTTTAAGAGTCAATTTGGTTATCACATAGTTCAACTCCTCGAAAAAAGAGGCGAAGAGTTGGACTTGCGTCATATTTTGATTAAACCAAAAATGACTCAGGCAAATTTAACTGAAGCCAAAAATTTCCTTGACAGCATTGCGGTGGCCATAAAAAATGGTGAAATGACATTTGAGCAGGCTGCAAGAACGTATTCAGAAGATGAACAAACCAAATTTAATGGTGGTCAAATGAGTAATTTCCAAAGCGGTAATAACAGGTTTGAGGTGAGTAGTTTGGATAGAGGTTTGTTTTCATTGATCAACAATATGGATGAAGGCGAGCTTTCCGAAGCTAGTTTTTATCAAACTCGTGACCAAAAGGAAGCCTTTAGAATTGTTCGTTTAGATAAGAAGTTTGAACCACATAAGGCAAATTTGGATATTGATTTTACAAGAATCAAGGGTTTTGCACTTCAAGAGAAACAGAATAGAATTGTAGACGAATGGAAAGAGGAGAAATTGCTAGAAACATACGTTAAGGTAAATTCCGGATACTATTCCTGTGAAAATAAATTGGCCAATTGGAACAGCAACAGAGATGACTGATCAAGAAGTAATACAAACATTAGAGTCGGCACCGGAAAAAGTTAAAAGGTTTAAAGGTGAAGTGGCTAAGTTAATAGTAGGTCAAAATGAAGCTGTTGAACTCATTACTATGTCCATACTTGTTGGAGGTCATAGTCTCTTGATTGGTGTTCCAGGACTTGCCAAAACTCTACTTGTTACCACAGTTAGTGAGGCCTTAGGTTTGAAATTTTCTAGAATTCAGTTCACGCCTGATTTGATGCCAACAGATATAACGGGTACCGAGATCCTCAATAAAGACCGCATATTTGAGTTTAGAAAAGGACCTGTTTTTGCCAATGTGATTTTGGCAGATGAGATTAATAGAACGCCACCTAAAACACAAGCTGCTTTATTAGAATCCATGCAGGAGAAACGCGTGAGTGTAGGAGGTATAACTTATGATTTGCCCAAACCTTTCTTTGTTTTAGCCACACAGAACCCTATCGAGCAGGAGGGGACTTACCCATTACCAGAAGCACAACTAGATAGATTTTTATTCAATATTGCCGTTGGATACCCTACTCAATCGGAGGAAGAGAAAGTGGTTAGACAGACCACTATATCTAGGGAGGTTAAAATTAATGAGGTATTTACGGCAGAAGCTATTGGCAAACTCCAAGAGGCCCTGCGGAGATTACCTGTTGTTGATGAAACCATTCAATACGCTGTTGATCTTGTTAGAAAAACAAGACCAAATTCAGACAGTTGTCATCCAAAGGCTCAAGAATATTTGAATTGGGGAGCCGGACCCCGCGCCTCGCAGAACCTCATTTTGGCTGCCAAGGCAAAATCAATAATGGACGGACAAGGGTCACCTACAATATCACATGTCAAAGCCGTTGCTAAACCAATATTACGTCACAGAATTGTGATTAATTATAAGGCTAAGGCTGAAGGGCTATCTGCTGATGATATAATTGAACAGTTATTGTAGATTGTTAAACGGCGTTAAAACTTCATCTTTCAATCTTAGGGTATAGTACATTCGCTATATGTTACGCCGACTCCTAGAGATCTTTAAGGCCAATTCAATCACTGCTGTGCTTACAGCTGCGGTTCTTGGTGCTTTATTACTTCAGCTTAATTTGCTTTCCGGACAATTGGAATTGCAACGTCAACAATTTGAGCAACAAGTAGGTACTGCATCTACGAGTTTGAATGAACGCGTAAGGCTGTATGTTAGAAGAAAGAGCATGGGGCGTTTCAAATCCTCAAATGCCAATGATAGTACAGTCACCATAAACACTCCCATGGGTCAGACTACCTTGAGCTGGTATTCGGGAAAGCAAAATTTTACCTCGGGTTTTGGAGATTCTTCCATGTTTAGCGGCTTTATTGATAATTTTCAAAATTCACTCCCTTGGGCCGCTCAGTTAACGGAATTGGAGATGGATAGCATCATTATAGCCCAGCTTAAAATCAACGGGGTAAGGACATCTCCAAAGTGGGCTATTGTTGAAAATGGCTATCTAAGTCAATTGGTCTCCGAAGATTTTGAACCCAACCAGACCACGCTCAATTATGTATTAGCGGAAAGTTTTTTTGGTCCGACTAGACAACTCCTTCTTTATTTCCCTTCGGAAAAGATATACTTGGCTAAAAGCGTTTATCTGTCTTTAATCGCTTCTCTTTTATTCTCAGCTGTAATTCTTGTAGCCTTTTTTGGGGTGCAGCGTCAAGGAAGAAAACAAAAACGATTAGCGCTCGTAAAGAGTGATTTTATCAATAATATGTCGCACGAGTTTAAAACACCCTTAGCTACCATAAACTTAGCAGTGGATGCATTAATGAAAAACGGTGAACAGATGACTTCAGGACAGATGCAGAGTTATTTATCAATCGTAAAAAAGGAGAACAAACGAATGAATGCCCAAATGGAATCGGTTCTTCAAATGTCTATGCTAGATAAGGAGGAATTGACATTAGACCGATCAACGATTGATATTTCAGTGGTTCTCCAAGAAGCTGTAAATCATTTTAAGTTGGCTGTTGAACAGAGGAATGGTTGGATTGATCTCAATATTGCTCAGGGCAATTATGAATACTTTGGAGACCGGACTCAATTTAAAAGTGCATTGACCAACCTGATTGATAATGCGGTAAAATACAGCGAAGCAAGTCCAATGATTAGCGTTCAATTATCTGAAATCCACACTGCGTTCAGTATCTTAGTGAAAGATAGGGGTATAGGCATGGACGAAGACACTCAAAATCAAGTGTTCGACAGGTTTTATCGAGCAACTAAAGGGAATATTCATGACGTTAAAGGCCATGGCTTGGGTTTGTCCTTTGTCAAGGACATAGTCGAGAAACACGGAGGCACAATCAATTTGAAAAGTCAATTAAAGGAAGGTACAACCTTCACAATAGAAATATTAAAAAACTCAAAAGATGACTAAGCAACGCATTCTTTTAGTAGAAGATGATACCAATTTTGGAAACCTCCTTCGTGATACATTGGTATTTAACGAGTATCAGGTAGATCTTGAGCGCGACGGTGTTCAGGGTTTGAGAGCATATAAGCAGGGGGAATATGATCTTTGCATTTTTGACATTATGATGCCCAAGAAAGATGGAATCACTTTGGCGACAGAGGTCAAAGCAATAGACAATGGCCAACCGTTAATCTTTTTGACTGCGAAGGGTCAGAAAGAAGATATAATTGCAGGTTATAGTGCTGGCGCGGACGATTACCTAGTAAAGCCTTTTGATACGGATGTACTGCTCTATAAAATCCAAGCTATTATTGGCCGTAACCTTGCTGATGTTGAGGAAGAACCGGATGAAATAGAGATAGGTGTATTGATGTTTAAGCCTAAAATTCGTCAACTAATTTACCGGGAAGATGTAACTCGATTGAGTCCAAAGGAATGTGATTTATTAAAGCTTCTTGCCGCTCATAAGAACCAACTGCTTCCACGTTCAAAAGCGTTGCTTAAGATTTGGAAAGAAGATAATTATTTTACGGGGAGGTCAATGGATGTTTATGTAGCAAAGCTTCGTAAATATCTTAAGGTTGATGCTTCACTACGTATTGAAAATGTTCATGGCGAAGGTTTTCGATTAGTGCAGGAATAATCATTTACTTGCTTGGATTAACGTGTTTACTGATAATCCTTTTAGATTCCGTTTTGGTAAATTCTTCTTGCTTTTTTGCATAAAGTATATCGCTTGCACGCTTTCGGGCGGCGTCTAACGATACTATGGGTGCTTTGGGGTAGCTTCCCAAATTGAATTCCTGCATAGCCAATTCCATAGGCGTTATTTTCCATGGTTCGTGAATATAGGAGCCTGATAGCTGAAATAATTCAGGAATCCACTGCCGTATAAACTTTCCTTGAGGATCATGTTCTTTACTTTGTTTCACAGGATTATAGATACGTATGGTATTTACTCCTGTATACCCACTTTGCATTTGGAATTGTGCATAATGAATCCCAGGTTCAAAGTCAGTAAACAAAGAGGCTAAGTAGTCTGCACCTGGCTTCCAAGGAAGCCATAAATATTGGCTGTAAAAACTCACAATCATTGCGCGCATCCTAAAATTGAGATACCCAGTTGCAGTAAGGCAGCGCATACAAGCATCTACCAGTGGTACCCCCGTTCTCCCTTCCTTCCAACGATCAAAAAAATCCTGATTCCAAGGCTTTTGCACATCAATTGATGAATACGCTCTGTTTATTGTTACATATTCATACTCCCATTCGCTTTCAAACTTCTGAATAAAGTGCGCTTGCCATCTTAAACGGTCAGCAAATGCTTTTATGTTTCTTTTGGATCCGGGAATTTCGGTATTCTTCATAAGTTGATACAACTGTCTAACGCTTATGTTGCCCCAGGCTAAATGAGGAGATATCCTACTGCAGCCCTTTCTAGAGGCTTGCGGTTTGGAAATGCTACGAGCATATTGAACAATCCTCTCATTGAGAAAGCTGCGAATTACTTTGTGAGCGCGTTGTTCTCCTCCTCTTTGAAAAAACGGATGGGGATCGAATAGTTTAGAAAACTGCTCAGCAATTCCCTCTCCATTTAAAGCGTTTGTAGTAATAAGATTAAGATCGGTATTCAGAAGGGGCTTACTTGCATCTTGGTACCAGTTTTTAATCCATTCATTTCTATTTCTAATGCCTCGTTGCACCCCATTTGCATCTGATTGTATCCACTCAATTTGTTGTGATTGTAAGTATTTATTTACAGCTATATCACGATCAAAGGTGAATTTGATACCCGTTTCTTTGTGACTAAGGACGCGGACCACATCATACTTGGCAATCAATACTTGAAAGAACTTTACGGCTTCGGAGTAGAAGAAGTAAACTACTTTTTTGCCAACTTGACAATTCATATCTTCAACGGAGTCCGCAATGAATCGAACATGACGCTCATCATATTGGGGAAGATCAAAAAGAGAAGGTTCGTAAAGAGTGAAATACAAGGTAGGAATCCTGTAATAGGTACTTTGATGTACAGGAAGATGATCGGACCAACGAAAATCACGTTTGAACCATACAAGTTGAATTTTTGGCTTCATTCAAAGTGATAATTGTCCGTTTTGGGATAGGGCAGGTGTTTCCCCTTAGTGTGAATGGATGTATAATGTTGCAGCCCAATAGCAAGAACAGGACTTTCCTGAAAAAGTATTTGGCCTTGATTGTTGATTTGAAGTTTTTCACTCCATCTCAA
The DNA here is from genome assembly GCA_038139395.1 of Cryomorphaceae bacterium. GTDB lineage: Bacteria > Bacteroidota > Bacteroidia > Flavobacteriales > Schleiferiaceae > UBA10364. Next base: position 31,490 of record JAYOSU010000015.1, read on the forward strand.
TTGATTAATTGAACCGACTGTGTAGATACACTGATTATTTAGGGTGAATTCTTCAACATACTCTATTTCAATCGCATAAATGAAGTCTTTGGGTATAGGGTGGTCCCAACCTTCAAAGTTCTGAACGGGTTCGTCAAGTAATTCTAGCTCAAAAATATCCTTGGGGGCATTCACACTGACTTCATGAACCGTATGACATTTATGGAAAGGCATGCAGATTAAGGTCATCATTCCACTTTTCCGGTAATTTTTTAGGGTATGACTATGTGTACTTGGAGGTCTGAAGAGCACGCTTAATTGTGGTGGATGCGCACCTACATGAGTGATATTTGAAAGCGTTGCAGCATTCCATTGTCCTTGCTCGCCCGTAATGCCTATAAATGCTGTTCGTATGCCAGATAAACTATTGATTAGCGCTGTACGATAACGCTTATCTAGGTCAATAATTTGTTCCCGATTTAAAGAAGTATACATGCTTAAAGGACACTTTGACCGCCATCAATATGAATAATTTGTCCCGTCATCCAGGAAGTTTTATCGCCTAATAAAAACGCCGTCATTTCTGCAATGTCTGCTGGCTCTCCAACTCTTTTCATGGGATTGTTATTGCCTATTGCTGTTTTCTTTTCGGGAGTACTCAAAAGCTTAGCAGCAAGAGGAGTATCTGTTAATGAGGGTGCTATACAATTAATTCGTGCTTTAGGTGCCCATTCGGAAGCTATAGCTCTAGTAAGACCTTCGATCGCTCCTTTGGATGCACTTACAGTCGCGTGAAAAGGCATACCGCGCTGAACCGCAACTGTTGAATAAAGCACAACGGAAGGAACACCTTCTGTATTAAAGTTTTTATAGGCGGCCTGAAGCGCCTTCACTGCGCCAATGACTTGTAGTTGAAAATCTGATTCAAAGATTTCTGGTTTTAATCCTTTAAACGGTTTCAGTTGGATAGATCCTACGCTGTAGACGAGTCCATCAATGTTTTCAGGCATTCGGTTCTCCCAATCGTCGCTGAGGACATCAAACTCCTCCCAATCAATAGAATGAGCAGGTCCCTCATACGGTGTTCTACTAAAAACAATGACCTCATTTCCTTCTGCTGCAAGCAATTCTGCAGTTTCTTTTCCGATTCCTTTGCTACCGCCTATGATTACGTATCTCTTCATTATAGTATGTTGTTCTAAGATTCTAAACGCAATTTTGAAAGACGGGTTCAGATATTGCTTAAAATTGATTGGGTGTGTAGTAATTTTAAGAGCATAAACCACAGACATGATTCAAAAGTTAAAAATTGGTTCTTCACCGCTTACCTATGCTCAATATGCGGAAATAGCCTCTGGAAATGTTAAACTCGAATTAGATCTTGATGCGGCAGAACGCATTCGAAAGTCACGCGAATTTCTAGAAAGTCACACGCAAACTAGTACAGCACCTATCTACGGAGTGAATACCGGTTTTGGTGCATTGTGTAATGTTGTGGTAGATGCTCCCAACCTTAGTAAACTTCAAACAAATTTGGTCCGATCTCATGCGTGTGGTGCAGGATCAGAAATCAGTCCAGAGCTAGTTCGATTGATGATGGCTCTAAAAGTTCAAAGTTTTGCGGTGGGAGTGAGCGGTATCCGTCTGGAAGTGGTGCAACAAATCTTGAATATGTTCAACAGCGGTGCTATCCCAGTTGTGTATGAATTGGGTTCTTTAGGAGCATCCGGTGATTTAGCTCCCTTAGCGCACATGTCGTTGCCTCTCTTAGGAGAAGGAGAAGTGCGTCTTGATGGTGAAAAGTTCCTCACAAAAAGCGCATTAGACGAGCTTAAGGAGCGCGGTTGGACTCCGTTGACCTTAGCTTCAAAAGAGGGGTTGGCTTTATTGAACGGGACGCAATTTATGTCAGCTCACGGGATTTATGCACTTATTCAAGCTCGGCGAATTGATTACTTCGCAGATCAGATTGCAGCGCTATCCACTTTAGCTTATGATGGACGAATAGAGCCCTTTACCTCTGGGGTTCATTTAACTCGTCCGCACCAAGGACAAATGATGACGGCAAAACGTTTACATCAATGGTTGGAGCCTTGTTTGGGAATGCATAGAATTAAAGAGCACGTTCAAGATCCCTATAGTTTTCGTTGTGTTCCTCAGGTACATGGAGCATCAAAAGGAGCACTATTGCATGCCATGCGTGTTTTTGAAGTTGAAGTGAATGCGGCTACGGATAACCCCGTGGTACTCTCCGAGGAAGATGTTGTAGTGAGTGCTGGAAATTTTCATGGTCAACCTTTGGCATTAGCCTTAGATTATGCGGCACTGGCCATTCATGAATACGGTTCTATTTCAGAACGACGCACGTATCAGCTTATATCTGGAAGGAGAGGACTACCGCCATTTTTAGTCAAAAAACCAGGAATTAATTCGGGTTTAATGATTGCTCAATATACAGCAGCGAGTATGGTTAGTCAGAACAAACAGCTTTGTGCCCCGGCATCTGTGGACAGCATAGAGAGTTCAAACGGTCAAGAAGATCATGTGAGCATGGGTGCAAATGCAGCAACCAAATTGTTGAGAATCATCAGCAATGTATACGGAATCTTAGGAATTGAGCTCCTGAACGCAGTTCAAGCCCTGTGGCTAAGAGGGGAAGAAGTTGAGGGTGAGTTAGGCCAGTTATACAAGGAATTTATTGAGGTGAGTCCTGCCATTGAAGAAGATGTTTACTTGCGTGAGCGTATGGAATTGGCAAAAGAATTCTTGAAAACTCGTTTGCTTTCGGACGATAGTATACTTTTGTGAAATAATTAAGTGAATAATGAGTCAAAACCCGTGGAAAGGTCTGCGCGAAAAATTAGAGGAGCGAAATTGGCCGGAAATTTATTTATTCAAATTCATTGTACCGGCGGATAATCAGATTATTGCTCAGGCTGAATCTCTTTTTGATAGCGATACTGCGCAGATTGAATTAAGAAAGAGTAAAACAGGAAAATTCGTCTCCATTAGTGCCAAAGAAATGATGATGAATGTGGATTCTGTAATTGAACGTTACGAGGAGGCAGTAAAGATTCCGGGTTTAATGGCGTTGTAAGCTATTTCCATCCTTCATATACACCCAATCCAAATAAAGCATAATCTAAACGAGAAGGGTCTTTTGGGTCTATGATTCTCACAGAGGAGTCGAGTTCCATCACGGCTTTCCAATCGTTTTGTTTACGCTTTAAGAGACCAAGGATTCTGGCAACGCGTCCACTGTGTACATCCAGAGGTAGAGATAAGTATGCGGGGTCAATGTCCCAAATTCCAAAATCAATGCCCTCTTTGTTGCTGCGTGTCATCCACCTTGAATACATCACCATTCTCTTGCATGCACTGCCCTTGGATGGGTCACCAAAATGCTTCGATGCTCTCAGGGGTAGTCCGTTTTGGAGTAAGTAATTTTTAAATTGAATCAGTGCCGGCCCCAAATGACGTTCGTTGTCCATATGAGATTTAAAGAATTGGCCAATACTTTCGTACTCAGTTAACAGCTTTTTAAGTGCGATTACTAACCCTTTGATATCCTCTGATTGGAAAGTGCGATGCACAAAGCCGTCAAAAGCTCTTAAATCAGCTTTAGTGCATCCTTGAACAAATTCCGCAGGTGAATCGTCCATTCTTGACATCAAGTCTTGGCTTTTAGAAATAATGGTTTTACGCTGTCCCCAAGAAAGAGTCGCCGCAATCAATCCACTTATTTCAATGTCTTGATTGGTACTGAACGTATGCGGTATACCAATTGGGTCATCGTTGATAAAGCTTTTATTGGCGTATTGATCGGCTTTGTTCAAAAGGAATTCACGCAGTTCTTCTTCGGGCAAAGTCATCAAATGGAAGTCAATTTACCGTCAACCATGGTCCATTTGGTCTTACCTAGAGAAGCTAGATTTTTGTTGTGCGTGACTACAACAATTGTTTGTCCTAGATCTCTATTAAGTTTGATTAACAAGTCATGTACAGCTTCTGCATTTGTACTGTCTAGGTTACCCGTGGGCTCATCTGCTAAAAGTATCTCTGGTTCATTAACAAGTGCTCTAGCAATGGCAACGCGTTGCTGTTCTCCGCCGCTCATTTCACTAGGTAGGTGGTGTGCCCTGTGCGAAATACCTAATAATTCCATTAATTCGTTTGCTTTTCGCTCTGCATCCTTATTCATCTTTCCTCCAATCAACCTAGGGAGCGTAATATTCTCTTGCGCAGTCAATTCAGGCAATAAATTATGAAATTGAAATACCAGTCCAACCTGCTCGTTTCGGTAAGTATTTAAAGATGTTTTATTCATAGATTCTAACATCTGTCCTTTAAACTGAATAGAACCCGAATGCCCCTTCTCCAATCCGGCTAAAAGGTGGAGTAGGGTGCTTTTTCCCGCTCCAGAGGCCCCAACAATCGTAATAAAATCTCCTTTGGTAATAACTCCGTTTACTCCTTTGAGGACTTTGGTGCTCCCGTATGATTTTTCTATTTCGCGTATTTCTATCATGGCTTAGCGCAAGGTAGCAGATTTCTTTATTTGAGCATAATCAAGAAAATACACTAAACGCAATGAAAACATATTATCTGTAGGCAATTCATAGAGGTTTTGAATATTTTGGACATAGTTCAGTGTATTTGCGTTATCCGAATTAGCTAAAGAGGCACGATATAAAATATTTAGTTCGCGCCCAGGTGCAAACCAAAGGACATATTTCAAATCAATATTGAAGAAGTTGATACGTAAATCTGGATCTTCATACGCGGCAGAAGGTGATAGGCTACCGTCCTGATTCAGATGGAAAATATTTTCATTTTCAATTCTATTCCAGCTGTGCCTTACATCCAATGTAAGGTATGAATTGGGACCAAAAAGGTATTGCCCCTGAAGTGATTGTTCAAAGCTTCGCCTGTGCCTTAATGCCATTCCAATGGAATCGTTTATGCTTTGGCCGTTGGAATCTGTTTTAGTTTCCGCCCAACCTACTTGATGATTATTTCCTAATTCAAAATTCGCTCTTAGGTTGAATTGGTCATTGACTCTAGCAATGATTTCAGCTTCACCATATCTACCTTGTGCACCCCAATCGGCCCACCACCATTGCCCTGCTCTAAGCTCTAGTGCCAATGGTTTTCTGAAATCTGAACTCATCCATGCATTGTGCCAGAAGGAAGCAGGGTTGGCCCGATACCTACCCCAAACTCTTGGGTCATAGTAATCGTATTCCATCCCTCTGGTTTCTGCATTATACCCGAATGCCAAGAAGCCTTCTGTCATGCCAAAAAAGCTGTATTCAATATGAAATCGTTCAAAATCCCCTGGGTCATAAAGTCTATTATATTGTAACCCCAGTCTATGCCTTCTTCTTAGAAACAGTTTATTGGGAGCAAGTAAATGATTACTCAACTGCAAGGATTGATGGAACTTGTTTCCTCTTCTTTGAAACCCTAGGTCATTTGGGTCAAAATCTGGTGAAATGAGCTCAAGATTATGTTCCCATCTCCAAGCACCAACTTGTTTGCCTAGCTCCCAACCTAAAGCGCCACCCGAATAATCGTCCTCAGTATCAAAAATACTTGAATGTCCAAACGCCCCATTGAAAAAGTGACTGTTGTTGAAGAAGTTCAAATTTGCTGTAATTGCCGTAACGTTGGCATCTCTTGCGGTTCCGCCATCATTATTACGCATGACGTTTGTATTGATTATACCAATGGAACTATTACCGCCTATGCGCTGGTCAAGGGCCATTACATTGTAATTGGTCAACGGTTCCGTAAGAATTTCTACCGCATTACCTGAAGAATCCGACCCGCTGAGATAGTTAGCCGCCGTGATTGCATTAAGCACACCAATACTCAGGTTTTTGTCCGTTGTACCAGTCAATTTAGTGGCATTAAGCATTCTGGTAAAGCTTTGAGTAGTATTGGTTAATTCATTCAAATTGGCATTGGTAAAGTTTTGTGGATTACCGCCTATTCTACGGCTATAAAAAAGCCCCGCCTTTTTAAAGAGGTTCACGCCTTCAGTGAAAAACTGCCTGTTTTCATCAAACTCTCGTTCAAAGGCCTCAAAATTCACGAATTGCTCGTCAAATGCTACTTGAGAAAAATCGGGAAGTAAGGTCATGTCTAAGGTGAAACTTTTGTTGAGCCCGATTTTTATATCAGCACCTGCTGCAAGGGAATTCCTCCAAGGAGCATCTCCAGATTTTTGGAGACTGCCCGTAAAATTCGGTCTTAAACTGACGCGAGGAGGAGGGTTGATGACATTGATACCATTTAAAAGCCCGCTTTGGAGACTTTCATTATCAAAATTTCTATCTATGGGGTTCCAGCTGTACATAGTGCGATCACTGCGAATGGAACGTTTGATATTAAATCCCCATGGTGAGGGCACATCACTATTACTACCCTCAGGAATCCTCAAGACTTGGTAGGGGATGTAAATTTCAAAAGTCCACTGGTTCGTTTCCTTGATTACGGCGCTCCACCATACTGCATTCCAACTTCCGTCTTCTTCGTTATCGCTAGTTTGACGAGAATCGCCCTGCACACCAGCGGCACTCAAATAAAAGTTGAAATCGTTTGCACCGTCATTAAATGGGTTAATAATCAATTGAATCCAGTCTGTATTCGCATTAACTCGATCTCTAGGCGTAAATTGAGATAACACTGGCGCCCTACTGTCCTTCAGGATACCTGCGAAATATATTCCTTCTTGGGTATAGAAAATTCGTACATCACTTTCTATACCTTCTGCAGGAATATCCGTTTGAGGGAAGTATTGATTGAGCCTAGAAATCTTGGCGCTTTGTGACCATTCTCGCTCCTCTATCTGTCCGTTTATAGTTATATCTACGTTTTTGAGTTCTGGAATAATCAATTGCTTTTTAATTGAATTTTGTCCAAAACTTAAAAATGAGGATAGAATCAATAGATAGGATAGGTTGCTTCTGTTCATAGGGCGCAAATATCGGTATAAAGAGACATATATGATTCAATCAACTTTAGTAATCAAATATGCTATCGATTCCAAGCTTGTACCCTAAATTTGCCCATAAATCAAGGAATTACTATGAACCTTCACGAATATCAAGGAAAACAGATTTTAGCGAGTTACGGTGTACGAATACAAAGAGGTAAGGTTGCCCAAACGTCTAAGGAAGCGGTTGACGTAGCAAAACAATTGACCGAAGAAACGGGTACGTCATGGTACGTAGTCAAGGCACAAGTGCATGCAGGTGGCCGAGGTAAAGGCGGCGGTGTGAAACTTGCGAAAGGAATTGATAAAGTAGAGGAGGTTGCAGATAGTATCCTAGGAATGCAATTGGTGACGCCTCAAACTTCTGCAGAGGGCAAAAAAGTGCATCAAGTCCTTATAGCTGAAGACGTCTATTACCCGGGAGAAAGTGAAACTTCCGAATTCTATATGTCCGTCCTATTGAATCGTTCTTCTGGACGCAATATGATCATGTACTCAACTGAAGGCGGAATGGACATAGAAACGGTAGCGGAAGAAACCCCACATTTAATTTTTACGGAAGAAATAGATCCCAAGGTAGGTCTTACAGGTTTTCAAGCCAGAAAGGTTGCTTTTAATCTAGGGCTCAGTGGTGCGGCATTCAAAGACATGGTAAAATTTGTTAGTGCCTTATACGGCGCATATGAAGGCGCTGATGCTTCTTTATTTGAAATAAATCCGGTATTGAAAACCTCCGATGATAAGATTTTAGCAGTTGATGCTAAAGTCACTATTGATGATAATGCACTTTATCGTCACAAGGAAATCGCAGCAATGCGCGACACTCGTGAGGAGGATGCAACAGAAGTGGAAGCTGGAGAGGCTGGATTGAACTTTGTTAAGCTAGACGGAAATGTGGGCTGCATGGTTAACGGCGCAGGTCTAGCCATGGCAACTATGGATATCATTAAAATGGCTGGAGGTAATCCGGCAAACTTCTTAGATGTTGGTGGTACCGCAGACGCGGCAAGAGTGGAGCAGGCATTCCGTATCATTCTTCGGGATGAGAATGTTAAGGCGATACTGGTAAATATATTTGGCGGTATTGTTCGTTGTGACCGAGTGGCTCAGGGAGTCGTGGATGCCTATAAAAACATGGGCAATATCAATGTTCCAATCATTGTTCGTCTACAAGGGACAAATGCTGAGGAAGCTAAAAAGTTAATTGATGAGAGTGGCCTTGAAGTACATAGTGCAATTGCGTTACAAGAAGCCGCAGATTTAGTTCAAGAGTTGGTCTAAGGCCTTTGAGATAATATTTAATTTAGCCCCGAACATTAGCGTTCGGGGTTTTTTATGTCCATAGATTTTACTTTAGAATGGGTAGCTACCCTATTGAGTCTTGTTTTTCTAACAGGAATTATACGTCGTAAAATTTGGGCTTGGCCTGCCGGTACCCTTTCGAGTATATTGTCTGTGGCACTTTTTTACAGAACAGGTCTGTATGCAGAGTCTGGATTGTATTTCTTTTATGTGATTCTTGGTATATATGGTTGGTGGCATTGGAAACAAAACGCGCAGTTGGATACCGTAGAGTTAGTGACGATTCCATCTAGTACACAGAGACTGGCACTTTTAGGCATACCTATAGCTCTTATTTTAGGCTATTTTTTGAATGCACTTCCAGGAGTTAGTTTGGCCTATTTTGATGCGTTTACAACAGTTTTTGGGTTATGGGCTACTTGGCAAGAAACAAGGCGGATACGAACGGCGTTTCATTATTGGATTCCCTTGAATATTGCCTCTGTAATTCTATATGGAGTAAAGGGATTAGAGGTCTATGCCTGCTTAATGGTTATTTATTCAATAATGAGCGTGATAGGATTTATACGATGGCGCAAATAATTCAGTTATTTTAGTGGTCAATTCCACGAAACAATTAAGATGCAAGCAAAACAATACATTGAACTCGTTAAGTCTACCTTGGACGCACTAGATGCTAAGGCACTTGAATCCTTGGTAGATGCATTTCATTCAACCTATGAAAAAGGAGGAAACATTTACACCATGGGCAATGGAGGCTCCGGTGCATCTGCATCCCATGCGGCTGGTGATTTCTTAAAAGGGGCGAGCTATGGTTTAGATAAGCGCTTCAGGATGATTTGTTTGAACGACAACTTGCCTTCCATGATGGCAATAGCAAATGATATTGGCTGGGAAAGTATCTTTGTAGAGCCTTTGAAGAATTTTCTTTCGCCCAATGACTTAGTCATAGGTATTAGCGGTTCAGGTAATAGCAAAAACGTGGTTAATGCAATTGAATATGCCAACGAACAAGGTGCAACCACTGTTGCAATGAGCGGTTTCAAAGGAGGCAAAATATCTCAAATAGCAAC
>JAYOSU010000016.1:0-3830 GCA_038139395.1 Cryomorphaceae bacterium
CATAGAGGTTTACACACAAATTGCTGAGCTATGCAAACAAACTAAACAAGACAGCATTGCTAGAGATGTAATAAATAGATTCAAAACAGATTTTGGCCATAGAATTGAAATACTAGAATATATCGTATTCTGGTATTATGAGAAACAATGGTGGAAAGACTGTGCTGAACTAGCTATGGAGAGTGCGCCAAAGGCACTTGAGGATGACGTTCAAAAGTGGTTCTATAATTTGGCCGGTACAGCATTCTTTTCACAAGATTTAGTGGATATGGGCGTTAAGGCGTATACCTACAGCTTGGACATTGAGCGTGATGCGGCCACGTTAAATAATTTAGCTTGGCAGTTGGGAAAGCGCAGTTTGGACCTTGGGCGCGCATTAAAATTAACACAAGAAAGCAACAGCAAGAAAAGTCTTGAAGCGACCTACCTAGACACCTGGGCCTGGGTCTTATTTAAAATGGGCGACTACACTGAAGCACAGAAAAAAATGGCATTAGCTTTGCAACTTCAAAGATCTAGACCTGATGCCATACTCTACCGCCATGCCGGGGCTATTGAGAAAGCATTGGGCAATGAGAATAAAGCTTTAGAATACAAGCAAAAAGCTAAGGAATTAGAGGGCAAATAGCCAAAAAATTGAACCGTCTGTACACACATAGCTTAGTCAAATTAACCCTGCTACTAGGGGCTCTTTTTCTGCTCGTTAACTGTGGTAGGCCTATCTCACCTGAAAACCCTCTAAAAAGGGAAAAAATAAACGACGGAGTATCTCGCAAAATAATCGTTGAGGATAAATTTGAATGGGCCCAAATATTCACTCGGATTGAAGCCAACACTCCAGATGGCGAGCAAAAATTTAGAGTCCAAATACGATCTAAACAAGATAGTATTCTCTGGGCTGCAATCAGTGATGATATGATTGGTCTGCGTGTTGGTAAGGCAATCGTTATTGGAGATAGTGCAGCCTTTACCTCAACACTTTTGGGGTTGGACTGGACAGGTTCCGCACATGACTTAGCTGGCATGACTGGGGTGGAGGTTCCCTTTCCATATTTGAATAAACTATTACGCGGTCAATTAATCAGTGCCGAGCCTGCAATGCGTTACAAATTTGACACAAAACATGATACTTGGGTCACACAGTATACCATTTCTGGCAACAGGAACGTAACTGTAGCACTGGACAGAGAATTGCATGTCAAGCACATGACCATTAGCGACCCTAAAGAAATTGTAGACATTGAATACTCCAATGTGGATGAAAGAACGGGATATCCAATGCTCCTCGAATTAACCTTAAAGTCGCGTCCAGAATACACTGTAAAAATCGAAGTGAGCGAAATTCGAACCGAAGGTCCTTACAACACTCCTTTTAGCTTCTAATGAAAGTCTTTAGAATTCTCATAGCGTTATTGTTACTGACTGTTACAGCCAATGGTCAAACTAAAGAGGAGCTTCAAAAGCAGAAGGTATTACTTCAAGACCAAATTGACTTGGCAAATACTTTACTTGAACAAACCAAAAGCACCAGAGAGTCCAGTATAAATCAGTTGCAAACTTTGAATCAAAAAATTGAAGCTCGCGAACGATTGATTAAAACTATGAATGGGCAAATAAGTAGAATTGACCTTGATATAAGCACGAAGGAAAAGGAGATTGTCCAACTTGAAGGGCGTATTGATTCACTTAAATCAGATTATGCAAAACTTATTGAATTAGCGCAGCGAAATCTCCAGCCTGCGGATCAACTTATGTTTATTCTTAGTTCTACCTCTTTTACCCAAGCCTTAAAACGGATCCAATACTTTAAGGACATGACCAGCTACAGAGAACAGCAAGTCAACCAAATTCATGATGCGCAGATTGAATTAGCAGAGGAAAAAGAAGCATTAATCGCAAGAAAACAAGAAAAATTAACCGTTCAAGAATCTCAAGAAAGAGAAAAGAAACAACTGCTTGTGGATGCCCAAAGGCAAGAGAAAACCGTAACCTATTTGAAGAACAAAGAAGGAGAATTGAAAAATGATATTCAGAAAAAACAACGTGAGGCCGAACAACTAGAAAAACAAATTAAACGGATTATTGCGGAAGAATTGAGAAAAGCACGACTCCGTGCAGAACGGAATAACCTAGAAAAAGAGGCAGAAGAACTAGGCCTTGTAAAAGGGAAAGACTTCAACCCGAGAACCTCCAATAAGGTGCTTAAAAAATTAATTGACAAGGCACGCAAAGGAAAGGGTTTAGAAGAGAAAGATGAGGGTCCTTCCTATGCAATGACTCCTGAATCTAGAGCATTAGCAAATAACTTTGCCTCAAACAAGGGTGCTTTGCCATGGCCCGTTGAAAGAGGATTAATTACTGGAAAATTTGGAAAACATCCTCACCCAGTGGTTAAAGGAATCATAGTAGACAATCCGCATATTGAAATTAGCACGGAACAGGGTGCCATTGTGCGTGCCGCTTTTGAAGGAGAGGTAAGTTCTGTAGTGCCTATTCCTGGGGCAAATGTAATGGTGCTAATTCGACATGGAAACTATTTTACTGTGTACAGCAACCTTATAGGCGTTCAGGTTAAGTCTGGAGATCTAATTAGCCTCAAACAGCCTATTGGGACTGCATTCACGGATGAGGAAGGAAAAACGATGGTTCAATTTGGTATTTGGAAAGACGCAAACATCCAAGACCCAAGCCCTTGGCTATCAAAATAAATTAGTACAGATGAAACGTATATTCTATCTCAGTACCTGCGATACTTGCAAACGTATTTTGAACTTGTGGAATACCGAAGGAATTTATCTGCAAGACATTAAAACGGAACCCATCACACCCGCGCAGCTAGATTATATGATTACACTCGCTAGTTCTGCAGGTGCCTTGTTTTCTAAGCGTGCTCGTAAATACAAGGAGCTCGGCTTGAAAAATCGCAAGCTTAGCGATTCAGAAATACGCCAGCTTATCCTTAGTGAATACACTTTCTTAAAACGACCCGTTTTACTTCTTGATGGTCAAATCTTTATAGGAAATAGTCCAAAGGTGGTTAAAGATGCAACTGATGCAATTGCTTGATCTATGAGCGAATCGAGTCGTAAATCTATTTTATTGGCGCACGCCGCACTGTTTGGTGTTGCCTTGATTTACGGTTCTTCATTCCTAATAGCCAAGAGTGCTATGCAAGGTGCCATGCCTCCGAGAGCCTTTATTCAATTCCGTGTTACCGGAGCAGCCTTACTTTTTTGGATGCTAATGCCATTTTCTGGTAATGAAAGATTCTTTGATATACCCCGTTCCGATCAGTGGCGTTTGGCAATATGCGCAGTTTTTGGAGTCACCACAAACATGCTGTTTTTCTTTGAAGGACTTAAAATTACAACTCCAGTAAACGCCTCCATCATGATGGTCAGCGGTCCGATAATGGTACTTGTTGCTGGCGCAATTCTTGTCAAAGAGCGAATCACAACTCCTAAGTTGATAGGAATATCACTAGGTGCTTTGGGTGCGTTTTGGTTAATTTATTCGGGTGCTCATTTTAAATTAGACGGCTTATTCTCTAATGAAGTGGCTAAGGGAAACCTATTTGTACTGGTCAACGCAAGTAGTTATGCCATATATCTGGTACTTGTAAAACCGCTCATGGCCAAATACAACGCACTTTTTATTATACGTTGGGTATTCACATTTGGAGTGTTCTTTGTTTTGCCTTTTGGAGGCCCGCAATTCGGTGATATCCAATGGTCGCTTTGGGACGCCAATATTATAGGAGCCGTGATTTTTGTGGTTGTAGGAACCACGTTTTTAACCTATTTAGGAAACATCATTGCACTAAAAACATT
>JAYOSU010000016.1:3930-10348 GCA_038139395.1 Cryomorphaceae bacterium
GCCATCGGACAAACTTCAGGAAAAAAAATCACTGTTGAGATTCGCAGTCTGAATAGCAAAGGGCTTGATTTAAACGCTCGTATTGCACCTATTTTTCGTGAAAAAGAACTGACTATCCGCAAACTGGTTGGTGGTGCTTTAAAGCGTGGTAAAGTAGATATCAATATCTATGCGGAAGTCACTGGAGTTGAGAGCGCAGCAGGAATTAATATGGATTTAGCTAAAGCTTATTTGGAGCAGCTTGAAGTTTTAAGTCGTGAAACAGATACCTCGGGAGACCTCATCGCAGCAGTTATGCGAATGCCCGATGTAATTGGCTCGTCAAAAAATGAGCTCAGTGAAGAGGAATGGCATTTTTTAAAAGATTTAATTGTGGAAGCTCTAGAAAAACTGGAGCGTTTTCGTGTACAAGAGGGATCAAGTATTGCAGAGGATTTTGAACTGCGGTTGATTGAGATTGAAAAATCCATGAAAGAAATTGAGCCACATGAACAGCAGCGTTTGCTTTCTGTTAGAGAACGTTTATTGAAAGGTCTAGACGGGGTTGAAGTAGATTCAAACCGCTACGAGCAAGAAGTTATTTTCTACATTGAAAAACTAGATATCAACGAAGAAAAGGTTCGATTAGCTAACCATGTTAAATACTTCCGTGAAACAATGAATGAAGAAAATAGCGGGAAGAAGCTAGGGTTTATTGCACAAGAAATGGGTCGAGAAATCAACACTCTAGGATCCAAGAGTAACTATGCTCCAATGCAACAGCATGTAGTTCAAATGAAGGACGAGCTTGAAAAAATTAAAGAGCAAGTAGGCAACACGCTTTAGCCAACAATGTCTCTTTTTAAATAGCGCGCATGTGCTGCTTTAAGCATAATTAGCGATAGTATCATAAGCACAATACACGAGACCCAATTCACCTCAAGACTACCGGATTCGGCCTGCAATTGTAAGTAGTGATAAGGACTTATATAACCTAACCAGCTTACATGTTCTGTCGCCTTTGCAATAGCATCCAAAAAGAAACTACCGAATATCATTCCAACCACCGGTCCCATATAATTCAATTTTGGCGATAAGAATGATGAAAACAATACGGCTGCAGCGGTGAAGAAAGTTACCAGAACAAACCCATGAACATGCATGGTAACAAAATGTCTCCAAAGAACATTATCGCCGAATACATTCATTCCAAGCACTGCAAAAAAGGTTTGAGTGGAATACACGACCGCCAATAAAGTTCCAAGCGCTAAGAATTTTGTGGTAACAATTGTGCTTCTTGTCATAGGGCGGGTTAACAAAAATTCCGCCGTTCCATCCCGTTCCTCCTTGCCAACTATAGTAGCACCTGTTGAAGCCGTAAAAATGCCCATCAAAAGAGTAATGTAAATTCCATAATAGGTAGAATAGAATCCTATGATACTAGACCATGTCCCCTCGTCCATTCCCAAAGCACGTGCATACTCCTCTGGAAGAGAAGACATCAACTCGGTCATCTGATCTCCCATCTGTGAAAAGCTTGGATAGATAGATAAGATCAAAAAAGTGAATGCTACTACAATAGAAGTCCATATAAAAGTGTTCTTTCTATTGCGCTTTAGCTCCTTGAAATACAATGTCCTATTCATAGTCATCGTTGATAATAGTTCATAAAAATGGACTCTAAATCAGGTTCTGTTAGGACTACGTCAACCAAGTCTTGCTCAGCGAGCCAACTAATCAACACTTCCGTTGGACCCACATAGTCAAAATTATGCTTGGTGCCAGTACTGTGGTGATTATGAAAACCATCCGGCAAACTCAATTCAGTTTCTTTTTTCAAGACCAACCTTACCTTTTTCATTTGCTTAGATAAGAGCGATGAAATATCTTCAATTGCTGTGATTTTTCCCTCACGGATTACCGCGGCGCGATTGCATATTCGTTGAATTTCAGATAGAATATGAGAGCTAAAAAAAACGGTTACTCCCTTTTTGTTTAACGACTCTAATAATTCAAAAAACCTGTTTTGCATGAATGGGTCTAACCCACCCGTTGGTTCATCTAAAATCAGCACCTCCGGTTCATGCAAAACCGACTGGATGATGGCGCATTTTTTCTTATTCCCATAACTCAAATCATCAATGGGCCTATCTAAAGCGAGCTCAAAATATTGAGCTAATTCCTCAATTCTCTTTTCCGCTTTTTCAATACCATACAGTCCAGCATGGTATTCTAAGAGCTCACGGGAGGTCATTTCTGGATAAAAATCGACTTCGGAGGGTAGATACCCTACCTTCAACCTAGCTTGAACCCCTTCTTTTACCACATCAAAACCCAAAATTGAGGCACTCCCACTACTTGGATGTAACAATCCTAATAAGGTTCTTATGGCAGTAGACTTTCCGGCACCATTGGGACCTATGAATCCGAATACCTCGCCTTTTGAGACAGAGAAATCAATCCCCTCTATCCCTCTGTGCTTACCGTAGAATTTGGATAAACTATGAAATTCAATTGCATTCATGACGGCTGTTTTTTAGGTCTTAGTAAGTTACAATTAGGTATTGAATTCTATTTAAAATAAAACTGATTTTTGTTTTGAGTGAACAAACAACTCGCCTACTATACTATCACGTGACCATACTCACGAAACCACTCATTCTATGAATGTAACTTGAGCACCACGCATGAAACAATTAAGTAAGGACTCATGGAATTCAAAAAGTACATAACCTTAGTAAGCTTTGCAGCTTTTATTTTATTCACCATAACCTGTACCTCAACTGCAGATATTGACCTAGAGCCGCAAAAAATTACAATTTTGCAAACGGCAGATATTCATGGTCAAGTATATCCACATTCCGAGCTCTTTTTTAATGAGGGCGAAATCAGTTACAAAACTTTAGGAGGCCTTGCAAACATGAAGACCTTGTTCAATGAAGAGCGGTCTTTAAATCCCAATACGATTATTCTTGATGGAGGAGACCTCATTCAAGGTAGCGCTCTAGCGGCGCTTTCTGAAGGTTCTGCATTTAGCTCCATAGTAAAGGCTATGAATTACGATTTTTTAATCCCTGGCAACTGGGAGGTCGTATACGGAAAGGAACAAATGATGAATGTGATGAAAGGGTATGAAACACCTGTAATCACGGCCAACATGTATCACGAAAACGGTAAACGTCCTATTTTCCCGCAATACTTTATCAAAGAAGTGGGGAATACAAAGCTTGGATTTCTCTCTTATAACGATCCAGAAGTTCCCATCCGGCAAAATCCTACATTTTCTGAAGGACTCGATTTCGACCCCATTTTAGAGAACTTAGAGCAACTTGTCAATGAATTAAAAGATGAAAAAGGCGTAGATATCCTCTTTCTGGTTACCCACATTGGAATTAGCAAGCAATTTGATTTGGCCAATAACCCGGCCTTAGGCAGAATTGATTATGTCTTTGGTAACGATACCCACGAACGAATTCGCAAACCCCTACAGGCAAATCATGCTCGAGTCACGGAACCGGGAGCATTTGCTTCTTTTGTAGGGAAAATGGTTCTTGAAGTTCAAAACGGCACCATCCTTAAAGAAGATTATGAGCTGTTGGAGGTGGATCCTTTAAAATACAAGAAGGACTCTCTGGTCGCTGCTGTAATTGAAGAAGCCATTGCCCCGTATGAAGAGGAAATAGAGCAAGTTTTGGGCTATACAAAAACTCCTCTTTACCGTTATTTTGTGGTTGAAAATCCCATGGATAACTTTATAACAGATGCTTCTATGTGGAAAAATGACGTAGATATTGCTCTTAGTAATGGTTTTCGATTTAGTCCGCCAATAGTGCCTAATGAAACTGGAGTTGCTCCAATCACTCGGGGCGACCTTTGGAAGATGCTTCCGGTCAATGAGAAAGTTAAAATTGGTAAAGCCAGTGGTCAACAAATTAAAGATTGGTTAGAACAAGAACTGCATAATGTATTCGCAGAAAATCCTCAGGAACGGTTTGGAGGATGGGTTGTTCGATTCTCAGGAATGCAACTCACATTCAATGCGCTGGCAGATAAAGGAGAACGGGTAAAGGACATAATTATTCAAGGCGAGCCCATTGATTTGAGCAAACTTTATACAATGTCTGCGTGCAGACGGGAAGGAGAGCCATTGAGCACCTTATGCCGAATGAAGGGAACTGTTGAAACAGTTGTCATGGATTATACCATTCATGACCTAATTGAAGAGTATCTTGCAGTACACGACACTATCATGCCCGTTCGTGATGGTCGTGCTGTTGCATTAGATTTAGGCGACAATGTTTTATCACAATTACCAGGAACTGATTATCATTTCCACTAAAAAAAAATTATGAGAAAATTACTTTTCACACTTTTCCTAATTGGGGGCTTTATAGCACCACAACAAGTTTCTGCTCAAGAGAAAGAGGATATTAACAATTATTTTGTCTTAACCAGGAAGCTCGAACAATTAAGAGCAATTTCTTTTGCCGCGGGAGATCTTTCTGAAATGGACGGAAAGAGATACGGTGAATTCAAAGTAGTCATATGCGGTGAGGCCGTAAGAGAGTTTTCGAAAAATGAAGAATTGAATGAAATTCTCTTAAAAGCAGAGGAAAAAGGGATTCAATTAATTGCATGCGGATTCTCACTAAAAAAATTCGGAATAAGTCTGGAATCTATTCCTGAGAATATGCAGGTCGTTGAGAACGGACTTGTTTTAGGATTCAACCTTCAAAAAGAAGGCTATCATAGTATTACGCTATAAACGTATTACCTCAGTTTTTTAAACCCTCGTTTTTATAAACGGGGGTTTTTGCATACCAAAAAATTGTTGTTTCTCCAGGCAACGAGTCAGTTGCAATTGAATTCCTCTATCTCTACTACCTTTGTTAATCACAATGAAATAGGGAAATGAGCGAAAAAAAGGGGAAACTAGTCATCTTTGCGGCACCGTCTGGAGCTGGAAAATCTTCGCTCGTCAATTATTTATTGCCTCGATTTCCATTACTAAGCTTTAGTATTTCTGCTACGTCAAGACAAGCTAGAGGCACTGAGCAGCACGGTAAAGACTATTTCTTCCTAAGCGCTGAAGAGTTTTTAACCAAAGTAAAAAACAAAGAACTCCTTGAATGGGAGGAAGTCTATCCTGGAGCATTTTATGGCACACTGCAATCAGAGGTGGAGCGCATATGGGCGGAAGGCAAGGTGGTCGTTTTTGATATTGACGTGGTGGGGGCAATTAACCTCAAGAAGCAGTTTGGGGATAATGCCTTAGCTCTTTTTGTTCAGGCTCCAAGTATAGAAATCCTTGAGAGCCGGCTTCGAAGTCGTGGAACAGACTCGGAAGAAAAAATCGCTGAACGAATAGCAAAAGCCTCAAAAGAAATGGCTCGCGCTCCAGAATTTGATAAGGTGATTGTCAACAGTGATTTTGATGTTGCCACAGCCGAAGCATCTAAGATTCTTGAAGATTTTTTAAATCACGAATGAAGAAGGTAGGACTATTTTTTGGAACATTTAACCCCGTTCATATTGGACATCTGGCTCTTGCTGAATTCATTCAAAAAAGTACAGATTTACAGGAGGTTTGGCTTGTAGTCACTCCGCTTAACCCCTTTAAAAAGAAAAGTAATTTACTCCCGGACCGCGAGCGACTGCATTTAGTGCGCCTTGCCCTTGAAGACCAAATCGGACTTAAAGCAAGTGATATAGAGTTTAATCTTCCTAAGCCCAATTATACCGCACAGACATTGGCTTATTTACGCGAAAAGTATCCCGAAATAATTTTTAGTGTAATCATGGGAGAAGACAACATAAAGACCCTTCACAAATGGAGGAATTATGAGAGTATAGCAGATAACCACGATATATTTGTGTATCCTCGTCATCCTTTGCCAAAGGAAGAAAAGAATCACTTTGATTGGCAAGAAAAATACCCTAGGTCACATTTGGTAAATGCTCCAAAAATGGAATTAAGCGCCTCAATGATTCGAAAGAGTTTTGCACAGGGAAAAGGCTTTAGAAATCTTCTTCCTAAGGCGGTTTTTGATTACATTGAAGGAAGTAACCTCTTTAAGTAACGCATGTCCTCATTCATCTCGCGCATAGCGCAAGAAATTGTTTCTTCACCTGTTCCGTTGCACAAGCAAATGGTTGTGCTACCCAACCAAAGGGCGGAAATATTTTTACGCGAAGCGCTTAAGTCACATTTGGATAAACCAACTCTCTTACCGCTTTTTGTGACGGTAGATGGCTTTATTTCAGATGCGGGCAACCTATTGGTGGTTGAGCCCCTGGTACTACTCATTGAGCTACATAAAGCCTACAGTCAAGCTAGGCAGGAAGCACATCCAGAACAAAATGTGGAAAGTTTGGGTAGCTTTTTATCTTGGGGACGCACCCTCTTGTCTGATTTTGAGGAAATTGATCGGTATAAGCT
>JAYOSU010000016.1:10448-18234 GCA_038139395.1 Cryomorphaceae bacterium
ATCATTGTAGCAGGTTTAAATGCACTCAATACTTCAGAGCTTGATATTATTGCTCATCTAAAGACGAATTGGGAAACCAAAATAATGTGGGACCTAGATTCACATTATGTGGATATGAAAGAGCATGAGGCGGGGCTTTTTCTCAGGCTACACCAAAAGAGGCAAAAAGTATTTGGAAAGGATATTCCGAGCACCAAAAATCTACTTAGTGAATTAACAACACTAAAAAAAGACATCCGTATTATTGGAGCCTCTAAATATTCCGGACAAGCTAAAGTCATTGCTGCGACCTTAGAACAATGGGCTTTAGAAAAGGTGCAGCCACACAATATTGCAATCATTCTTGCAGATGAAACACTGCTAAATCCAGTTTTAAGCATTCTTCCTGCCGCATACGACAAGGTTAATGTGACCATGGGGTATCCTCTAGATCATACCCGAATAGCTTCTACTCTGCGGCTTTGGATTGGGGCCATAGAATACGCAGTTAAAAATGCAAAAAGTGATGCCCAATGGACATTTTACCACCGAAGTCTCAGCGCATTATTTTCAGACCCCCTTTTTTGTAAGTACTGGTATAATGAAGATACCAATTACGGACCTCATGAATGGAATAAAAATATCATTCAAGCAAATCGAGTTTTCACGAGCTCCAAAGAATGGAAGAATGAACTCAGTAAAGGCGCATATGGCTACCACAATCTTCTTCAGCCCACAAAAGGGTTGAAAGTATTGGAATCCATCAAGAATTGGCTCAAGCATGTAGCAGAAAAAGAAAAGGTGGATAGCATGGTCATTAATACGAGCTATAAGGTTCATGTATTGCTAGAACAACTCGAAAGAACAATTGAAGGGACAGAAATAGATACTTTGACTGTATTAAAACTCATAAAACAGCAGTTAAAGAGCAGCACAATTGATTTTATTGGCGAGCCTTTAGAAGGAATACAAATCATGGGTATACTTGAATCCCGTACCCTTGATTTCTCTCACATCATTATGGCAGGAGTGAACGAGGGCACACTACCTGCGGGTCGAAATTTTAACTCCTTGCTTCCTTATGATGTAAAAAAGGCTCACGACCTTCCTACCTATGAACAAAAGGATGCCATTTATGCCTATCATTTCTATCGCATACTCCAGCGATGCTCACAATCAGTAATTACCTTCAATACATCGCGTGACGCTTTTGGTGGTGGAGAGCCTTCTCGATACATCATTCAACTTGAACAAGAATTGAATACCGGTCGTTGTACGATTTATCCAAGGCAATTCATGACGGGAAATGTAGTAACGGGATCTATAGAAGACAGGTTTTACGCGGAGCGCAGTCCGAGCGTTAAAGAGGCCATGAAAGAATGGATGAATAAAGGGATTAGCGCTTCTAGCTTAAATGATTTAATGGAGCGACCCCATGTGTTTTATCAAAAAAAGATTGTTGGTCTTTCCGAGGAAGATGAGGTTGAAGAAAGCATGAGCGCTCTAGTAATGGGAAACCTTGTTCACTATGGGCTAGAACATCTTTACCGTCCATTCGAAGGTAAATCTATACCGGAATTCAATGTTGATGAATGGACAAATAGAGCAATGGAAGCCGGAGTACAAAGACTGGTTGAAGAAGGCACCTCAGCATCATCCCTGAATCAAGGGAGAAATTTAGTGACACAAGAGGTGTGCAAAAAGATGCTTCATCAATTTCTTTCCTTTGATTCAAATAGAATAAAAACTGGACAGGTAATACTTAAAGGCATTGAAACAAAACTAGAATTCCGGATGGTACATCCTGCGCTACAAATTCCCCTTAATTTTATAGGATATGTTGATCGTATAGAATTGCATGACGGAAACCTCAAAATATGGGACTATAAGACA
Organism: Cryomorphaceae bacterium; assembly: GCA_038139395.1. Lineage (GTDB taxonomy): Bacteria > Bacteroidota > Bacteroidia > Flavobacteriales > Schleiferiaceae > UBA10364. The sequence goes on from JAYOSU010000016.1 coordinate 12,321, forward strand.
GGCAATATCCCATCAACCGCACTAAGCGCAGGTCGGCTGGAAGATATTTGGTTAGGTAAAAAGCCTAAAGTATTACAATGCTTGTTCTATGCCTGGTTACTTTGGAAAAGCAATACGTTTCAACATCCCTTTCCTTGGAGTTTAGGTATGTTCAAATTACAAAGCTCCCGTCCAGAAATGAATCTGAAAGGAAAAGCCTTTCCAACTTCGGAGATTGAAGAAGCAGACCTTAAAGAGTTTGAAGACCAATTATTGGAATTTTTAATGGTACAATTAAATACAGAAGAGCCATTTGTGGAACCTCCTGCAAAGCACTATTAATTAAGATCAATATGAACGCGCCATTACATGAAGTGCCTACAGCTCAAGATATAGAGTCAGCAGCACAACGAATCGCACCTTTTATAAATCGCACACCATCATTTTCCTCCTTGCGATTTAATGAATTAACCGGCGGGGACTACATATTTAAAGGGGAGCATCTTCAATTAACGGGAGCCTTTAAAGCCCGTGGTGCTATGAATGCGGTGCTTGTAAATAAGAAAAGGGCAGCAGATTCAGGTGTAATAACCCACAGCTCCGGTAATCATGGGGCAGCTTTGGCCTGGGCAGCTTCTCAGGTGGGAGCAAAAGCCTTTATTATCATGCCTTCAAATGCGCCTAAATCAAAAATTGCCGCAGTCAAACATTATGGAGGGATTATTACATTTTGTGAACCCAATCTTGAGGCTCGAGAAACCACAGCAAGTAAAGTCCAAAAAGAAACGGGAGCGCATCTCATTCATCCCTATGATAATTACGACATTATAGCTGGTCAGGCTACTGCAACCTATGAACTTCTAAAGGACAATCCTGATATAGAACACCTGTTTGTACCCGTAGGCGGTGGCGGTCTTCTATCTGGTGCAGCTCTAGCCAATTATTTCTTTGGTAACGCCAAAATTTACGGCTGTGAGCCAGAGCTAGCAAGAGACGCACATGACGGATTTCTCACTGGAAAGCGCGTAATAGTCAATAACTCAGATACCATTGCGGACGGCCTTAAGACCTCCTTGGGCAAGAAAAATTTCCCAATCATCAAATCATACGTTAGCCAGATTATTTTACTGACAGAAAAAGAAATTGAAAACGGATGGCATACCTGTCTAGAAACCACCAAACAATTCATTGAACCTTCAGCAGCTACGGGCGTTGCAGCAGCCCTGAAGACACAATTAACGGGAAAATGCGGAATTCTTTTATGCGGAGGCAATATGGATGTGCGAAAATTTGCGCTACGATAAGTCAATTTGCGCTACGATAAATTGACAGTACGAAAGTGCGAAACGATTTATATGTTTGGAGTCAATCCAATAATCCTAACGGGTTTGACCAAGTCTACTAAAAGGCATCGTGAGTTTCACGGTGCTTTTTCTTTTTCCAAAATCAGTAGTGATTTTCCATAGGTCCGGCCTTCTACTCCCTGATCGATTAAAATTAATTCGTTCACGAACCAATGCTAAGCCTATTCCCGTGCCGGGTATGCGTTCTAAGAATCCATATCCCGAATCCTCTATGGTAATCACAAGGGCATCCCCGATTACTTCCGAAGAAAGTTTTATCCATGAATTCTTCTCTGAGGCATTCCCCGCATATTTATAACTGTTTTCCACTAATGGCTGAAGTAATCCTGTCGGAATTTGGACCTGCTCAGAATAGTCCCCGAGTTTCTTGTGAAAAACGACATGACTATAACTGCTTTTTTGTTGAAGGCTAACATAATTATCAATTCTATCAAACTCCGCGGAAACAGTGGTTGTTTCTTCGTCTGAACTATCTAAAATACTTCTCAAATGAATGCTCAACAGACCCAAATACTCTTGCGCTTCATCCCATTTTTCTTGACTTATAAACCCGTTTACGTTATTGAGTTGATTGAATAGAAAGTGCGGGCGAATTCTATTTTTATAATTAGCTAAAAGAATATTTGAATTCTGCTTTTCAATAGTTGCTTGATTAGCAGAGTCTTGTGCCCTAAAAGTAATGACCAATACCAGAGCAATTAGCAATGCAGCAAACAATGCAATCACATACGTCAATTGCTTGAATAACGCTTGATTTTGATACGACAAGCGGTCCTCTTCGAGCCTATTGAACTCATATTCTAAAAGCTCCTTTTTTAATAATTGCTCTTTTTCTAAACTCTTTTCTAAAGCTTTGATCTTCTTATTTATTCCTTCTTCCTGAGATTCGTTCAAAATTGAAAAATCTTGAATACGCTGTCGAGCCCTATAAGCCAAACTATAGAGTCCATTTGATTCTGCAAATTGGACACATTCTCTGAGCTGAACATCATTCATAACACCAATGTCCAAGGCCCTACGATAAACATGTCTCTTGTCAACCACATTATCAATCTCATGAACCGTCTTTAAGGAACGGTTCATGAGATACCTCCCCAAATCCATATACCCTTCAGCCTCCTCCTCTTTTGACTCAAAACTTCCCGGGTCCTCAATTATTTCTTGTTCTACAGAACGTGTTCGCGTCGTAGCGATTCGATTTCCAAGTTTATAATAGGCGGAAGCCAAAACAGCTTGGGCTTCAGATATGTTTTGCTGATTAGATTCAAACTCAGTTATCAGTCGTTCTTCAATCTCTATTACTTTTTCATATTGACCCGCATCGAGCAAATAGGTCGCATAATTTCCTTCAGCAGCATTTCTTAAATCTTTATCTGCAATAGAAACAGCCTGTTTTGAAAACTCAATAATTCTATTAATATCAAACCCTAAGTTCCAATAAATATGAGCTTTCAAATAAAGAGCCACAGGGTGTAATTTCTCCAAATTCAAGTCATTTATAACCACTTCTGCTTGTCTTAGGTAAGATAACGCGGTAATAAATTCCAATTCTCTAGAATAATGCCTAGATAGGCTTATTCTGCCCCATGCCGATTTATATTCTTCATCACTTTCAGCAAGCTTTTGAAAGATCTCTACTTTATGCCCGTGATTATCCTCAAGCTCAATGGAAACAATCTCTGCAGGTACTTGATAATCTTCACTACAAGAACTAAATCCAAGAAAAAAACTAATTAGAATTACCCACTTATGGTTCCAAACCCAACTCATCCAATCTTGCTTTTGAGGCATCAATTATTTCATCATTTACTAAGACCATCTTTGGTCGTGAACCCCACTGTATAGATTTCACGGCATCGCTACGAACAATGATACTCTTGTGAACGCGCCAAAATCTAGAACTTAACCCTTCTGAAAAGCTCTTTAATGTTCTCGCTACTAAGTGTTGTTCTCCGTTTTCAAAAATGACATTTGTATAATTACGCTGACCGGCCAGCATCACTATTGAGCTCTCTTTAACCGACTGAAATGACCCTTTCAGTGGTAGTTTAACTTTAAAGTCCTCGTATACAGGAACTGGGTTTAACCCCGCTATTTTATCTAACGCTTTTTGCAGACGACTTTTAATTACCGGTTTTAAAATATAGTCTACCGCTGTTTCAAATGCCTCCAAGCTATAATGACTATGGGCGGTAACAAACACAATATTTCCAACAAACAATTTTATCTTCTTTGCCACTTCAAGACCTAGAGCTCCAGGCATTTCCATATCTAAGAAAACTAACGCCGGAGACTCCTCTTTGCACCACTCCACAAAAGGTTGAGCATACATAAACCCACTGACCTCTGCATTTTCAACGAGCTTACGCAATTGAGAAACCAAACCCTCAACAGCAATTCGCTCATCATCTAAAACCCCTATTTTGGTAACGTTTTTCATCCTTTATAGCCTTCCATCATACGAGCCACGTATTTTCCAATTACATCAAACTCCAAGTTAACCCTATCTCCTTTGCTCAACGTATTAAAAACTGTGTTTTCATAGGTATAAGGAATGATCGCGACACTAAACACTCCCTTGGAAGAATTTACAACTGTTAAAGACGTTCCGTTTACGGTAATAGATCCTTTTTCAACGGTTACATTTCCTAAAGATGAATCATAGGAAAAGGTGTAAATCCATGAACCGTCTTTCTCTTGAATATTTTCGCAAATACCTATCTGATCAACATGACCTTGAACAATGTGTCCATCTAAGCGGGCCCCTAAAGTCATACATCGTTCTAAATTGATACTATCCCCGTCGGCCAAATCACCAAGATTTGTTTTGTCAATTGTTTCTTCAATAGCGGTAACCCGATACGTCCGATCACCAAAAATTTCCACAACAGTAAGACAAACGCCATTGTGAGCAACGCTCTGGTCTACTTTTAACTCACTTGCCAATGTTGATTCTATATAAATCTCTAAGTTGGATTGACTCTTCTCAACCTTGGCTACTTTGGCTAAATTTTCAATTATTCCAGTAAACATGGAGCGCTTCTTTATGGTTTGTTAAAATAGTACATTTGACAGATAATCGATTTTACATGAACATCAGCACCTATACTCCTGAATACAATGGTCCTTCAGCTATTGTTTACAAAAAAGGAGACCTCTTGAATGTTTCTAAATCAATTCAAAACAGAATTGAAAGTTACGGGGATAAATTTGAAGAAACTTGGATGGAATTGCAGGACGGCAACAACACTGTCTGGGCATTTCAGTTAACCAAGGATTTGAGCGAACATGAGCGATCAGAAAAAATGCGACTTGCCGGTAACACCCTGGCAATAAAGGTCAATGCATTAGGGCTTGATCGTATCAAAATAGAAGGCCCTTACCAAGCGGAAATCTGCGAAGGTGCAATACTAGGGAATTATCAGTTTTTGAAATTTTTCAGCGACGCTCACAAACGGCGAAACTCCTTTGTCAAGATTTTTGTTGAGGACGAAAATTCTGAAGACATCAAAAGGATTCAGCATGCAACTCTTGGAACTTTATTTGCTCGAGACCTGGTCAATAGACCGGTTATAGATTTAACGGCTAATAAACTTGCGGAAGAAGCAAAGGAAGCCGGTAAACGTCACGGATTTTCTGTTGAAGTTTTAGAAAAAAAGCAGATTGAAAGCCTTAAAATGGGTGGCTTGCTTGGTGTAAATTACGGTTCTGTAGAGCCTCCAACATTCACCATAATGGAATATAAAGGTGCAGGAGCGAGCAATTCAAAGCCCATTGTTCTTGTTGGAAAAGGTGTGGTTTATGACACTGGTGGCCTTAGCTTAAAACCGAGTAATTTCATGGATACCATGAAAAGTGACATGGGTGGAGCAGCGGCTGTACTGGGAACTATGTCTGCAATTGCTGAGGCTAAACTTCCAGTTCATGTAATTGGTTTGGTACCTGCTACTGATAATCGTCCTGGATTGAACGCAGTGACTCCTGGAGACGTGATAACCATTTCAGATGGCACCACAGTAGAGGTGCTCAATACAGATGCCGAAGGCCGATTAATTCTGTCGGACGCATTGGTGTATGCCCAACGATATAATCCTGAATTGGTAATTGACTTAGCTACCTTAACAGGAGCCGCGGCACGCGCAATTGGTCGATACGCCATTGTGGGTATGGGTAACGCGCCAAAAGAAAAAATGGAAGCGTTACAACATAGCGGGTACAAGACTCGAGAGCGCGTGGTTGAATTTCCGTTTTGGGATGAATACAAAGAATTACTCAAAAGCCCGATCGCCGATCTTAAAAATATTGGCGGAGCAGAGGCAGGCGCAATAACCGCGGGCAAATTCTTAGAGCATTTTACAAATTATCCCTACATCCATCTAGATATTGCTGGTCCCGCGCATCTAGCGAAGCGAGTTGGCTACCAAGTAGAAGGAGGAACTGGGATAGGTGTGCGTTTGCTTTTTGACTATTTAAGCAATTACTAGAATGAGCGATAAAAAAGAAAACACACCACAAAGCGATTCTGACAGTAATCCAAAGAATGACCAGAATAAAAACCGGAATAGAAACCG
>JAYOSU010000016.1:18334-36818 GCA_038139395.1 Cryomorphaceae bacterium
GCGATTCTGACAGTAATCCAAAGAATGACCAGAATAAAAACCGGAATAGAAACCGGAATAAAAACAGAAATCGCAATCGCAATCGCAATAAACAGAGGGGTACAGTAAAAGACGTGAAAGCATCACCTTTGAGCGATAAAGAATCGACGTATTTAAAGGAACAATCCCAGATGTTCAGTGAGAACGTTAAATCTGGTGAGATACAGGCTCGTACTGCAGTAGTTCTTGAGAAACCCACCATCGGAATCACCTGTGGCGACCTCAATGGTATTGGTTTTGAACTAATCATCAAAACGCTGGAAAACAAAGAAATATTAGATCTCTGTACGCCGGTAATTTTTTCTTCAAGCAAGGTTGCTTCATACCACAAAAATGCCTTGGATAAAAGGGAATTCAATTTCTTTATATGCAATAGCATTGAGGATATAAGAGAGAAGAAACTGAACTTGATAAACACCTGGGAGGATAATGTTGAGCTGAATCTTGGGACACCAACAGATGTAAGCGGAGCATATGCACTTAAGAGCATTGATGCTGCCATAAGCGCAGCAAAAGCAGGTAAAATAGATGCCATTCTAACTGCACCCATTAATAAGCATAATATTGCTCAATCCATAGAAGGGTTTAAGGGACATACAGGATATTTATCAGAATCATTCGGTGACGATGTATTGATGATTCTTTCATCAGAAGAATTAAAGGTTGCAACTGTAACTGGTCATATTCCCATTTCACAAGTTGCCAAATCGTTATCAATAGAGAAAATCACACGTTCCATTGAGCTCTTAGCGCAAAGTCTAAAGCGAGATTTTTGTATTGTCAATCCTAGTATTGCAGTTTTAGGTTTAAATCCACACGCGGGAGAAATGGGCACCATAGGGGTTGAAGAAGAAGAAATAATTAAGCCCGCCATTGAAAACGCTAGTAATATATCGGCTATCGTAAAAGGACCTTTCCCTGCAGATGGGTTCTTTGGTCAAGGGTATGACACTAAGTTTGATGCTGTATTAGGAATGTACCATGATCAAGTATTGGTGCCTTTTAAAGCTTTAGCAATGGGAAGAGGAACGAATTTTACCTCAGGTCTCTCCGTGGTGCGAACATCACCCGGCCATGGAACAGCAATGCATCTTGCAGGTAAAAACAAAGCTAATGAGCATTCATTCCGCTCAGCTTTATTTACCGCAATTGATGTTGTCAACAATAGAAAAGCTTATGATGAGATGACAGCAAACCCAATCAAAAAACAAAACGATAAGCGTTAGAAGTTTTCAACAATTTGAATATCTTTGCACGCTCATTCAGATGAGAAACTAATGAAGGCTAAAGACTTTACTATTTCTTTTAGCGGCTTAAAGCTTGGTCCTCATGAGTTTGAATACGAACTGAATGACATGTTCTTTACTCTTTTTGAATTCACAGACTACCGCGATTTGCAGGGCAAAGCAGTAATGAAAATGTTGAAAAGTGAAACAGTATTTGATCTTGATTTCACATTCAACGGTTCGATTACAGCGCCATGCGACGTTACCAACGAAAACTTTACTCAGGCACTCACAAATAGTTTTAAAATGCAAGTAAAGTTTGGGGAAGAATACAACGATGAAAATGATGAGCTTCTCATTCTCCCTCACGGAGAGCATTCGTTCAACATTTCTCAAATTTTATATGAGTTAGTTGTTCTAAGTATTCCACCCAAATTAACTGGGCCTAACGCAGGAAACGGTATTGAAGATTTTATGGAAGAGGACGGAAAAGAAAGTACTGATCCTAGATGGGATCAATTAAAAAATTTGTTGAATAATAAATAACATTTAGATATGGCACATCCTAAGCGCAGACAGTCAAGCACGAGAAGAGACAAGCGCAGAACTCACTACAAAGCGGCCGATCAGCAATTAGCGATTTGCCCTACTACTGGCGAAGCACACCTTTATCACCGTGCGCACTGGCACGAAGGTAAACTTTACTACAAAGGTAAAGTGGTCATGGAACAAGCTTAACTGTTTAGATAAACAATTGATTTATAAATAAGTAGCCCCTCAAAAGGCTACTTTTTCTTTTTTAAACCGGGTTTTTTAAATAGGTCACCTATTTTAGCCCCCTCAACCAGATAGGATGAAAGCAGCAATTACAGCCATCGGAGGGTATGTTCCTGAATATGTTCTCACCAACAGCGAGTTGGAATCCATGGTGGACACCAATGATGAATGGATAACTACTCGAACTGGAATCAAAGAAAGACGGATTTTAAAACCTGAGGAAGGACGCGGCGCATCCTATTTAGCCATTAAAGCGGTTGAAGCAATGAAGAAAGAATACGGCGTTCGCGTGGACGACGTTGATTTAGTCATCCTAGCATCCGTTACTGTTGATATGCCCGTTGCAATCACCTCAGCTTATATTGCTCAAGAAATTGGTGCAACTAACGCATATGCTTTTGACTTACAAGCTGCATGCTCTTCTTTTCTTTACGCAGTAAGTAATGCTGCAGCTTACATTGAATCCAAAAAATATAAGAAAGTTTTAGTGGTAGGCTCCGACGTAATGAGTTCAATTGTTGATTACACGGATCGTACAACATGTATATTGTTTGGCGATGGCTGTGGAGTTGCCTTAATGGAACCCAACGAAGAAGATTTAGGCGTTCAAGATGAAATCCTTAGAACAGATGCGGTTGGTCGTGATTTTTTGCGCATTGAAGCAGGTGGCTCTTTTTTGCCACCCTCACATGATACCATTGATAAAAAACAACATGCTATTCGTCAAGAAGGCCAGAATGTTTTCCGTTTCGCAGTAAGTAGAATGGCTGACACTTCAGCAGAATTGCTTGAAAAAAATAATCTAACCGGTGATGATGTAGCCTACCTGGTTCCACACCAAGCAAATCTTAGAATTATTGATGCCACTGCTCGTCGCATGGGACTAACCAAAGAGAAAGTAGTTGTAAATATTGAAAATTACGGAAATACAACCTCCGCAACCATTCCATTGGGTATGTGGGACTATAGGGATAAATTCAAAAAAGGAGATAATATCTTCTTCGCAGCTTTCGGTGGAGGATTCACTTGGGGAGCTATGTGGATCAAATGGGCAATCGATAAAAAATAACTCGTAAATTCATATTCCTAAATAACACGAACATGGACTTGAAAGAAATCCAAGCACTCATCAAATTCGTTTCAAAAAGCGGCGCTCAAGAAGTGAGTCTAGAAACCGAAGATTTCAAGATTAACATTAAGACGGCATCAGGTGCTGCTGAACAACCAACAATTATCCAAGCGGTTGCTCCTCAGGCGGCAATGCCCGTTGCTGCAGCGCCAGCAACTCCTGCGGCTCCTGTAGCACCCGAAGTTGCAGCAGCAGAAGAAGATGATGATAACGGAAATTACATTGAGGTGAAATCACCAATGATTGGAACGTTGTATCGCAGCCCTTCGCCAGATCAAGATCCTTTTGTGAAAGTTGGCTCTGAAATCAAACCAGGCGATGTTCTTTGTATTGTAGAAGCCATGAAGCTGTTCAATGAGATTGAAAGTGAAGTGAGCGGAAAAATCGTCAAAGTTCTAGTTGATGATCAAAGTCCTATCGAATATGATCAACCGCTATTTTTAGTTGATCCCTCATAAAACTGCGAAAACACGCCCGTTATGTTTAAGAAAGTACTCATTGCCAATAGGGGTGAGATTGCACTACGCGTAATCCGCACTTGTAAAGAGATGGGCATCAAGACTGTTGCTGTTTATTCTCAAGCAGATGCAGATTCATTGCATGTTCGTTTTGCGGATGAAGCCGTATGTATCGGTCCTGCAGCCTCTTCAGAAAGCTATTTAAGTATTCCAAATATTATAGCCGCGGCAGAAATAACCAATTCGGATGCTATTCATCCCGGCTACGGTTTCCTAAGTGAGAATGCCAAATTTTCTCGTATTTGTCAAGAGCACGGCATCAAGTTTATTGGTGCAAGCCCTGATCAAATAGACAGTATGGGCGATAAGGCTACCGCCAAGGAAACTATGAAAAAAGCTGGGGTACCTTGTATACCCGGTTCAGAAGGAATTCTTGAGACATACGAAGACGCCGTTGCAACAGCCCGTAAAATTGGCTATCCAGTCATGATGAAAGCTACCGCCGGTGGTGGTGGCAAGGGTATGCGTGCAATCATGGAGGAAAACGAACTTCAAGGTGCATGGGACAGCGCTCGTCGTGAGGCAGCAGCAGCCTTTGGTAACGACGGTATGTATATGGAAAAACTCATCCTTGAGCCTAGACATATTGAAATTCAAATCATTGGAGATAGCTTCGGTAAAGCTTGTCACTTAAGCGAACGTGATTGCTCTGTTCAACGTCGTCATCAAAAACTGGTAGAAGAAACACCCTCTCCGTTCATGACGGATAAACTTCGCAAGAAGATGGGCGAGGCCGCAGTCAAAGCTGCTGAATTCATTGCCTATGAAGGTGCCGGTACGGTGGAATTTTTGGTGGATAAAGACCGAAACTTCTACTTTATGGAAATGAACACTCGTATCCAAGTAGAACATCCTATTACAGAACAAGTTGTGGGATTCGACTTAATTCGAGAACAAATCAAAGTGGCTGCTGGAGAGCCTATTTCTGGTAAGAATTACTTTCCTGAAATGCATAGCATAGAAGTACGAATTAACGCTGAAGATGCGTTTAACGACTTCCGCCCATCGCCAGGTATGATTACCTCATTTCATGCTCCTGGAGGACATGGGGTTCGCCTTGACACCCATTGCTACAGCGGTTATGCCATTCCTCCTTTCTACGACTCTATGATTGCCAAGTTGATCATTACAGCTCGTACACGTGAAGAGGCTTTAGATAAATTAGAACGCGCTTTAGATGAGTTTATAGTGGAAGGAATTAAAACAACGATTCCTTTCCATCAACAATTATTGGATAATAAAGATTTCCGCAAAGGAGTTTATACAACTAAATTCATGGAGGATTTTGAACTCCAAGAATAAGGAATACGCATATTGCACCTTTGAAATAAAAAACCTCGCAGAAAACTGCGAGGTTTTTTTATTTCTCCTATTTAAAATAGCTTTCGAGGAGCGTGACAATAAGGGGTGCCGCCCTTGTTGTCATAATAATCCTGATGATAATTTTCCGCAGAATAAAACTCTGCTGCCGGAAGAATTTCTGTAGCTACATCGTATCCCTTATTCACCAGCAATGTTTTCAACATCAAGGCTGTTTCAAATTGTGCTTCATTTTGGTAAAATACGGCACTGCGGTATTGAGGACCAATATCAGGACCCTGTCCATCGCGCTGCGTTGGATCGTGCGTCTCAAAGAACACACGCGCCAATTCCTCAAAACTTACCTCAGAAGGATCAAAAACAACATGAACGGCCTCATAATGTCCCGTGCGTTTTGTACATACCTCCCTATAACTTGGGTTCTTGACCATACCTCCTGTATATCCACATGTAGTGGCAAGTACACCAGGTATTTTCTGTAAATAATATTCTGTACCCCAAAAACATCCTGAAGCTAAAACTGCTACTTCTTGACCTTCGCCGGGTTCAGGAATGACTGCCATTGCATATGCATCAATCATTTTCTCGTTGGTTTGTGCTGTACAGCTCAGGATTAACCCAAATACAGCCATAGTTAATATTTTCACCTTCATGGTTCAAATAACACAAATAAGAGGCCATCTGTTCCGCGATTGTGGTAAGGAATTGTGAAAAAAATCAATAACTAACAAATCCCTTCTCAAGAAGAGCTTCTGCAATTTGAACAGTATTGGTTGCAGCACCTTTGCGCAAATTGTCACTGACAATCCAAATATTGAGAGCGTTTTCTGCAGTAAAATCTCGCCTTATTCGACCCACAAAAACATCATCTTTTCCCTCCGCCATTAATGGCATTGGGTATGTATTAAATTCTGGTTGGTCTTGCAGAGTTATGCCATTAGTCTCACTTAAAATATGGCGTATTTCCGCTATATCGAAAGGCCGTTCAAATTCAATATTGACACTTTCGCTATGTCCTCCCTGTACCGGAACACGAACTGCTGTTGCTGCCAGTTTAATTCTATCGTCACCTATAATTTTAACCGTCTCTTGAGTCATCTTCATTTCCTCTTTCGTGTAATCATTGTCAAGAAAAACATCGCAATGAGGAATACAATTTCGATCAATTTTATATGGATAAACCATATGCACACTTGCGCCTAACCGCTCATCCTCAAGCTGATCTACAGCTGCTTTACCGGTTCCTGTTACGCTTTGATATGTACTCACAATTACTCGCTTAGCACCAAATGCCTTATGCAATGGGTTTAATGCCATAACAAGCTGAATGGTAGAACAATTAGGGTTTGCAATAATCATGTCCGTTGATTCCAATGTATGTGCATTGATTTCGGGAACAATTAGCTTTTTATTAATGTCCATTCGCCATGCGCTGGAATTGTCTACAACACGTGTACCGACTGCCGCAAATTTTGGAGCCCACTCTATTGATATATTACCTCCGGCCGAGAACAATGCAATATCTGGAGCTGCAGAAACTGCATGCTCAATATTTTGAATCACCCAGGCTCTACCACCAAATTGAATTTGTTTACCCACGCTTTTTTCTGAAGCAACAGGAATCAACTCGGTTACAGGAAAGCTTCGCTCTGCTAAAACTTTTAAAATGATCTGTCCAACCATTCCCGTTACACCAACTATTGCAATTCTCATAAAAACACTAACTTATTTAGAACCCTACAAATCTAATTCTTATCCGCCTTATGAAAACCCAACGGTTCCGTTATGCCTTAATCTTTAATCTTTACCTCATTTCCAATACTGCTTTTGGGCAATTCTATCACCTTTCAGACTCTCTAACTTCACCTAATCCCCAATGGACAGGTGATACAGCATGGATGAATTACACCAAGCAGGGATTGCAATCTAACGCTCCTTCTGCAGGTTCATTAATATGGAGACGGTCCAGTCTAGCCGGACTAAATGCAGAATGGCGTCTAAAAGTCTCAATGGGTTTTAACCCTTCCAGTGCGAACTACTGTGAATTCAGATTCATTGAAAATGGTTCAAACTATTATGCCGTACAATTGGGCGGAAACACCTCAGATAACCTAAGCCTAATCCTTCACACCCCTCTCAAGGATACAGTAATTGGCCACATTCCTAATTATGTTAATTCAAACAACCCGCAGGTATCATTAAAAATATTAAGGGATTCTTCAGCTCATTTCTTGGTTTATGATGATGATTCTCTTCTCTTTACTTGCTCGGACAGCACCCTAATGCGAAGCGAGTCTTTGAGTATATATGCGCGTTTTACCTCAACTCGTGTAGATAAATTTCTCTTTTCAACATTACTGGCTGAAGGTTTCGATTTCCCCGACACCATTGGACCATCAATACTTAGCTGTACTGTTTTTAACCCTTTTTCTTTACAAGTAAAATGGAACGAATGGTGCGAATTAGCAAATGGTTATGAAGGGTACCTCATTTCAAATGGTGCGTTTAAGGACACATTAATCATTCGCAATCATTTTGACGAATACTGGTATTTAGAAAAGGACATTCCTATTCCTATTGGCTCTTATGACATTCTCATTCCAAACGCCTTGGATGCCGAGGGGAATTTAAGTACCAACAATACACACCGGATCGAAATTAATTATCCGACGCCAAAGTCATGCTGGATTACTGCTATTCATCCTTTTACTAATGCAGGAGGTTGTTTTATTGACGTACAATCTAACCAAGCCATAGATAATATCAGTTTGTCCGTTCTAGAACCTTCGGGTAAAACAACACAATACACCTATGATTTGGACAGCGGCCATACACGATTGATTGAAGACTTAAGGCTTCCAGAAGAAGCCGTTCTAACTATTCAAAAAGACGGTATTATTCTAAGCGTACAACCATATAAAGACATCTTTGCACCTCATCAGAAACTTGGTGACTTTCTTCTAGTTGCGGAATCGCTAAATGGCCTAGCGAATCAATTCTATGTGGAATCCATTTCGACTTACAATCCAAATCCGGTTTTGGAAGCTAACCTGCCTAATCAGGAAACCATTGCCTTTTTTGTAGACTCTACAGGTCAGATATATAGCGAGTTTTCTTATTCCGTATGGCCATACCTTAACCTCTTAGAACCTTCCATTCTTTCCCATGTGTTTGACCCTAAACGACCCTTTTTACTGCCTGCAGGAATCAGACTCTCCAAACCTCTTGGTGATACTACATTTCAATTTCAAACTCCACTTCATTCGGACAGCTCTCATCTGTTTTTAAGCGAAGTTCATTTTAACCCGAACTATTTGAGTGAATTCATTGAGTTGCATAATAACAATACATTCCCTGTGATTCTCAAAGATTTACAACTAGAGAAAAATCCAGAAGCTGGCTCCTTTGAAGTCCGATTAATTGACCCCGATTTAGCACGCTATAATTCACAAGAGCCCCTTTACCCTCTGTTATTACCCAAGAGTTTTTTATCTGTACCGGCACCATTCTCTCTTCCAAACGTAAGGTGTTCCATTCGTCTTTTCGGCAGGTCTGGGGCTTTAATTGACCAAATGACTTATGCGCCATGGAAACAAGAACTTTATGACAAGCATAGCGCAGAAAGGATTTCCTATACTCTTTCAGGAACAGATTCTCTTAATTGGGCTCCACATCACTTCTCTATTTCCTATCCAACAGAGGCTACACCAAACAGCCCCAATTCGGTATCACATATTCGTAACGCGGAGCATACTGGCACAATAGAATTAAGCGAACCTCATATTTCATACGACCCGCTTAATATGATACCAACAACTAGACTTCGAATTATTGCACCGATAGAGGCAAGACTCACGCTTTCCGTTCATTCGCCCTCAGGACGCCCAATAACTCGCGTTTTTATTGACCAGCCCATAAGTGCTGGTGAACAATACCTAGAAATTAGACCTATAAATTGGTTAAATAAAAGACCGCCAAGTGGTGTTTATCTCCTAAAGGTATGTATCTCTCATAATCAGGGCGCTGCAATGAAAATTCTACCAATAAGTATATACAATCCTTCCTAACTCATGTCTTCAATATTGCGCTAAAGACTGTACATTTGTCGCAATAAAAGTAAACGCTATGAAGTTTGGTGTAATTACCTTTCCGGGGTCAAACTGTGACCAAGACATGATTTATGTATTGGAGACTATCATGGGTTATGATGTGGTCAACCTATGGCATAAAGACACTGATCTTCAAGAAGTAGATTGCGTAGTTCTACCTGGTGGATTTTCATACGGAGATTACTTGCGTTCTGGAGCAATAGCCAAAATGAGTCCCATTATGGGCAGCGTAATTGATTTTGCGAATAACGGCGGATATGTCCTAGGTGTATGCAATGGGTTTCAAATACTAACAGAAAGCGGCTTATTACCGGGGGCGCTAAGGCATAATAACAGTCACAAATTCATCTGCAAAAACGTGTTTATTAAACCTATAAGTACGTCAGCGGGAATTACAGCAGATCTCGACCATAATCGCGGCTATAAAATACCAATCGCTCATGGCGAGGGAAATTATTATTGTTCCAACGAAACTTTAGAGGATTTAAAAGCGAATGACCAAATTCTCTTTAAATATTCCAATCAATCCGGTGTTGTAAGTGAAGCTGAAAACCCGAATGGAGCCGTTGAAAATATTGCAGGAGTCTGCAATAGAGCAAAGAATGTTTTTGGAATGATGCCTCATCCAGAGCGT
The DNA here is from genome assembly GCA_038139395.1 of Cryomorphaceae bacterium. GTDB lineage: Bacteria > Bacteroidota > Bacteroidia > Flavobacteriales > Schleiferiaceae > UBA10364. Next base: position 28,087 of record JAYOSU010000016.1, read on the forward strand.
GCTGCTGATTCAGAATTAAATAATGAAGACGGGTTAGAGCTTTTTAAAAGCTTGATAAATCATATGTCCATAGCCTAAGGCTTGACTTTCGTTAAATTAAAAAACCTCCTGAAATTCAGGAGGTTTTTTTAATATCAATTCATACAAATCTACTGTAAAAGTAATGGTACATTTTCAATTGCATCATTTTGGATGAATTGGACCATGTAAGCACCACGTGCCCAATCTTGTACATCTATATCTAAAGAACCATTTACGGTTGTTATAAGTACCGTGCGGCCCGCTGCATCAAGAATTCTTACGTTGGAAATACCGTTTACGCGAATCGTCAACATATTTACTGCTGGGTTAGGATATATTTCATAACCCGATAAAAGTTCCTCGCCTAAGCCTATATTGTTTACACTGTACACATCAGAGACATTAGAGCATTGGATATTTGAGGTAATCTCTACATAATAATCACCATTTGAGCCTGGCATATAAGTTGAAGATGTGGCTCCTCCTATTGGGCTCATATTGGCGTCAAACCATTGGAAAGAATAGCTTCCAGGAGGTGTTGTCGCCTGAAGCTCTCCTGTTAATGCGTCTTGAGCCACAGTAGGCTTATTTGGAGCAGGCTGTATACTCATAGAGCGTTGCTTTGTATTTGAGCAACCAGTTATTGGGTCTGTATAGGTGTAATAAATCCAATGTGAACCAACTCCTGCAATATTTGGGAAAATGGAATCGTTGGACACACCCGTACCAGAATAAACTCCACCAACTGGAGCTCCTCCTGTCAAGATTTTTGGATCCTCTAACTCACACACGTAGCCCTGAGAGGCCAATGTTACAGCAGGTAAGGCGTTGACCGTAATTGTCAAAGAATCAAATACTACCTTGGAAGAAACACAATCGTCTGAACTAGTCATTCTGACTTTGAGTACATCTCCATCTAATAATACTCCGGCGTAAGTCGTACCGCCAGAATAAACAACGGTACCGTTAATCATCCAGTCAAATGACGGTGAAAGTCCTCCATTCAAATAGGTTGCTGAAGCAAAAACACTATCGTTTTCACAAACAGTAGATGAACTCACTGAAAGGGATACAGAAGAAGTTGGAGCTGTTACGATATCTACATAATTGACAAGTGAAACTGAATCTGATCCCACTGAATTACTCACCACAAGTTTTACATCATACATGCCAGGGGCCGCATAGGTTACTGAAGGGCTTGCCAATGTTGAGGTTGACGGAGTTCCTCCAGGGAAATACCACATACGCGTTGTGGGCGATGGCGTAGTGAAATCATAAAATTTCAAAGTCTGTCCTACACATGCCGCGGTATCACCTACAAAGGATGCTACAGGAGCAATTTGAGCTTGACCGCTTATGTTGATATTATCAATGAAAATATTGTTCCCATATCCGTTAATCGCGACAAACTTGACGCGAATACCTGACATTCCACTATATGCGTTCAAATCAATTGAAGGACATGAAACATTCGCGTTCCCAAAACACCAATTAGAAGGACTATTTGGAACAAATGAACTAGACAACTGTCCAGCGGTACTGAAAGTAACATCATCCGATTTCCAACTTGCCAATTCGTTCCAACTTGAACCGCAATCTCCACTAATATATACCTTCAAGCTATCCGTATATCCTGAGGAATAATAGGATGATGCATATTCAAAGGTCATTGTGACCAGTGTGTCATTAGAGAAATCAAGAGGCGGACTTATTAATTCATCAACCTCACCGCTAGTGGAGTAGGAATAATGACTCACGCTCATAGCGGTTGAACCCGGAGTGGATCCGCCAACTGACGCCGCCGCCCAGGTAATGCCATTGTCAGGATTAGAAATCTCCCAACCATTACTTCCATTTTCAAAGTCTTCTATAAAAGGAAGCATAGCTCCGCCTACAGAAATAACTTGGAATTGGGTGGTATCATCTGTTCCATAGTTGTTGCTTACACTAAGTGTGACTGTATAATTACCCGTTGAGCTAAAGGCAATTTGTGGGTTTTCGGAACTATCATTAGTTCCACCAACAAAACTATATGATGACGGCGTAATCTGCCAATACCAAGATGTTGGCTGTCCTGATGATGCGTCTGATAATTGAATCGTATCCAACAACCCACATGTACTGTATGGATCAGCATTAAAATTAGCTTCTGGGGCGGTACTGAAACCTGCCATCATGGGGCTCTGCCAAACACCTCGACCAAAGGTTCCAATGCGCAGCAAAGACTGATCTTCGTAGACCTCTAAATCACTGATTATAACGTTTGGTAAGTTCTTATTGTAACTAACCCATGTAGGGTATATGGAACTCTTGTAATACACCCCTATATCAGTTCCAATATAAATACCATCACTGCCGTTACCCTCAAAAACAATCGCTGTAGCAGGAACATTTGGAAGACCCGTTGAAATGTTTGACCATGTTTGTCCTCCATTAAAGCTTTCCATGGCTTTCTTATTCCCATTATAACCACCAATAGCAATAGCAATGTGATTTTCATCGTCCGGATCAATTCCTATACCTAATACATTAGAACCTGGAGCTAGACTCCCTGAAGGAGTTATTGTGGACCAACTGGAACCTGCGTTGGTTGACTTATATACGTTTTGATTGATGAGTACATAAATGAAATTCGCATTGCTTTTAGCAACTTCAAACTCATCAATATTGGAGTTCCCGTTCACGTTATTTGTTGACGTTGCAGACCAACTTTGACCTCCGTTTACAGATTTCCATAACCTTGTGAAACCAGCATAAATAGTATTTGAAACAACTGGATCAACATTAAATGGGGTTACCCAATTCCCCGATCCCGCAGGGGATAAATTATTAATCGGCGAGAAAAAAGCACCTCCATTATTACTCCTGTAGAAGTCACCATAATATACAGAAGTGTAGAGAATATTGTCGTTAACGGCATCCACACCATTGTCCATTCCGTCTCCACCAGTAACCTCTGACCAGTTGAATGTATTGGAGCGTAAATGTGAACCATTATCTTGAGCACCTGCCACAATTAATGAAGTATCTGAAGTGCTTTGGCTTATTTTATAATATTGAGAGATGTTCATTCCGTCATTCAACTCAGACCATGATGCTCCGCCATTAGTTGTTTTATAGACCCCACCATCTGTGCCCACATAGAGCTCTGAAGTATTTGGTCTAAATATGGCATCGTGATGATCAGCATGGACATACGGAGTAGAACCTGCACCATACCAATGACCAACTATTGACCAAGTGGAACCTCCATTAGTAGACTTCCAAATATTTACTCCCCCAACATAAATGGTGTTTTCATTATTTGGATCACAAGCAATAGACATATCATACCAGGCCTGACCGCCAGATCCTGAACCCGTATTTGACCATCCCATAATATTAGGGGTGGAACTCATTTGCGTCCATGAGTTTCCTCCATTTTTAGAACGGTAAACTCCACCATAACCATTATTGCTATCCCCGTAAACAACGTACAAAGTCCCAGGGGTATTACTTGCGGCTAACTCACATCTACGCTTTCCACTTGTGGGTAGACCGTTAGATAATTGCTGCCATGTATCCCCAGCGTCAACGGATCGATACACTTTGGGTGAGGAGCCTGAAGTAGTGGCGTAAGCAGTATCTCCATTACCTATATGAAGTCCATAAAATGAGCCAATTTGCTCTAGAGTAAAAGTGTTCCCCGCATCCGTAGATCTGTAGACTCCACCGTTGGTGGCTGCAATAATAATATCTGTATTGTCCGGATCAATGTTTACACGGCCAATTCTATAATTCTGACTCACATTAAATGATAAGCCCGTTGTACCCCAAGTTAAACCACCGTCAGTTGACTTTAGAAGGCCGTAACTATAGGTATCCGCACCGTCACGATCTCCTGTGGCCAAATACATAATATTCGGATTTGTAGGGTCAATAGCAAGATCACTTATTCCTAAATTGGTTAATTCATCTGTAAAGGTTTGCCAATTCTGACCGTCATCATAGCTTACCCACAATCCTCCAGCGGGGGCTCCCGCATAAATGGTGTCATTATGGAGAGGGTGAAATGCTACGTTATTAATTCTTCCAATTCCACCACCAGAAGGCGCGTTAAATGGACCCATGGGTTTCCACTGACCGTATTCTGTTGTGTTACTGCTTTTTTGAGATTGAATTGCTTGGTACAAGACCGCGGGATTGGGTCTAACTCCGTCTTCACCGACGCGCTGACCCATCATATATTCCCACCGACGGAATTGTTTGATTCCATGACCTTTTTCATAGGTCACTCCTTTGTGGGCTTTTTCAAACTTAGAGACCACCGTGTGAAAGTTGACACGATAATCTTGCATGGCTTCAACCCATGTCATTTCTCGAATCTCTTTGTCTGACAATGTCTTGGACTCGAATTTTTGGGCTTTTAGAATAAGTGTGGCGGCAATAAAGGCTAACGACAGGGTAAGTTTTCGTAGCATATGAAGTTGTTAAGGAGGTTAAAGCTACAAAAACTGTACTTATCTATTCATTCGGTTTCGCAGTGGTTATAAGCTTTAACTCATTGAGTTGAATTTCGTCAATTGTCGCTGGAGCATCAATCATAACATCGCGACCTGAATTATTTTTCGGGAATGCAATAAAATCTCGGATAACCTCAGCGCCGCCGAGGATTGCTACGAGTCGATCAAACCCAAAAGCTAAACCTCCGTGGGGCGGGGCTCCATATTCAAACGCGTTCATTAAAAATCCAAACTGCTTCTCTGCTTCTTCTTTTGAGAAGCCCAGTAAGTCAAACATTCTACTTTGTAGTGCTCGATCATGAATACGTATTGACCCTCCGCCAATTTCGTTCCCGTTTAACACTAAATCATATGCGTTCGCACGTACCTCTCCTGGATTTGATTCAATTAACTCTATATCCTCAGGTTTCGGAGAAGTAAACGGATGGTGCATAGCATGGAAACGCTCTGATTCATGATCCCATTCTAACAATGGAAAGTCAACTACCCATAACGGGGCAAAATCCTCAGGATTTCGCAATCCCATTTCCTCTGCAATGTGCAGTCTCAACTCAGACGTAGCCTTTCTAGTCAGACGCTCCTCGCCAGCTAATATTAGAATCAAATCGCCTGGGTTAGCTTCCGCTGCGTTGGCCCATTCGGCTTGTTGTTCTTGCGTATAAAACTTATCTACAGAACTCTTGTACGTACCGTCCTCATTCACCTTACAGTAAACCATGCCTTTCATTCCGATGTCTGGACGCTTCACCCAATCAGTTAATTTGTCTATTTGCTTGCGCGACCAAGATGCTGCACCCGGAACGGCAATGCCTAAAACGGTCTCTGCCTGATCAAAAACCATGAAACCCAGGTTTTGAGTAAGCTCATTTAAATTTGCTAACTCCATACCAAATCGAATATCTGGTTTGTCATTGCCAAACCTTTCCATTGATTCCGCGTAGGTCATGCGAGGCACGCCATCAATTTGAACCCCTTTAACTTCTTTTAAAAGGTGTAGCAGCAAACCCTCAAAAGTGCTCAAAATATCTTCTTGCTCAACAAAGGCCATCTCGCAATCTATCTGGGTAAATTCAGGTTGACGATCCGCTCGTAAGTCCTCATCTCGGAAACAACGCGTAATCTGATAATACTTATCATAACCACTTACCATAAGCAATTGCTTAAACGTTTGCGGACTTTGTGGTAAAGCATAAAACTTGCCTTCCTGCATACGGGACGGGACAACAAAATCTCTTGCGCCCTCCGGTGTAGATTTAATTAAAAACGGTGTTTCAATATCCATGAAACCCTCCTGATCTAAATACTTCCGCACCTCAATATTTACACGATTTCGCAATGCTAAGTTGCGTTGTAACGGACCTCTGCGCAAATCCAAGTACCGGTATTTCATCCTTAACTCTTCACCACCGTCACTTTCCTCTTCAATAGTAAATGGCGGCGTATCCGCTGCATTAAGCACCGTTAGATGGGAACTCTTGATTTCAACATCACCGGTTGACATCGCAGCATTTTTACTGTGCCTTTCTATTACCTCACCTTTTATTTGAACCACCCACTCACGGCCTAACTTTCTTGCCTCTTGCAATAGATTAGCGTCCCACTCTTCATTGAACGCTACCTGAGTAATTCCATAACGATCGCGTAAATCAAGAAATGTCATTCCCCCTAATTCACGCGAGCGCTGAACCCAACCGGCTAGTGTAACTTCTTGTCCTATGTGTGAGGCGCGCAATTCGCCACAAGTATGAGATCTGTACATCTTACTTTATGTTTGAACCGCAAAAATAGCCAAACTTGTGAGGCAAATACCTATTTTGCGTTGAAGATGATAGAGCTAGACAATAACAGCATATTCATGAAAGCTGCACTCGCTGAAGCACAAATAGCTGCAAGTAAAGGCGAAGTCCCTGTTGGGGCTGTTATCACCGCTAATGGGCGAATCATAGCAAGAGGGCATAATCTAACGGAAAAACTTACTGACGTTACCGCTCACGCAGAAATACAAGCTATAACCGCAGCATCAAATTATTTAGGATCTAAATACCTTCAAAAATGCACGCTCTACGTAACACTAGAGCCATGTCCCATGTGCGCTGGCGCTATTTACTGGTCACAAATGGGCCGTGTAGTTTTTGGTGCAAAAGATGCGAAACGAGGTTTCCAAGAGCACGGCGGAAATCTTCACCCTAAGACAGAATTAATTACAGGTATAATGGAATATGAATGCGGTGAAATAATCACGAACTTCTTCCAAAGAAAACGTAAGTAAACCTATGACGCTAACCACCTTAGACCTTATAGTTCTTATTACATTACTCCTAGCAACTGTTCTAGTAGGCATGTATTTTGGCCGTAGTAACAAGACCTCGGTAAGTGAATATTTTTTAGGAGGACGTTCGCTGCCTTGGTATATAGCGGGAATATCAATGGTAGCAACCACATTCGCTGCTGATACTCCTTTAGCAGTAACAGAATTGGTAGGGCAATACGGAATCAGCGGAAACTGGCTTTGGTGGAACTTGCTCGCCGGAGGAATGCTCACCACCGTTTTTTTCTCTCGTTTATGGCGTCGTTCCGGCCTAACAACCGAAGTTGAATTTATAGAATTCAGATATTCCGGTCAGCCTGCAGCGCTTTTAAGAGCATTTAAATCCATCTATTTAGGTGCCTTCATGAATATCCTTATTATGGGATGGGTAAATGTTGCCATGATTACGCTGCTGCAAGGTTTCTTCGGTCTTTCTTATTCAGAAGCCTTTACTTGGACCGGTTTGTCGCTTGTTGGTGTTGTTGTTTACGTGAGTTTAAGCGGTCTTAAAGGGGTTGTTTATACTGACGTTTTCCAATTTATCCTTGCCATGTCGGGATCTATTGTTCTCGCTATATATGTACTTCAATCTCCAGAAGTAGGAGGTATATCAGGACTCAAAGAAGTGCTTCCATCAGAAACCTTCGAATTCTTACCTGCTGTAGGAAATGCCGATTCATCCCAAGGAGGATATCAAATAACACTGGCTTCTTTTCTTGCTTTTTTTGGAATGGTTTGGTGGTCTTCTTGGTACCCAGGGGCTGAACCCGGAGGTGGTGGATACAGCGCTCAACGAATGTTGGCAACAAAGGACGAGCATTCTTCTTTTTTAGCCAGCGCCTTGTTTCAAATTGGACACTATGCTGTGAGACCTTGGCCCTGGATTTTAGTTGCACTTAGCGCAATCGCATTATATGGCTCCAAGGGAAATCCCGTAGAAGATCTGCCCAATTTTATTTCTTACGAAATGTTATCTGGAGAGCAGCCGTTTGAAAGAATGACGACAGCACAAGAAGCTGAATATGAGCAATGGCTGAGTACTTGGGGCGCCGTTTATGGAGAACAATTACCACAGGCGGTAAAATACAATCAGGACTACCGTTTTGGCTACATATTTATAATGCGCGATTTCATGCCAAAAGGTTTATTAGGAATGCTTTTGGCATCCTTTTTTGCCGCATACATGTCGACCATGTCGACTCAATTAAATTGGGGCGCCTCTTACTTGATTAATGACCTTTATTTACGCTTTATCCATCCAAATTCACCAAAGCGAAATACCCTGAATATGTCTAAGTTAGTTACACTAATTCTAGCTTTTATAGGGTTGCTTGTCACCAGCATGATGGACAGTATTGCTGGAGTATGGCAGTTTATTATGGAATGCGGGGCAGGACTCGGTTTAGTCCTGATACTGCGATGGTATTGGTGGAGGATAAATGCATGGACGGAAATTGCAGCGACATTGGCGCCATTTATTGGTTACGGAATAGCTCATTCGACACTCGATTGGGCTTTCCCAAACAGTTTCTTTTTTACCGTTGCCTTTACAACAGTTACATGGATTACTACCATGTATCTAACGAGTCCTGAGCCGTTTTACACGCTGGTAAAGTTTTATAAAACTGTTCAGCCTGGAGGCTCATGGAAACCCGTAGCTCTTAAGGTCAATGAAACAAATAAGCATGGGCAATCCTCATGGATGTTATTACTAAACTGGGTATTGGGAATTGCTGCAGTATATGGAGCTCTTTTCGCAGTAGGCGCGTTGCTTTTTCATTAAGATAAGTACCAATAAAAAAGCCCGGCTAGGCCGGGCTTTTTTATTTTAACTATTCTAAGGTTCGTTTTACTTCGACCATTTCAAAGGCCTCTACAACATCGCCCACCTTAATATCATT
>JAYOSU010000016.1:36918-40707 GCA_038139395.1 Cryomorphaceae bacterium
GTTTTACTTCGACCATTTCAAAGGCCTCTACAACATCGCCCACCTTAATATCATTAAAGTTTGCAATGTTTAAACCACATTCAAATCCTTGACGGACTTCTTTGGCGTCGTCTTTAAAGCGCTTTAATGAACCTAATTTACCGGTATATACCACCACTCCGTCTCGAATAACTCGAACATCATGGTTGCGTTCAATAGTCCCGTCAGTGACCATACAACCTGCAATAGTTCCTACCTTAGAAATCTTGAAGGTCTCGCGAATCTCAGCAGACCCTTTCACCTCTTCCTTGACCTCAGCACTTAACATGCCTTCCATTGCGTCACGGATCTCATTAATCGCATCGTAAATGATTGAGTACATTCTGATTTCAACATCTTCTTTTTCAGCAAGCTTACGCGCTTGAGCTGAAGGGCGAACTTGGAAACCAACAACGATTGCTTCGGAGGCTGTTGCTAGGAGGATATCGCTTTCGGAGATTTGACCTACCGCTTTGTGAATAATATTAACCTGTATTTCTTCCGTTGTGAGTTTCTGCAGTGAATCCGACAATGCTTCTACAGATCCGTCTACATCTCCCTTCAAAATAATATTTAGCTCTTTGAAGTCCCCAACTTTCAAACGACGACCAATTTCTTCTAGGGTCATTTTCTTCTGTGAACGAACACTTTGTTCTCGTTGCAATTGTAAACGCTTCGCTGCAATTTGCTTAGCCTCACGTTCATCGTCCATAACTATGAACTTATCACCAGAGGTTGGAGCACCGTCAATACCAAGTAGGTTTACAGGAGTTGAAGGACCCGCAACCTTAATTCGTTTGCCTCTTTCATCCAACATTGCCTTAACCTTACCAGAGTATTGTCCAGCAAGAACATAATCTCCTACTTTCATTGTACCCGCCTGAATCAACGCGGTACACATATAACCGCGACCCTTATCTAGAGACGCTTCTACAACTGTTCCGCTAGCATTTTTATCAGGATTTGCCTTCAATTCTAGCATTTCCGCTTCAAGCAATACTTTATCAAGCAACTCTTCAATATTTAGACCTGTTTTTGCAGATATCTGTTGACATTGAATAGTTCCTCCCCAATCTTCGACCAAGATATTTTCTTGAGATAATTGCTCCATAATCTTGTTAGGGTTGGCCACATCACGATCAACCTTATTAATCGCTATAATTATAGGTACGCCAGCTGCCTGTGCATGGGAAATTGCTTCTTTCGTCTGAGGCATAACCGCATCATCAGCGGCAACCACAATGATGGCTATATCTGTAACTTGTGCACCACGAGCACGCATTGCAGTAAACGCTTCGTGACCTGGTGTATCTAAGAACGTTATTGTTTGACCTGTGTGTACCTTAACATTATAAGCACCTATGTGCTGAGTAATACCTCCCGCTTCACCAGCAATTACATTTGCTTCCCGTATGTAATCCAAAAGGGAAGTCTTCCCATGATCAACGTGACCCATTACCGTGACAATTGGAGAACGAGACTTCAAATCTTCCTCCTTGTCTTCTTCTTCCTGGAAAGTTTCAGTAACCTCTTCATCAACGAAGTTTGCGCTAAAGCCAAATTCTTCAGCGACCATCTCAAGCATTTCAGCATCTAAACGTTGATTCATGGTAACCATGACTCCAACACCCATTAGAGAAGCAATGACATCATTAACGCTTACCTCCATCATATTGGCGAGCTCTGTTACCGTAACAAATTCCGTTACCTGTAATACTTTGCTGTCCTCTGCTGCTTGCATATCAGCGAGTTCCTCTTTTTCTCTTCGCTCAGCGCGCTTGTCTCGTCTAATTTTAGCGCCTTTGTTCTTTTTACCCGAGGTTAATTTCTCAAGCGTTTCTTTAATCTGCTTCTGGATTTCCTCATCAGACAGCTCTTGCTTCTCAACTACGGGCTGATTGCGTCGGCCCTTTCCTTTTCCACGATTCTGATTATTCCCACCACGCTGATTACGATTTCTTGGATCGGTTTGCACCGGTGTAGCGTTTCCAGGCCCTTGAGTTTTTATTCGCGTCCGCTTCTTTTTGGGTGTTTTAGGCTTTTCAACCGGAAGCTCGATTTTCTGTCCAGTAAATTTTGGACCGTCGATTTTAACGTATTTAGTTTGATGTTCTGCGTCTTCTGGCTTAACGTCCTCTGGTTTAGTTTCTTCCTTCTTCGTTGGCGCTTGCTCTTGAAGTTTGGCACCACCAGCAGATTTTTTTGGAGCCTTAACGGTTGGTTTGTGGCTCTTTTTTTCAGGAGCAGGCTCCTCTTTCTTTGGCTTTTTCTTGGGTTTAGTGGCGTCAAGATCAATTTTACCCATGACCTTTAATTCGCCAATAGCTTCCTCGGCGGGTTTTTCTTTAGTTTCTGCAGGCTTTGCTTCTTCCGGAACAGGCACCTCTTCAGCAGGCTTTTCTTCCTCCTCAGCTTTGGGTGTATCCTTAACCGGTTCAACCTCTACAACTGGCTCCGCAGGCTCTTCGTCCTTTGGTGTACCACGCAAAGTTTCTTTTTCTTCTTTGCCTTGCTGACTCACCTCTTCAGCAGCTTTCTTGCGCTCGAGATCATCGGCAAATGCAGTCCTCAGGACCTCATACTGTTCCTCCGAAATCTTTGTGTTTCGATTGTTTGGAATGTCATGGCCATTTTTTGCCAACTCTTCAACCGCACGTTCAAGTGAGATATTGAGTGTTTTGGTGGCCTTGCTTAATCTGACGCTACTCATAGAGTGTCTTTACTGTTTTTATTCTTCCTCAAATTCTTGTTGCAGAATTGAGATTATGTTTTCTACTGTTTCCTCTTCCAAGTCAGCTCTTGAAACCAATTCTTCTTTGGTCAGCTTCAATACGCTTTTCGCCGTATCGCATCCGATTTTTTTCAATTCGGTAATTACCCACGCTTCTATTTCGTCGCTGAACTGGTCTAATTCAATGTCGTCTTCGATTTCAATATCATCGCGATAAACATCTATTTCCATTTCAACCAGCTTACTTGCCAAACGGATATTTGTTCCTCCGCGGCCAATAGCCAAACTCACTTGATCCGGAGCTAAAAAAGCCTCCACACGACCCGCCTCTTCGTCAACGTTCAACGAAGTTACTTTTGCGGGGCTTAAAGCGCGCTGAATGTATAATTGGAGATTGTTGGTATAGTTAATTACATCAATGTTTTCATTTCTCAATTCGCGTACAATACTATGAATTCGAGAACCCTTCATTCCAACACATGCACCAACCGGATCTATACGGTCATCGTAAGATTCCACTGCTACTTTGGCTTTTTCACCAGGAATTCTAACTACTCCTTTAATAGTAATGAGGCCGTCATAAACTTCAGGGATTTCCTGTTCAAATAATTTGGCCAAAAAGCGTTCATCCGTGCGAGACATGATTACTACGGGTTTGGTACCGCGGAAAACAACCTCTTTGACAACCGCACGAATCGGATCACCCTTTCTAAAAAACTCTCTCTCTCCAATCATTTGATCTTTGGGGAGAATAAGTTCATTTCCTTCGTCATCATACACGATTACCTCGCGATGACGAACGTGATGTACCTCACCTGTTATAATTTCTCCCTCGAGGTCCTTGTAACGTTTAAACAGCTCAGAGTTGTCGTGCTCCTGGATTCTGCTTACCAAGTTTTGTCGAAAGGCAAGAATGAAGCGACGTCCTAAATCAATCAGCTTAACTTCAACAGAAACGTCTTCACCCACCTCATAATCGGGCTCGATTTTTAGCGCTTCCGTCAATTCAATTTCTTGATTTTCATCTTCAACCATGCCGT